>JALWGH010000175.1 GCA_027013735.1 Melioribacteraceae bacterium
AACTGATAATAATAAACAGAGAAAAATGATTATTGCTCAATAATTATGATTGTTTCATCCATTCATCCAACCATCCAGTCATCCAAAAAGCACTCGCAGTACACACCCAAACGGGACTCTTGGATAATTGGATGTTTGGATTATTGGATAGCTTGATTTTCGTAGCGCAGATTGCTTCAGTCGCTACGCTCCTTCGCAATGACGGATGGAATGTCATTGCGAGCGAAGTGTAACGAAGCGAAGCAATCTGTCTGCCAAAAATCGAAAGTTGAATAAACGACAGATTGCTTCATCCCGACAAGTCGCGATTCGCAATGACGTTTTCTTTTTTGTTTTTACAACATCATGTGGGGAGAGGAGTAATATTGAACCGTAGCGTAGATTGCTTGCAATCTGTGCTAATTCTTTGGCGCGAGGAACATTCCATTAACCACGGGTTTCAACTCGTTGGCTTAGCGAACGAAACACAAAATTTCCGGAGGAGAAATGCGAAAAATATTTTGCCAATAAAGCGAAAATCCGTACAAAGTTAGGCAGACGCTAACAAAATTTTAATTGCAAATAAAACCTTTACCAATTAGATTAACATTACCAATTCAAATCATTTGGGGATTTGCCCTAATGGGAAGGAAAAAAGACACCGACACAAGCAATTCCAAAACAGGTAATAATTCCTCCACTATTGAAATTCTAAAAGATTTTTTTACGGAATTAATTGAAAGAACAATCGATGCAATAGTTGTTCTTGACGGACTTAAAATAGTTGATATTAATAATCGAGCATTGGCGTTATTTAAAGCCAAGAAAGAAGAATTTATTGGTAAATCCCTTTTGGTCTTTTCGTCCAAGTTTCAGGATAATAATATTTCCTTGTTTTCCAAAATTTCGGAAGTTGTTAAAGAATTACAAAAGAAAGATTCGATTCACTACGAATGGAAATTTCTTAAGAGCGACGGAACTTCATTTTACGCTTCGGTTTCTCTTACTCGAATTAAGCAATTGGGCGAAAAATTTGCAATGGCGGTAATCCGCGATATCGACGAATTTAAGAAAGCCGAAATAACTTTAAAAGAAAACGAAGAACGATATCGCACAATAGTTGAAAATTCGGCTGAGGTAATTTTCAGACTTACACCCGAATGGAAATTTGCCTACATTAATGAAACTTTCAAAACTCTACTTGGCTACGAATTAACGGCATTAAGTGACAAAACAATCTTTGATTTGATTTTCTCCGAAAAGCGTGAAGAGTTTGTTAAGAAATTAAAAGAGCTAAATCCTTTCGAAGCGAAAGTTCATTATTTTGAAATTCCTATTGTCAGTAAAGATGCACAGCTGTTTTGGTTTGGTTTTAATCTGAAATTTATTTTAAAAGCAGGTTACTTGTACAGAGTTCAAGTTTCTGGATTGAATATTACGGAGACAAAAAAGCTCGAAACCATCCGGCAGGTGTTCTTTAATATTTCACACACACTTCTTAAGCAAATAACCCTCGAAGAACTTTACCGGGAAATTCACCAGAATGTTGCCAAACTAATTCCGGCAAAAAATTTTTACATTGCTCTTTACGACAGCGAAACGGAAATAATTTCTTTCCCTTATTTTATTGACGAATACGACGAACCTCCCAAGCCAAGAAAATTAAGGCGCGGACTTACCGAATATGTGCTTCGGTCTTCAAAACCTTTTTTAGCTACAAAAGAATCTTATTTGGAATTAGCCCGGCAAGGCGAAATAGAGCTGATTGGCGAACTACCTGTTGATTGGCTGGGCGTTCCTTTAAGAACTCAAGGAAAAACAATTGGCGTTATTGCAGTTCAAAGCTACGACAAAGAAATCCGTTACGACGAACAATCAAAAGATATTCTTAGTTACGTTTCCCAACAAATTGCTCTTGCAATTGAAAAGAAGAAGAGTGACGAGGAGCTTAGTAATTCGCTTTCCTTATTGAGCTCAACTCTTGAATCTACAGAAGACGGCATTCTTGTTGTGGACTTGGAAGGCAAGATAAAACTTTACAATAAGAGATACCTCGAGTTGTGGGAAATTCCCGAAGATGTTCTTAAACAAAAGAAACACGGCGTCATTTTAGATTTTGTTTACGAAAAACTAAAAGACCCGGCTTATTACATTAAGCGGATTAATATGCTTTACGATTTTCCCGAAGAAAAAGCCTCGGATATTTTGGAATTACAGGACGGGAGAATTTTCGAGCGCTTTACACAGCCACAGTATCTTGGCGACAAAATAATTGGCAGGGTTTGGAGTTACAGGGATATTACGGAAAAGGAAAAAGCACTTCGTAAAGTGGAGTACGAGAAAAATCTTCTCCACACTTTAATGGACAACATCCCCGATACTATTTATTTCAAGGACAAGGACAGCAGATTTATTAGAATCAATAAGGCGCAAGCAAAAGTCCTTGGCATTTTGCGCGAAGAAGACGCAATTGGCAAAACCGACTTTGACTTTTTCAACAAGGAAACCGCTCTTGAAGCATTTAACGACGAAATGAAGATTATTCAAACGGGCAAACCAATGATAAATAAAATTGAAAAAGTTATTCGGGAAAACGGAGAAACTTTTTGGGCGTCGGTTACTAAAGTTCCTACTTACGACGAATTTGGAAACATTACAGGTATTGTTGGAGTTTCCCGCGACATTACCCAACAAAAGGAAGCGGAAGAAAAACTCAGGAAATATTCCGAAGAATTAAAAGAACTGAATGCAACCAAAGATAAGTTCCTTTCCATTATTGCTCATGATTTAAAAAGTCCCTTTTCCACGCTTTTGGGTTTCCTCGATTTGTTACGTGCTGAATCCGAAAATTTGCCTCCCGAGGAACTGAATCAATTTATTAGTCACGCTTACGAAAGCGGAATGAAAGTTTTTAGACTGCTTGAAAATTTACTTGAGTGGGCTCATTTACAAAAGGGAAAGGTTATGGTATCCCCCGAAAAATTTGATTTGCGTACGCATGGCGACGAATCGGTTGAGATTTTACTCGACAAAGCGAAGGAGAAAAATCTTGAGATAATCAATTCCATTCCTGAGGGAATCACAGTGTTTGCGGATAAAAATATGATTCAAACCGTAATTAGAAATTTGACAAACAACTCAATAAAATTTACCGAGCCCGGCGGGAAAATCGAACTCAATGCCAAGTTAGAAAAAGATTTTGTTACCGTTACAATTTCCGACACGGGTGTGGGAATGGACGAAGAAACAAAGGCAGAATTATTCCGCCTGGATTCTCACCATTCGTCAATAGGAACTGCAGGCGAATCGGGTACGGGATTGGGATTGATTATTTGTAAAGACATGATTGAAAAAAACGGCGGTAAAATTTGGGTGGAAAGTGAATTGGGCAAAGGGACTACTTTCTATTTTACTCTACCTGTCGCTTCTTGATTTTTAAGATACAACCGTTTAACAGTTCAATTAATGAAC
>JALWGH010000176.1 GCA_027013735.1 Melioribacteraceae bacterium
GACTTTGTAATCCTAATGCTACTGCAAAGATTTGTTTGCTATTCATTTTCTCTCATTTTTTTATTTTTGATTTTCTAATTTACCACTTTTTACCCACAGAGATCGACATAGAGCCGAAATTTTCTTCGCTAGACGCTAGAGGCGAGACGTTAGACGTTAGACGTCCGTCTTCGCCCTCGCTTTGCTCGGGCTACGCCGCGACAAGTAAGACGCTAGACCTTTTCAGAGAACAGATAACGGTGAATAGTGAACAGAGAAAAATGATTGTTAGATAGAAAATCTTGGATGACCGGATGAATGCATTATTAGATGATTTTAGTTTAGATTATTTCTCTTTGGTAAAAGCAACGTTTCACTAACCACGGGATTCAACCTATAAGATTGGTTTCAGAGAGCGGATTTTTTCATTTAGCCAACAGCTTGCCAAGCCGATAATTTTTTTTGACACTTTCTTTTAAGGAGGTCAAAACCTCAGGACTAACATTGTTATTAGGGTTTCCTTTTTGCGGAAGTTGAAGATTAAAAGGAAGGCCATTGTATTCTTCAATTAAGCTATAAAATATATTTATTGCCTCGGAGTGGTTGAGCCCTAAACGCGAAAGTATTTTAGATACCTTCTCTTTTTTCTTCGGGTCAATCATCGCTCTAACAGTTGCCGTTTTGCTCATTATCTTTCACCTTCTTAAATATCGTTTTACATAGCCGTATTATAGCTATTCACCGCATAAAATTCAATACTAAAAAAGAAGAAAGAAGGGTACAGGTTTAAAATCGGTGGCAAAATATTATCATTGTATTTTTATTTCGAATATTTTGCTCTTAAAACTTGAACCCTTTCAGGGTTCTTCTTCAATTTTGATTCTTTTGCTATCAACATTGAATCCCTTCGGGATTCTTTCGGAAACAGTATTAAAAAGCATCCTGCTCTTTCCCGTAAGGAAAAGAGAAAGTTGTCTATCTGCGAAATGGTTTTTGTAAAATAGATTATTACGACCCCAACGGGGTCGAATGTAAATAGAAGAAAATAGAGGAAAGATAAACCGATGCCGAAGGTATCGAAGAAATTAAATTTCAATTATTTACGGTTTGTGTTTAGGCTCTTGCGTCTTGAATTTTACCATTTCTTATTTCTGGTTTCTTATTTCTTCTATTTTTTGCCACCTAATTTAAACTTGTACCGAAAGAAGAAACGAGAAATGGTTAAACGCGAGACGCAAGAAGCAAGACGTTAGACGTCCGTCTTCGCCCTCGCTTTGCTCGGGCTACGGCGCGACAAGTCCGCTTTCGTCTGCGCTTTGCTTGCTTGTCCCGTATTTGCGGGAACTACGGCGCGACAAGCAAGAAGCCTTATTCAGAGAACAGATAACAGTGAACAGAGACTTGAGACTCGTCACACTCGTCACTTAAGACTTATTTAATTGAAAGTTGAAAATGGAAAATTAAACCAAATTCTTGGATGACTGGATGAGTGTGTTGTTGGATGGTTTATGCTTAGATTATTTCTCTTTGGTGAGGGCATTGTCTTATTAATAGCGGTTTCAACCCGTAGGTTTGGTAACCGAAAACAAAAAAGGGAGGTGTTGAACCTCCCTTGAAAAACGCCGGTTTAATTTTTCTTATTTAACCAAAATCATTTTGCGTGTTTGGACAAAATTACCGGCACGTAAACGGTAGAAGTAAATTCCACTCGGGAGGTCTTTGGCGTTAAAAGTTGCGCTGAATCTACCGGCGGGTTTGTTAGCGTTCACTAATGTTGCTACGACTTGACCGAGTGAGTTGTAAACCTTAAGTGAAACGTTAGATGCTTTCGCCAAATTGTAGTTAATTGTTGTGGTGGCATTTCCGCTTATTCCTTTAGAGAAAGGATTCGGGTAGTTTTGGGAAAGCGAGAAAGAGGAAGGCTTAATTCCATTATCCTCAACGGCGCTTGCCTGATTTTCGGCTTCGATTACCCAAACCGTTCCGTCATCGTCCCACATATTGAAATCAGAGCTGTAGTTGACAAAAACGTACTCGTCTTTTCCGTCCTTGTCCATATCGCCGGCAGGACAGCCGTAGAACAAGCGCGGAGTTAATGTAACAGACGAGTCGGGGGAAAAGCCGCTGTAATCCCAAATGTCAAACGCAACGTTTACTGTCCAGTTGGTTGAATCTGCCGGGTCGCCCGAGCCATTGTATTCAAGGTCGTAAATCCTGCCGTTTCTTTCGCCGGCAATCATTAGGTCGGTCTTGCCGTCGTGGTCGGGGTCGGCAATGTACATTGCGCGCAATTTACCTTCGCCTTTTCGGGGAAGGTGGATTAGCTCTTTAACGTCGTCGGCTGTAATCGTTGAGACATCGGAGATGTTGGAAATAATGAATACCGTGTTTTCAGGCTCTGTTCCGGCAATGTAGAGCTCGTTTACTCCGTCTCCGTTTACGTCGGCAACGCGAATTCCGTCCAAAGCTCCGTAGTCAATTCCTTGTGCGTCGTAGATTTGGTCTAACTCACTTGCCATTACGAAGTTGCCGTCTCCTTGGTTTTCAAGAATTTTCAACGTGAATTTGTTCCAAATCATTGCATAAATTTCTTTGTTTCCGTCTTTGTCCAAATCCCCAGTGGTTGTGCTGTAAAGTGAGCCACCGCCAAGTCCGTTTAAATCATATTCGGTTTGCCACGAGGCAAAAAGCCCGAATTGACCGGAAACGGAAGCAACGTTTACTTCCCTGCCTCTGTCGCTTTTTCTTACGCCGGTAATAAGCTCGTTTGTGCCGTCGTTGTCAATGTCTTCTACGGTTAAGCTGTAAGGGCGGTAGTCCGTGTTGTCGGGAACGCCGTAATTCCAAACGCTGGTTGGTTCCGGCGTGTTGCTGCCTTCGGAATATTTTCCGTATTTGTTTTCGCCTACAACACCGTTCCATTCAAACACCCACAAGCGCGGAGGATTGGGGTCGCCTTGCCCAATATCAGTAGGTAGTGTAGTGATTATTTCAACTACTCCGTCGTTGTCCATATCCCCAACAGCAATGCCCGCAAAAGAATTTGAGCGTACGGGATATTTCCAGTACCAAACGAGGTCGTAGGTGTTGTCAGCAGATGCTTCGTACATTGTGATGAAGTTCGAGTCCAAGTCGGTGTAAGCGCAGATGAATTCACCCCAGCCGTCTTGGTCGGTGTCGAACCCGGCTTTTACTATTGCCATTTCGGAACCGGCGGTTTTGTCTTGAAAGGGCATTGGTCCCAGCTTCCAAGTTAAGTTCCATTTGTTTTGGGCAAAGAGTAAAGATGAGATAGACAATAAAACGAAGAAAAATTTTTTCATAGTGCCTCCGAAGTTTTAAAGATAAAGTTAGTGGGGTCAGCTCTGAAAAGAATTTAAAGAACCTTATTAAATTAAGGATAATCATTCAATAACAAAAATGTTTTTTCCGCCCAATTTGAATTTGTACCAAACTTGTACCGAAAAATAAAAATTTTACATTTGCTAATTAATGTTGCAAACATTAATTTTATTTTTGTATTTTAGTTTAGTGTTTTAGAAGGGAAAGAAAATAATTCCGCTTTTGCGGAGCCAAAAACAATAAAACTAATTTTAAGGCGCCATAATGTTAAAGAACATAATAGTGGCGTGTTTTGTTTCTGTTTCTATTTGGGCACAGAACCACCACACAAAATCCTTCTTCCAATCAGGTTTATCACATCAAAATAAAATTTTCGACTCAATCCGGGCGCTCAAAGGAATTTTAAAAGTTTTTAATAGAATTCAAAAACGGGACAATTTTTCTTCAATCGTTAAAACCAAATCAACGGAAGTTAACAATTACAAATATTTCTCTTCAGAGTTTAACCTCTCTCAAAATTATCCCGGGTCTTTTAGAGACAAAGGGATATCTCCCACAACAACAATTCGGTTTTCCACTCCTTCGGCCGTAAACGTGGTAGTTGGAAGTTACAGTGTTCTCGGAGAAAAGGTCACGACTCTGTTACACGAACTTCTCACTGCGGGAAAGCACAGAAAAAGGTTTTCCGCAGTAGGACTACCGAGCAACATTTGTTTTTCACTGTTCGTTACGGCAAGCTAATGAAATAATAAAAATCGATTTAGTTAAAATAAAAACTCGTTTAGGAAACACTTAATTCACGGTTTGTTAAACCGTTAGGAGAAGAAAATGCATCAATACGTGAAGGCAGCGCTGATCTTTTTTCTTTTAAGCGCATCTTTCCTTTTTGCGCAGAATTCCGACTGGATTTACAAAACAATGTTTGTGAAAGACGGGGAAGTCAAGGTGCGTGCCGAAGAAAACGATAGCGCAAAAGTTACAGGCAAAGTCTATTATTTAGACAAAGTAATAATCGTAAAAGACGAAAGGCTACCTGTTCGTTTCGGCTGGGCGAGAATTGTTTTCCCTGTTCGAGGCTTTCTGCCGGTAAAATCTTTAATTACGCCGGAAGAGAAAAAAGCTCTTGACATTCGTTTTGGAAACAAGCCTCAGGAGGGGCTAAAGCAAAACAGTGAAATAGTTGTCCGGGAGTGTAAAAACGAATTCAACTTCGTAAAAATCCAGCCGTACAATGCTGCGCAGACGGTAGGGGTGTTAAAAGAAGGGGAAAAAGTTTTGCTTCTGGTTGAAAAAGACATCCCCAACGCCCTGTGGGTAAAATCCCTTTACCCCCTTGCGGGATTCATCAAACACGACGATATTGTTTGGGAGAAAAAGAACTTTGTCCTCTCGCTCGGCTATTTCTACAGCGCCTTGGACATCCCCTACGAAAAGAATCTGCAAAAAAAGAAAAATCCAATGGGCGGTTTCATTACTTTCGGCAGGGCTAATTGGATTATTACGCCGGGCATCGGAGTATTGTTCTCGCAGTCCCATTCGGGAATGTTTTTGCTTAAGTCGCAGCTTTATTATTTTTTCTTGAATGTTCATGTTCTAAG
This sequence comes from Melioribacteraceae bacterium, assembly GCA_027013735.1. GTDB lineage: Bacteria > Bacteroidota > Ignavibacteria > Ignavibacteriales > Melioribacteraceae > WFQV01. The sequence goes on from JALWGH010000176.1 coordinate 4,920, forward strand.
ACTTTTTAACAACCACTTGGATTTTTACGGAACGCTCGGCGGGGGCTATTGGAAAGCAAGTTTTGAAAATTTTAAATACCCCAACATCCCCGAATATTACCCGCTTCTTAGAACAAAAGGCTTTGCGTATTTGAGCGGCGGCGGGTTCGACATTAACTTCTGGAATATATTCCTCGGTGTTCAATATCTGTTTTGGAACTCTCCGAAAGAAGCCGTTTTCGGCGATGAGCCCAAACCCGGGGATTTAACGATGCAGTACAAGTTGTTCCCCGGAGCAAATTTAATAAACGTTTCAATCGGTTACAGAATTAATTTTTAATAATTAGGAATTAAAATGTCAAAGAATATTAAATTGACGCTTTACCTTGCAGCATTGATTATTTTGGTTGTAGGCTTAACTCAATGCACGAAAGAAAATTTTGTAGAACCAATCGACCCGTTTGAGGTAGTACCGCTGGAACCCGATCCGGCTGATTTTAATTTGGGCGGAGGACAAAACGGAATTGTCCTTAGAGCGAATCACGAAAGTGTTGTTTTAAGGCACAAAGGTTCAAACAAAGGTGACGACTCTTTAAGTGTGGTTAGGATTCGTGGCTCCCTTTACGTTGAAAATTCGAAATTCGGAGACATCCGTTTGTCAAACGGGGATTTCAACCTATTTGCAAAGGATGCCCAAGATTATGACAACAATGTTTTCAACGATTTCAAAGGCTATGCGGAGTTCCACATTCCCGAGGAAGGAATATTTAAGTATTTTAACGTTCCCGCAATGATGACTATGCCTGTAGGAGTGAAAAAGGGAAGTGATTTTGATACGGGAAGTTTTGAATGGCCTGTAAATCCCGACCGTTATTATTTTTATTACGAAAACCCCAATCCTTTTCCAATTAACATTTCAAGCTCCTCGCTGGAAAATATTAAGAAAATGGCAATTGACCCATCAGACCCGTCCTTTTTTGTGCAAGGGGATCTCGATAACACCGTAATCGGAAGCATTAGCGACGCCGGTATTGCTTTTTCGGCTCAAGGCTTCCTTCCGTTCACTCCTTTGGTAAACGAACCCGAAATGCCAATGTACCCGTTTAACGGAAATATTTACATCAGCGGGACAATTCCCGTAATGGATTATCCGATTTCCATTTCGGGAGAAGCCGTGGTTAAATTTAATTCGGATGTTGATACGGACGAAAAGAATTTCTTTTCCGGGAAAAATTCGGATTTTGCGGTTGGAATTAACGGGAAAGTGAATCTTGATGACTCGAGGCTGGATTGGCTGGGGGTAGAGGTTACGCTCGGAACGGCAACATCCGAACTGGCTATGAAGAGCGACGGAACGACCAAATTCAGGTTTGTCGGTTTGCGGGAAGATCCGCCTGTTTCGGTTAGCGATTTCCTTAAGGAAGTAATTACAAAAGATTTCGACTTCCTTGATTATTTGTCCCCTTACCAAACAAGGGAAATTTTTTACGGCTCAATAGGCACAAGTCTTTCCGATTGGTCTATGGGCTTTAAGATGCAAACCTACCTTAATCTTCCGAATTTCTCAATAGATATGGGGCATACGGACTTTTACATTGACCCGACTCAGATGAAGTTTTCCGGGGAGGTTGTGATTGCGGGTTTCCAAAGGGTTGGGGTGAAAGGATACGTTTATGACAACGGAGATTTTTATTTTAACGGATACGCCAAAAACAGTTTCTCGGCTTCGTGGCACAGTCTTTCCATTCATTTCAGTATGAGCCTTGACGTTACTCTTGCGCATACGTCGGGAGTGGTTTCTTTCAAAGGGAAAGTAAGTCTGCGTGGTAGGATTTCGTTTAGCATATTTCACGCCAGCTTTAAACTTAAAGCCACTATTTCAATTCATTCCGACGGTTATTTCAAGGTTTGTTTTTCGATTGGGATAGGAAGATTAGGGTTTGATGTCTGTCTGACATACCACCCGGGAGCACAGTACGGGAAAACGTATCGTCCCGAATTGCGTTACACAAGAATACCTATTGAACAAGTGCCTGTAGAAAACAGATTCCCCGCCGAGAAGTAACGGCGCAGGTTCTTTTAAAATTAAGGAGAAATAAAAGTGATTAGAAAAATAATTTTTGCCGTTTTTGCCATAGTTCTTGTTTTTCTTTCTCAAAGGTGTAAAACAGTGGAAGAGGAACCGGATTACACTTACTCGATTGATTCCGTTTGGTGGTCCGATTCCATTGACGCAAACCACGACGGGTTTACTTCCTACCGTAAGTTGAATTTCGACGTTCACTTGAAAGAGGATGTTTCCCGAGCCATTAGGGGACGGGTTTTTTACCAGCCCGTTGAAGCCTCGGAATTTACATTTTACGCTTTTACGGAAAAACCCTTGCGATTGGAAAGAACCACGATAATATTTTAGGCGTTCCGGTTGGAAAACCGAACAGAGAACTTGACAGGGGACTCTACAACTTTAAAATTGAAATCTACGAAGAAGGCGGAAGCCGCAAGGAGGCGGCAACAGGAAAGAAGGATTCCCTGATTCTTTACAACAACGCTTTCGAAAAGACGGAGACGGACAATAGTTACTCGCTTAACGTTTACTGGCGCGATGGTTTTGACAACGACCAAGACGGCTACTGGAGTTACGCTTATTTGGTTTTGGACGCCAATAACGACGCCGACGTAACAAGAAATTTGGAAGCAAAGGTTTATTACAAATCCGCTTCGGAGGCGGAGTATTCCCAAGACAATCTTTGCGCAGACTTAAGTTTTACAATCACGAACTCCTCGCCTAACGACACTGTTTCCATTCCTGTGGGAATAGCGCCGAACGATTTTGACCACGGAGAATACGATTTCCGGGTTGAACTTTACGAAAAAGGAACAAACACACTTGTAGTAATAAGCGACGAAGAAAATACGCCCGCTCTGAGTAATGTAAAATTGGAAACGGAGGATGAGGATACTTTCCACTTTACAATAGACAAAGTTTGGTGGACCGACTTCGTCGATTTGGACAAAGACTCTTACACGAGCCGGAGGAAACTGCACTTCGATGTCAATGTTGACCGCAACCGGACTTTCCCCGTTTACGCAAAAGTCTTTGAAAAATTACCGGACTCCACGGAATACGATCTTTACGATTCGACGGCTTATTTTAATGTTACGGGTACAAACACGGACGATGCTTACTCCGTAATAGTTGGAACAACAAAAGCCGAGTTGGACAGCGCCTCGTACGATTTCTTGATTTCCGTTTTCCAAACAGTAAATGATACTGGGGAAATTATCCGCTACACAGTTAGCAGCGCTACGTTGGATACGTTAAAGCTACAAAAATTTGAAACCGCTCATCAAGACTCAACAGGAATTAAGCCATGAAAACGAAATTATTTTTAGCCCTCTTTCTTTTAACCGGCGTAACTTTGTCGATTTACGCGCAGGAAAGCTACGATAGCCTTTACACAAAGGCGGGTAATGCCGTTTACGAAGCGATGATGAATAACGCCGGCATTTTATTGCCCGATAAATTCGAAGAAGCCCTCGAGTATTTCAACGAGGCGGTTGAGGCTAAAAAAAGCAATGAGGATTTGCCCGATGCCGTGAACAATTTTAAACAGTGCCTAAAAAAATTGGAAGAGATTAAAAAGCCGTTAAAAAACAGACAAACCGCATTTGCTTCCGTTCTTAAACTACGGCAGGAAGCGTTTGACTTAAATGCCGATTTGCTTGCCGAGGAAGCTTGGAACAATGCAGAAGAAAATTTCGCAGATGCGGTTGAAACTTTTAACGACGGGGAAATAGAAGATGCTCTTTCGAACGTTCCCAAGATTAACAATAATTTTAAAGATGCCATTGCTTACGCAAACAAAGCAAAAATGCTTATTTACAATTGGGCTCCGTTGAACGACGCTTATCAAAATGCGGCTGAGGTAATTGCGCCGGACGAATTTTCCGACGGAATGGATTTGTTTTACGATGCGCTGGAGCAAATTAACGACGAAGAAAGTCTTGCCGACGTTCAAAACACAATTCTTGAGGCGGAAAATAATTTTGCAAAAGCTACGGCTAAAGCAAAGAAGTTTGAAGACAATTATCCCGACATCATTCGAATAAGAAAAGAAGCGGAAGTTGCAGGCGCGGAAGTTTACGCTCCCGAAGCATGGAAAACGGCGGAAGAATTGTTGAAAGAAGCGGTAAGCAGTTTTGAGGACGAAGAAAATACGGATGCGAAAGTGTTTGCAACAAAAGGGACGTTCAAATACGGCTATGCACGCAACAGCGCGAGGAAGAATTATTACGTAAGGGATGCGGAACTGCGAATAAAATATGCCAAGGAAGAAGGAGCCGAGAAATACGCACCCGAAACATTAAAACAAAGCATTGCGGATTTGGGCGTTGCTAAAAATATGTTGATTGAAACGGATGAAAATTTTAACAAAGCAATAGATTTAATAATGAAGGTGGTGCGGGAAGTACAAACCGCCCGGGAAATTACAAAGATATTGAAGAACATTAACAGCGGTGCGTCAACTTGGGAAGACGAGATTTTAAAACACAATGTGGTTGTTTCCCAAAAGAATGCGCTTGCTCCGAAACTTAATCCGAGCAAAAAGACGGCTCTGTTTAATGCAATGAAAGCTTTTGGCAGGGCAAAGGATGCCGGCGCTGAAAAGTATTCTCCGAAGCTTTACAAGCAAGCCCGCGAAATGTTGAGTTTTGCGGAAAAAGAACTTTCCAAGAGCGACTATAGTTTGCAAAACGTCCTTGCAATGGCGGACAAAGCGGAGGATTATTCTCTGCAAGCTCTTAAAGTTTCGGAAATTGTTTCAAAGGTCGAAAATAAAAAAGAAAGCCCCGAAGATGTTGTAAAAAGCTGGGAGTTGTTTCCTTCCGAGAAAACAAAGAAAAAACAGGTGGTAGTTAAAAGAGCAAAAGCGGAAAAAGTTGTTAGACAAAAAGAACCGGTAGTTAATGAAGCCGAAAAGATGTTTTCCCCCGACGAAGCGGTTTTTCTTTCCCACGGCAAAAAGACGTTGGTTAAATTAACGGGAATTAAGTTTGCTTCGGGAAGTTCGCTCCTTAATAAAAAAGCCAGAGGAATACTCGATAAGTTCATCGAATACTTAAAAAATTTCCCGAAAGCAAAACTTGAAATCCGCTGCTACACCGACAATGTCGGTTCGGTGAGGTACAACGAGAAAATTTCACGTAAGCGAGCCGCTGAAATTAAACGATATTTGGTCGAAAATTCCGACATTCCCGCAAACAGTATTTTAACAATTGGAATGGGTCCGGCGTACCCGATTGCAACAAACAAGACCCGCGCAGGACGGGAGAAAAACAGGCGTGTGGAAATTACGGTGATTAAATAAGAAAGAAGAAACGAGAAATAAGAAATGGTTAAACGCGAGACGCTAGAAGCGAGACGTTAGACGTCCGTCTTCGCCCTCGCTTTGCTCGGGCTACGCCGCGAAAAGTAAGACGCTAGACCTTTTCAAAGAACAGATAACGGTGAATAGTGAACAGAGAAAAATGAATGTTAGATAGATAGAAAATTTTGGATGACCGGATGAATGCATTGTTGGATGATTTTAGTTTAGATTATTTATCTCTGGCAAAAGCAACGTTTCACTAACCACGGGTTTCAACCTATAAGATTGGTTTCAGAGAGCGGATTTTTTCATTTAGCCAACAGCTTGCCAAGCCGATAATTTTTTTTGACACTTTCTTTTAAGGAGGTTAAAACCTCAGGACTAACATTATTATTAGGGTTTCCTTTCTGCGGAAGTTGAAGATTAAAAGGAAGTCCATTGTATTCTTCAATTAAGCTATAGAATATATTTATTGCCTCGGAATGATTGAGCCCTAAACGCGAAAGTATTTTAGATACTTTCTCTTTTTTCTTCGGGTCAATCATCGCTCTAACAGTTGCCGTTTTGCTCATTATCTTTCACCTTCTTAAATATCGTTTTACATAGCCGTATT
>JALWGH010000177.1 GCA_027013735.1 Melioribacteraceae bacterium
CAAAATATTCGAAATAAAAATACAATGATAATATTTTGCCACCGATTTTAAACCTGTGCCAATCGTTGAGCGTCTGTTCTCAGAGATTTGTTTCTCTTGCTTAATAAAATTTAATTGTTTAAGTTTCCGGCGTTCTTTCAAAATAATTTACGGTGCGTAAGCTTAATAGGGAAGCCGGTTAAAATCCGGCGCTGCCCCGCAACTGTGATGGACGTTAATCCGTCGGACAAATGCCACTGTTCCGGGAAAATCGGGATGGGAAGGCGTCTTTCGGAGTCCTAAGCCAGGAGACCTGCCGTGAATAGTCAAATTAATTAACCTTCGCGGGTGAGGTGAATTAACTTTTTCGGTCAAACCGAATAATTCCTTCATAATCCTACCGGTGTTAATTATTTGACTATTTGATTTTTATTTTCAAATAGTTGAAGAAGGATTGTGTTTAAAATTTCGAAAATAGCACTGCTCCTGTTGTTTTTAAGCGGGAGTGTTTACTCTCAAATTATTGAGGTAAGGGATTCCCTTTCCGGTAAACCGCTTGGTAATGCCTTAATTGAATCCGAAAACAATGAAGTGTTTACGGATGAAAACGGGCGGTTTAATCTCGGTAATTTTCGAGCGGAAGATACTCTTAAGATTTCCCACATTTCTTATTTTTCAAAAAAAGTTTCTTACGGCTCGGCGTTACGCAAGAAAATTATTTGGCTGATGCCTCGTGCAATTGAAGTGGGTGAGGTGAAGGTAATTGGGAATAAATCATTAAATAAGGCAACCGAGCTTGAGACAAAAATAAAAGTAAGCCGGGAAACCAAGGCAGGCTTTACAAAAATAGGAGACTTGTTAAGAAAAAAGACACTGCTTTTTGTGAAAGATTACGGGGGACTGCAAACCGTTTCTTCCCGCGGAATGAGCTCTGAAAATACGCTTGTTCTTTTTAACGAAGCGCGGGTTAACGATTTACGTACAGGGAGTTTTAATTTTTCAAACCTGCCCCCTTCGGGAATTGGAGAAATAGAATATGTGAAAAGCTCCACAGACGGTTTTATCACAAGCGGCGGGATTATTAAACTTTCGAGTGGTAATTTAAATAACGAAAATTTTGCCACCGCAGGAGTTACGTTAAGTTCGAATTCGGGGCAGGAGTATTTTGCTTCAATTAAAAAATCAACGGAACTTTTTAACTTTTCTTTCAATGCAGACCGTTCTTTTTCGCCAAACAAGTACGAGTATTTTTTTGAGAACAAAAAACACTCACGCCAAAATGCTTTTTACTCCAAATCATTTTTAAGCGGGGAGGCTGTGTGGAAACCCGGCGGAGCAGTGGTGAAGTTTTACTCCCATTATTCACATTTGTTAAGCGGTCTTCCCGGTTTTGTTGTAACAAACAATTTCTCGTCAAGCAAGGCGTCCTCTCTTTCCGATGTTTTGCTCGGAATTTTGTCGGCGGATTTCTCGCTTAACAAGTCGAGTTCGTGGAAATCCGTGCTGACTTTTAATCTGCAAAAATTGGCAATCAATGATCCTACGGGCGAAATGTTTTACGCAACCAAGTTTCAGCTTTCGCACTTGAACGGCTTTTCCGTCTTAAATAAATACATGCTCAACGGGAAAAATTACGAGTTTACCGCAGGGCATTATTTTAACGAGGCAAGTGTTGATGACATTGCCTCGGCGGTTGGAATGAAAACAGGTAAAATACCTGCGGAGAGAAATGAAAACGTGATTATGACGAGCTTTTCTTACAAATTAAATTTTACAAATATTTTTAAGGAAATTGTTTTTTCCACAGGTGTAAATTACCGGCTGTTAAATGAGGAAATTGGAAGGAGGGAGCACTATTCTTATTTGTCGAACGCTTTTTCGCTGCTGTTTTCGCCGAAAGGAGCGGAGAGTTTAAGATTGATCCTTTCGTTTAAAAACAATTACAGGCATCCGACTTTTAACGAAAGATTTTACTCGGGGCTTTTTGGAAATTCGAATCTCAAAGGAGAAAAATATCATTCGTTTGATGTTACAGTTAAAAAAATATTTGATTTTGCGGGCGGGGGAAGGTTCGAGTTAACGTACTTTAATATTTTTACAAACGACAAAATTATTTGGGTGCCCACAAGGCTTGCCTTGCAAATTCCGCGCAATGTTTCACGGGTAAAATCGGAAGGGCTGGAACTCTCCCTCTCGCAACAATTATTGGCAGGTTTTCTGCAATACGATTTTCGTTACGCATTGACGAAAGCGACAAATCTTACCCCTGCAAAACGGGGCGACAATACTTACGGCAAGCAAATAATTTACGTGCCGTTACACAAAGCCCTGCTGACTTTAAGCGCAAAATATTCCTTCTTTAAATTTTCGACAACGGGAATGTTTGTTAGCGAAAGGTACTTTACGCCGGACAACACAGAGTTGAATTCGCTTGCTCCGTATTTCCTTTTGGATTTTTCCCTTTCGGCAAATTTTAAATTTTCTCATTTGGAAAATATGCTTACGCTCAACATTTACAACGTAACAAACGAGAAATATTTTGTAATTCAATCTTACCCAATGCCACTAAAAACATATTCAATAAATTATCAAGTGAGGTTTCAATGAAACAAAAACTAATTTCTTTGCTGTTTGTTATTGCAATTATTTTTGCAGGATGTAACAAAAATAACGACGTCGTTAATCCGGTAACGGAAGCGGCTAAAAGAGTAATTGTGGTTAACGAAGGATTATTCGGACAAAACAATTCCTCAATTACTTCTTTTGACGTAAAAGACAAAAACGTTTCTCAGGATGTTTACGCTTCGGCAAACAACGGCAGTAAACTTGGGGACACGGCAAACGATATGAAAATAGCCGGCGGGAAAGGCTACATCGTTGTCAACCAGTCGAATAAAGTAGAAGTAATTGACATTAAAAATTTTCAAAGCACCGGAGCAGTGGATTTTACCGATTACGGCGGACCGCGCTCGATTTGTATTGTTGACAATAACGCTTACGTAACAACTTACGGAGACAATGTAGTTAAGTTCAACACGGCAAATCTTGAGGTGAAAAAAGTAATTGACGTGGGTGCAAAACCGGAGGGAATTGTTGAAAATTCCGGTTACTTGTTTGTTGCAAATTCGGGTTGGGGCTCCGGAAGTTCGGTTAGCGTAATTAAAGTTAGTTCGGATTCTTTGGTCAAAAACATTGAAGTAGGTGTAAACCCCCGCAGCGTACTTTCGGATTCCAAGTATGTTTACGCGCTCTGTTCGGATAATTATTTTGCGCCCACGGGCAGAAAAGGAATTTACAAAATTGACGCAGGAACTTTGACTCTAAAAGATTCGCTTATTCTTGACTCCGCTCCTTCAGACGCAGCAATTGGCAACGGAAAGATGTTTTTACTTTACGGTCCCGGCGTGGCGGTTGTGGATTTGTCCACTTTTAAAATAACGGCTGATTCTTTAATCTCTGCCAATA
>JALWGH010000178.1 GCA_027013735.1 Melioribacteraceae bacterium
GGATTTGAAATTCTTTGGCCATTGCACATATCATGCGTAAAGTAATTTATTCGCCGAAATACTCGCTTTACAATCTCGGCAAGGAACATCCTTTCAGCCCTTTGCGCGCCGAGATGACACTCGATTTGCTCCAATCGTTGGGAGCTTTGCAGGATTACATTGAGCCGGAAGAAGTGCAACCGGAAGAACTTTTCGAAATTCACGACAAGGAATACGTTGAGAAAGTCGAGAAGGTAAGCGCAGGTGAAACGGTTGAAGACATTGAAAATTTCGGTTTGGGTACGCAGGACAATCCAATCACTCCGGGGATGGCACAAGGGGCAAGAATAATTGCAGGCGGCACAAAATTAGGCGCAAAACTTTTGCTTGAGGGTGAAGCCAAAAAAGTTTTACAAATGGGCGGCGGCTTTCACCACGCACATCCGCGGCTTGCTTCGGGATTTTGCGTTTACAACGACCTTGCGCTGGCAATTAAGGAAATGACAAAACAGGGCTGGCACGTTGTCTATCTTGATTTGGACGTTCACCACGGCGACGGTGTGCAGGACATTTTTTACTCCGACGGCAAAGTAATGACAATCTCCCTGCACGAATCGGGGGAATACATTTTTCCCGGCACAGGCTGGCTTTACGAATTGGGACAAGGAATGGGGCGTTCGCTAAAGTTGAATTTACCGCTCGAACCTTTTACCGAAGGAGATTCCTACCTTGAGGTGATTGAAGGCGCTGTAGTTCCCGCTTTACGTTGGTTCCGACCGGATGCACTTGTGGTTCAAGCCGGTGCAGACCCCCACTACTCCGACCCTCTCGCAGATTTGGTTTTAACTACTCAGGACTTCGAAAGAATTTACAGACGCGTATTTGAGTTAGCCGACGAATTTACAAAAGGCAATTTGTTGATTACACTCGGCGGCGGATATTCAATTACTGCCACGTCGAGAATTTGGACAATTCTTTACCTACTATTTTTCAATTTGCCTCTACCGGAAGTTTTGCCCCATGAATGGCGAAAGAAGTGGGGCGAAAAACTGGGAAGGGAAATCCCTGAATTCCTGCACGATCTGCCAAACCCGTTCGACGAAATTCCCCGAAAGCCAGAAATAGTTAGGCTTAACCGTGATCTCGTACGAAGACTAATGGACGCCGTTACCGCGGATTGGCTTTAGAGGAAATTTTAAATACCTGTCTTAAAATTTGAAAAAGAGTGTTAATACATTTGACTTAAAACTTTTACATTCGGCTTGCTTTTTTCAAACAGAAAAATTTTATATTAATAAAAAAGTTCTTATATTGCAAAGTAAAGATTAGGAAGACAAAATATTTTGCAACATAGCAGGTAAATTCGGTCTCCGGAATTTCGTCTTCCAAAAGCGGCGGATATGCAATTCATTAAATTCCGGCTAATATCCACCTTCATGGTACAAACTCAATGACAAGTTTCTTGCTCCGCCAAATTTAATAAGCATTAATTAAAAATAATTTGGGAGGTAAAAAATGAATGAGAAAAAAGGGAGAAGGCTTAGTTCGGTTGTTTTTATTTTGATTGTTGGCTTTTTCATTTCAAATGATTATGCTCAGGTCGGAGGCTTTGTTTTCAAAGACCCGCAATATTCTTTTCAATTACTCAGAACAATGGGCTACAGCAGCACGGGCGCTGCGGACATTGGCGAGTGTTTAAGCACTGCAAGCCGGATTAAAAACGGCGATAACGAGAGTTGGTATTCGGAATGGCTAAAAACAGCAAAACGCCTTGAGAAAATGGCGGACGATTTTCTCGCGAAAGGACACAAAAAAAGCGCTAAGGAAGCTTACTTCCGAGCTTCCAATTATTACAGAACCGCAGAGTTTTTCCTCCACACAAATCCCGCTGACCCGCGGATATTAAAGACGTGGTCCAAAAGCCGTGAGTGTTTCAAAAAAGGTGCAAACCTCTCCGTGAGACCGATAAAGTCCGTTAGAATCCCTTTTGAAAAAACAACGCTGCCAGGTTATTTGTGCCTTGTTGACAATTCGGGAAAGAAAAGGCCTCTGTTGATTATCCATAGCGGATTTGACGGAACTGCTGAAGAGCTTTATTTCGAGATTGCTCATCTTGCTACGGAACGCGGTTTCAATTGCCTTTTGTTCGAAGGTCCCGGGCAGGGAGAAATGATTCGCGTGCAGAAAATTCCTTTCCGTCCGGACTGGGAAAACGTTGTAAGTCCCGTTGTGAACTTTGCCTTGAAACTTTCCGAAGTAAATCCTGAAAAGATTGGGCTCATCGGTTTCAGCTTTGGCGGTTATCTTGCTCCGCGCGCCGCTGCTTACGAATCTCGCATCAAAGCTTGTGTTGCCGATGGTGGCGTGTACGATTTTTACGCCAACGCCATTAAGAAATGTCCTCCAAACATTAAAGAAATTTTAAAAAGTAAAAAGGCATCGGAAGAATTTAACACGGAAATCATTAGTATTTTGAACAAGGACGTGGATGTCGGTTGGTTTTTCGGTAACGGGATGTTTACGTTCGGAGCAAAAACGCCTACCGGCTTTCTCAAAAAGCTACAACCTTACAATATGAAAAACTCAGCCGCTAAAATTAAATGCCCTGTATTGGTTGTTGATTCCGAGGGAGACAAAGATCTGCCCGGTCAGGCTAAACAATTGTACAACGCCTTGAAGTGTCCTAAAGAATATTTGCTCTTTACTATAGAGGAAGGAGCAGGCGACCACTGCCAGATGGGAGCAATGATGATTTCGAATGAGAAAATTCTTAATTGGTTGCAAGATACCTTGCTTAAATAAAATGTGAGTTTGAATACTCTTGTGAATTATTTTGCCGGTAAAAAACATTTGTCACCGTGAGACAAATTTAGAGGTAAAAGAATTGGTGTAAGTTTAAAACCAGTTGCAAAAGATTCTTGCCGGTTTCCACTAAATAAGTCTTGTATCCAATAATGCATTCCTCCAATTATCCAAGAGTCCCGTTGAGACGAGTGCGCGAGTGCTTCTGGATGATCCGCCTTCTCCCGTATTCTGCGGGATTCGGCGCGACAGGTTTGGATGATTGAATGAATGGATGAATGGATAGAAAAATCACTATTATTAAGTAATAATCATTTTTCTCTGCTCACCGTTATATGTTCACTGAAAAGTGCGTCTTGCTTGTCGCGGCGAAGCCCGAGCTAAGCGAGGGCGGAGACGGACGTCTTGTGCTTCTTACGTCTTGCGTAGAATCCATTGGCACAGGTTTAAAATCGGTGGCAAAAGTTTGAGGTTAGGAAATACTGCAAAAAATAATGAGGGAAATTAAAGAACTTTACCGAAAATATAGTTAGGAAAGGCACAAAGTTTTAACCCCAAAAGTCATTAGAGCCTTCAAAAGCTAATGACTTTTGGGAAGATTAGACAAAAACCCAAAAAGAGGAAATAATGCACTAAGGTTGGATTTTTCAACAACTCACCCC
>JALWGH010000179.1 GCA_027013735.1 Melioribacteraceae bacterium
TGTACTTTGCAGGACAAACATTGGGGTCGGAGAACATTTTTTATTCTAATGAACACGTCCAGAAGAGAACCCCGAAGGGGTTCAACGTCTGTAGAAAAAAGAATCAAAATAAAAAACAGAACCCTGAAGAGTTTACCCCGCAAAATGCGGGGGGTTCAAGTTTTTCTCGTTACCTTCGGCATCGGTTTTCTGCATGTTTATTTTTTCTTCTTGAACTCTACCCCCAATCCCCCTTCCCTTGGGAAGGGAAGGGGGCTGTTGAATGCGCATTGCCAAGAGTCTCGCCCTCCTCTTTCAAAGAGTAGGGAAAGGGAGGAGTTTAAATAAAATTTCCGCTAACCCACGGTTCCTACAAAGTAGAAAAAAGAATCAAAATAAAAACAGAACCCTGAATGGGTTCAAGTCAGTTCTTCCACAAACAATAATCCTGAACGGTTGGATTGGGGCAGGAAGGCAATTTTAATTAATCGGAATTTCTATTTCCTCACCCTCACCAAATTAACCAGCGCTGCAAAAAAGAAGAGGATGTTTGCCGACCAGGCGGTTAAAACCGGGCTTAGTGCGCCGTTCTTACCGAATGCCTGACTAATCTTCATCAGCACAAGGTAAAGGAAAGTAATCAGCAAACTGTAACCGAATTGCAGAGCCAATCCGCCGGAACGCTTGTTGGCGGAAATAGGAACGCCGAAAAGAACTACAATCAAACTTGCAAATGCAAACGCAAGACGGGAATGATATTCAATCTCAATCCTTGTCGGGTCGTTGCCCGTGTTTAACCTGTCACGGGCATATTCTTTTAACTCGGACAACGTGAGCTCCTCGGGCTTCCTTTGTTTCTTAATTACCTCGGAAGGTGTGAAATTCAAATTTGTTAAAGTAAGTTTGTCGAATGTAGAATAATTAACCGTCGAATCGCCGAAGGTTCTTTTTACTCCGCGGAACAAAGTCCAGCCGTGTTTTAAGCTGTCGTATTTCATTCGTGGCGCGTCGATTCTTTCCGTCATTTTGGTAAGGTCTTTTTTCGAAAATTCCTGAATACTCACGCGGCTTGCTTCGTCCGTGTGGAGGTTAAAGTAGGAAATTGTTACTATCCTGTAAGGCGAATCCTGAAAATAAATGTTGCTGCCAACGCGCACAATATCTTTGCCGAGGTAAGTGCGCTCAAGATAAATTTTGTGTCTGTTTGCCTGAGGCACAACGTAACCGCCGAAATAAATTGCAAACAAACTGATTGCAAAAGCCGTAACAACAAACGGAAGCATGTAACGGTAAATGGAAATTCCGCTCGATTTAATTGCCGTCAATTCATTTGAATTTGTGAGCTTGCCCGTTACAAACAAGCCGGCAAGCAGCACTGAAACAGGCAGCATCAACCTGATTATTTCCGGAATAAAAACAAGATAATACTGAAAAACAATGTGGTAGGGTGCGTGGCTGTCGATAAAATCGTCCAGATTTTCCATTAAATCTATTACCACAAAAAGTAGAGTGAAAGCAACCAGCGCAAAGAGGATTGTTTTCAAAAACTGCTTGGTCAAATATTTGTCAAGAATTTTCGGCTTCATACTTCCAACTTTTGGGAATCAATTTTGTGACGAAGGAAAAATCGAGCGTGATTTTTTCCCTTGCGCTCTTAACCGTAAGGTAAACTCCTAAAACTCCGAGAAAGATGTTTGCGCTCCACATTCCCCAGAAGGGAGAAAAGAGTCCGCGGTCGGCTAATTTTTCACCGCCAATTAAAAATGCCCAGTAAATTAAAAAGAACACAAGACTCACGCCCGCCGCCACGCCGAGCCCGCCTTTGCGGGTCATTGTTCCGAGCGGCGCGCCGATTAAGATGAACACAATGCACGCAACGGGGATTGCGTATTTTTTGTGAATCTCCACAAGGTAACGGTTCATTTCTTTTTTGTTGTAATCGAGGCTCGTTATTCTTGCCAAAATTATCGACTTGGCAGAGTTCAATTTGTTTTTTGCCGCAACGGCAGCCGTCAGCGTGTCGAACTTTCTGTTTTTGGAATGGGAATAGAAAACGTACTTTTTAATTCCAAAATATTCACCGACTGTTTTCAAATAAGATTTCCTGAACGAACTGCGGATTTGCTTAAGGCTGTCAACAATTCTAATCATTGCCGGAGCGCCTAACTCCCTGTCCCCTCGCGGTCCCCCGAAAGAGCTTTGCTGAAACGAAAAATTCTCCGCATCCATTGCAATTCTGTGATTCCTGAACTTAATAATCCGGTACTCGTCGTTCTTCAGCAAATCGGACTGGTGAATTTCGCCGTTGCGCAAATCCATTATTAATTTTTTCTGATCTTTCGAAAAGTAAATTCTCCCGTCTTTTGCCGAAACAATATTTAATTTACTCCGGTCGGAATAATCGTAAATTGTAACGTAATGAAGTTCGTTTGTCTTAGGGTCAATTTGCCTTGCAAGGATGGAGTAATCCTTTAATTCATGGGAAAAAACTCCCGACACAAGGGAAAGCGTCGGCTTCTTCCTCGAAATATCCTGCAGCATTATTCTTGCCGCATGGTTCGCATTCGGGTAAACGTGATTGTTAAACAAAACGAGCAGGTAAGCTACCACAACGCTTGCCAAAAGCGGGGCAAGCATCATTTTGTAAAGACTCATTCCCGAAGATTTTAAAACCGCAATTTCGTTGTTCTGCGCCATTGAACCGAACGCCATCAACGTTGCAACCAGCACTGACATCGGGACAACCAGCACAACCATCCACGCCAAATTGTAGGAAATTAATCTGATTATTACCCACGCGCTCAAGCCCTTGCCTATTAGCCTGTCGGCAAACTTCATTAAAAATTGAAGCAGAAAAACCGCCATTAAAGTAAGGGCGGAAAACAAAAACGGAAGAGCGTGATTCTTTAATATGTAACGGTGTATTATCATTTTTTAATTTTGAATAATTACACCGCAAAGATAAAGGGAAATTTTTTAACCGTAAAATTTGAGTGATTTCTGTACAGGGGTAAAATAAGAAAGAAGAAACGAGAAATAAGAAATGGTTAAACGCTAGACGCGAGACGTAAGACGCTAGTTCTATTCAGGAAACTGAGAAAAATGATTGTTACAGTAGATTTGTTATTTAATACTCGAACTCATCCTATCCATTCATCCAAAAATCCAATTATCCAAAAGTATTATTAAAAAGCTTGCCACTGAAAATACTTTGTTCTCATTTCCCCAAACAATCATTCTATTGTGAAAATGACGCTCCGCCAATGGCGTGGCAAATGGCAAAAACAACAAAATTTTAGATGGGAAACCCATTAAATAATCTTCTGCCTCCAAATTTAAACTTTTATCGACTTTACTTTATTCTAAAGGATTTAATTCTTAAATTATGATTCAAATTTT
>JALWGH010000180.1 GCA_027013735.1 Melioribacteraceae bacterium
TGTCACGGCGTAGCCCGAGCATAGTGAGGGCGAAGACGGGCATCTCTCGAAAAAGAATTTCTTATTTCTCGTTTCTTATTTCTTCTATTTTCCCTCTCCTATTTAATGCTCCCACTAACTTTATTTATTTTTATCAATCAAAATATAATTTAATTCAAATAATAAACTTGACTTTTTAAGTTAGAAATACATATTTTCATTAACTTAAAAAAATAAAGTTTAACTAATTACGGAGGAGTCTTATGAGACTTTCTATCAGTGTAACAGCTTTATTACTTTCCTTCCTTCTTTCCTTTTCAACTTACTCACAAACATTTGACGGTCAATGGAGTTGCGCTTACGCAACAACAGACGACGCAGCTAACGGAACAGGTCAGAGAACTTTTGCCGTAGCAGCTTTGGACAACAACAAGTTTGTAGCCCTTGTTAACCGCACTTCTAACGATTCTTATTATTTAGTAGGATATGCAAACGCAGACTCCGTGCAAGGTCGCTTGGGAGTTATTCCTTATAGTCAAGCAGGTTTGAAAACAATTTGGTCCAACATTTTTGATATGGTAACATTAAACGATCCCCGCGGCATTGCCCGCTATCAAGATGCTAACGGACCTACGAATATTGTAGTAGTTGCAAATAATGACGACGACCACAGCTTATTAAAATTCGAATTAAAAGATGACAGCGTTTACACCTATCCGCAAAGATTAAAAACAGGCACAGACCCATTGTGGGCTGTTGACGTTGACGGCAACGGCAACGTTTTTGTTACCACTCAAGGAGATTCCTCTAATGCTCCAAAAGTATTAGTCTATGGCAATCCCGATACCGAGAGCGGTTGGACTGCCGGCACCCACGAAGCTACGGGTCCAATTCAAACAATTACTTTGCCCGATGCAGGGACGGCAAGAGGCATTGCCGTGAATAAAGACGCTACCGTAATTTATGTTTCCAATTATATGACGAAAAAAATCTACTGCTATGTTGGCGACTTACAAAACGGTTACACTCTTTACTCAGGTTTTAATTTCCAAATGGAAAAAACATACCAATCAAAAGTTGATACTACTGCGGCAGGCACGTTTGAGGTTGGTCCGTGGGGACTTAAATTCATGGACGGCAACAACATTCTTTTTGCAGCAGCCGCAGCAAACTTCCATACGGGAACAGGATACGAATACAGTAGAATTTATGCCATTAATCCCAACACAGGTGAAATTTTAGATACGATTGACGTAGCCGAGTGGAACTATGCAGTAACGGGAGCTTACAACAACCGTACTAACAATATTGCTTCCGGCTATGCTTCCACCTATTCCGTAGATTACGATGCAGAGAAAAATCTTTATTCCCAGTCGTATTACGGTTGGACAGTAGAAAAATGGGTTTACTCGGGAACATTACCAACTATTCAATTAACAATTACTTCCGTTAAAAAATCGGACGAAATTATTCCTAACCAATTTACACTTAAACAAAATTATCCTAATCCCTTCAACCCGACAACGACAATTGAATTTTCCGTACCTAAACAATCCTTCATTACATTGTCGGTTTACTCAATTACAGGTAAGTTGGTAACAAATTTGGCAAAAGGTAATTTTGCCGCAGGTAATTACAAAGTAAGTTTCAATGCATCCAAACTTGCTTCCGGAACTTACATTTACAGAATTACCAACGGCGTTAATTCAATTTCGAAAAAAATGGTTCTTTTAAAATAATTTTGTGATTAAATCACTAACATCTAATTCACTTATACTAAAAACTTCATAGGAGGTTCTATGAAAAAACTATCAGCAATTTTAATGATGCTTGCATTACTGTTTACGGTTAAAGTTTCCGCTCAGGATACTTACGTCCGTCAAGCAGTAATTCCCGTACCAGATACTTCTGCCGGTTTCGGTAGCGGTTTTGGTAATATTGTTGCAGGCGTCGATTTTGACGGCGACGGACAAACCGAGATTTACGCCGTAAACAATGAGTGGAACGATACTCCAGGCGAAGAAGTACCCACTATCTACAAATACGAATTTGACGGTACTTCGTGGAATGTCGTTTGGCAAGCCAAATTAGACTTTTCGGGACAAAACACTTGGCCTGCACTCGAAAAAGCGGATTTGGACGGCGACGGCAAACCTGAAATAGTTTGGGGGCCTGTAAACGCACTTAACGCAACCACAAACCCGAATCCTCCCCGTTTTGTAGTTTTCGAATACTCCGGCACAGGTGATGCCATGGGCGTTGACGACGGCAGTGGGAACTACAAACCAAACGCAGTATGGAACGCAGGCGTTGCAGATATGGAAGAAATGCGTCCGATTAAATGGGTAATCGGCGATTTCGATAACGACGGCAAACAAGAAATTGCTTGGGCTGCCCGTAAAGGTAACATTACCTTTGGAATTTGCTCCGTTGACAATATTCCTGACAACGGCGACGGCAGCGAAACTTGGACTCTTGAATTTGCTGGCAACAACGAAGTAACTCAATTCATCAGACAAAGCAGACTTCCTTCGCCCGACGGCGGATTTGGTAATGTTGTAGCCGGAATGGATTATGACGGCGATGGTTTTCCTGATGTTTATGCTGTTAATAACGACTGGTCTGATGGTCCAAATGGCGAGTTAACTCCTACTCTTTACAAATACGAATTGGTTAACGATGCTTTGGTGCTTCGTTGGAAAACAATAATTCCTGGTGGAATTCAACAAAACACTTGGCCTATTCTTATAGCAGCAGATTGGGACAATGACGGTAAAGGCGAAATTGTTTGGTGCCCCGTTAACAACTTAAGCGATGCTAACCCCAATCCTCCGAGAATCGTAGTTTACGAAACTCCGGGAGATGGTTCCGACGTAATGGGTATTGACAACGGTGATGGTACTTATCGTCCCAATGCTCAATGGAATATGGATTTACCTGAAAAGACCGAGATGCGTCCGTTCAATGGTTTTATGTCAGATCTTAATGGCGACGGTCATCTTGACTTTTTCTTCGTCGAAAGAAAAAGCCATTGGGGCTGGGGAGCTTTAACCGTTGATAACATCCCCGATAATGGAGACGGTAGTGAAACTTGGACAATGCTCGGGCACGGTGCCGAAGGCACGTATTTCTCCTATTCGGATGCAACTCTAATTAACGGCAAAATTGCTCTCTTTGGTGCAAAAACCAATATGATGTTCTTACAATACAATACTACCACTTCAAAATTTGATACGGTAGCTACTCAAACATTCGGCAAAGCTTATCCATGGCGTACTTTCAAAACCGTTGACGTTGATAAAGACGGCACGGAAGAAGCTGTTGCAGGAATCTACTACAGCGGTGACGCTAATTACCCAACCGGTAGTCTTGTATTATTTACTCAAGATGC
>JALWGH010000181.1 GCA_027013735.1 Melioribacteraceae bacterium
TAGCGGACAAGTTCAATTAGAATTCAACAATACTCGAAACAAATTTGGATTTCAAGTATTCCCTGTTCATCCTTGCGATGTTAACAACGGAAACGCCTTTCGGGCATTCGGCTTCGCAAGCATAGGTGTTCGAGCAACTTCCGAATCCCATCTCGTCCATAACGGCAACCATTTTCTCAACGCGTTCGTATCTTTCGGGCTGTCCCTGCGGCAACAAGGCGAGGTGAGAAACTTTAGCTCCCACAAACAACATTGCCGAAGAATTTTTACACGTAGCAATACAAGCTCCGCAGCCGATGCATTCGGCGGCTTCTATTGCCAATGTAGCTTTTTCCTTCGGTACGGGGATTGCGTTTGCATCGGGAGCGTTGCCCGTATTGACTGAGATGTAACCGCCCGCTTGCATTATCTTGTCCATCTTCGAACGGTCAACAATCAAATCCCTGATAATCGGGAACGCAGCAGCTCTGAAAGGTTCGAGCACGAGCGTGTCGCCGTCATTAAAATTACGCATATGTAATTGGCAAGTAGCGGTTTTGGGCAATGGTCCGTGCGGGTGACCGTTAATCACAATGCCGCAAGTTCCGCAAATGCCTTCGCGGCAGTCGCTTTCAAAAGCAATGGGACGTTTTCCTTCTGCTTCCAACTCGTTATTAAGTTCGTCGAGAACCTCGAGGATCGAAGCGTCGGTTGAAACGTTCAATGTGAATGATTCAAATTTTCCCTTGTCGTTGGGTCCGTCCTGCCGCCAAATTTTCAACGTTACATTTATGTTTCCTTCGCTCATTATTTGTAACTCCTCGTGCTTAATTTTACAAATTCGAATTTTAACGGCTCTTTGTGGAGTTCCCACTCGCCGACATTTTTGAATTCCCAAGCGGCAACGTAAGCGAACTCATCGTCTCTTCTGAGCGCTTCGCCGTCCTCGGTCTGATATTCTTCACGGAAGTGAGTACCGCAAGATTCTTCTCTGTTAAGAGCGTCCACAGCCATCAGCTCGCCGAGTTCAAGGAAGTCAGCAACTCTGCCTGCTCTTTCAAGAGTTTGGTTCACTTCTTTGTCGGTTTGTGGAATCCGGACGTCTGTCCAGAATTCTTCCCTCAGCTCACGGATTTCTTTAATTGCTTCCTGAAGTCCTTGAGCATTACGGGACATTCCCACTTTATCCCACATAATTTGCCCGAGGCGTTTGTGGATATTGTCAACCGTCTGTTTGCCGTTTATTGAAAGGAGCTTTTTAACATTATCTTTAACCGTGTTTTCAGCTTCTTCGAATTCAGGTAAATCGGTGCTTACTCTGTCCGGTTTCTCCGTTGCAATGTAATCGCCCAAGGTGTAAGGAATAATAAAGTACCCGTCGGCGAGTCCTTGCATCAAAGCGCTTGCGCCCAAGCGGTTTGCGCCGTGGTCGGAGAAGTTTGCTTCTCCCAGCACGAACAATCCGGGGATGTTGCTCATTAAGTGGTAATCTACCCACAAGCCGCCCATTGTGTAGTGAGGCGCAGGGTAAATTCTCATTGGTACTTCGTACGGATTTTCGCCGGTAATGTTCTGGTACATATCGAAAAGGTTTCCGTATTTTTCCTCGATTGCCTTTTTACCGAGTCTTTGAATTGCCTCGGTAAAATCGAGGTAAACTGCGTGCCCGCCTTTTGCGCCGTAGCCTGCATCGCATCTTTCTTTTGCTGCGCGGGATGCAACGTCCCTCGGCACCAAGTTACCGAATGCAGGGTATCTTCTTTCGAGATAGTAATCCCTTTCTTCTTCGGGGATGTCCCGCGGGTCGCGCATATCGTGCGGCTTTTTGGAAACCCAAATTCTACCGTCGTTTCTCAAGCTTTCGCTCATCAAAACACGTTTGGATTGCAGCTCGCCGTGTACTGGTAAACAGGTCGGGTGAATTTGAGCGAAAGAAGGATTCGCAAAAACAGCGCCTCGTTTGTGAGCTCTCCAAGCAGCCGTTCCGTTACTGTTCATCGCATTTGTGGAAAGGTAATAAACACGGGAGTAACCGCCGGTAGCAAGAATAACTGCGTGAGCGCTGTATCTTTCAATCTCGCCTGTAACAAGATTCCTAACTACGATTCCTTTTGCCACGCCGTCCACTACCACAAGGTCAAGCATTTCGCGGCGGGTAAATAGTTTTACTTTTCCTTTTGCAATTTGCCTGTTCATTGCGCCGATTGCGCCAAGTAGCAGTTGCTGTCCGGTTTCGCCGCGTGCGTAGAAAGTACGCGAAACCTGAGCGCCGCCGAAAGAGCGGTTCAACAAATAACCGCCGTAGTCTCTTGCAAACGGCACGCCTTGTGCAACGGCTTGGTCAATAATATTATTACTAACTTCTGCAAGGCGGTAAGTGTTTGCTTCGCGCGAGCGGAAGTCGCCGCCTTTGATTGTGTCGTAAAACAAACGGTAATCCGAGTCGCCGTCGTTCTGATAATTTTTTGTAGCATTAATTCCGCCTTGCGCTCCGATGGAGTGCGCCCGGCGATTGGAATCGTGATAAGTAAAGGACATAATATTGTAGCCCAATTCGGCAAGCGTCGCAGCGGCGGAAGCTCCTGCCAAACCGGTTCCTACAATAATAATTGTGTATTTCCTTTTGTTAGCCGGATTCACCAGCTTCATTTCAAACTTATGGTTTGTCCATTTTTCGGCTAAGTTGCCTTCAGGAACTTTTGAATCTAAAATCATAATCTTCTACCTCCCTCAGTGTACGAAATAAAAATAAATGGGAATAATACTAAAAGCTAACGCAAAGACAACGGCAAGGAAAGTTCCGAATTTTTTAACGAAGGGAAAATATTTCGGATGGTTCCAGCCGAGCGTCTGAAATGCGCTCTGGAATCCGTGATGAATGTGCATTCCCAAAACAATAAAAGTGAAAATGTAAAAAATGTCGTAATAGGGATTAGCGAACAACTCTTTTATTGTTTCGTACAATTGGTAATCCATCACTCTGTAATGATACCAGAAGTTGTAAAGGTGAATAAGCAGGAAGAGCAGAATCAAAAGCCCCAGATAAATTGCGTATCTGGAAGTAAAGGAAGCATTTTCCTTTGATCCGTTTACTTCATACTTAATTGGCGTCGCTTTGTTGTTGCCCAGCCACAGCCAAATGCCGTAAATGATGTGGACAATAAAAAACAAAGCCAATGTTATTTCAAGTATCGGGGTAATGTACCCGAAGCTTTCGAGCAGCCCGACGTATTTGTCGAAAGCCTGTGGACCGGCAAACAAATAATAGTTGCCGATTATGTGCTCGAAAAGAAAAAGAATCAAAAACAATCCCGTTACGGCCATAACGAATTTTTTGCCAATGGATTGTTTTAAGCTACGTGTTAACCAGCTCATTAAAATCCTCCTGTAGATTTAAATCTGTAAATAGGGTAATAAAAACGGTGGGTTAGTGAATCTGAAATCTGTAAGCAGTTCAACATATTCTATCCGTAAAAAAGCTTATTAAATAATTACTAAAAATACACCTTTTATTTTAATTTTAAAAGTTTTTCAAGCTAAAGGAATTTTGATTTTTCGCGGTACAGGTTTCAAATTCGCGAGACGCCTTATTCAGTGAACAGATAGCAGAGAACAGTGAACAGAGAAAATGATTGTTGCCCAATAGTTGCGATAATTCCATCCGGTCATCCAATCATCCAAAAGCACTCGCCTTAACGGGCTCCTTGGATAATTGGAGGAATGCATTATTGGATACAAGACTTATTCAATTGAAAGTGGAAAGTGGAAAGTGGAAAGTTTTAATGAGTAATTTGAGAAAAAGATTTTAGTACCGTACACCTATTGAGAAGTAGAAAAAGAAAGGACTCCAGCTAATGATGTTCTTTTCCAATTTATTACGAATTACAAAACTATTCCCGACTGAAAAATTTGCGGGCCCAATTGGAGTGTCGAAAGAGAGGGTTGCTCCTATTCCGTGCTTTAAATCTTTTAGTCTAATCTGTTCCCTGTTTGCCCAAATGGAACCTATGTCGTAACGAAATTTCAAATAAGTGTCGAAGAAAATTTTAACCGGCAGTTTTACTCTGTAGCCCAAAGATGCCGCAAATATTTGTCTTCCTCTGTATTCGTACTCGTGCATTCCGAAAAACGAGTCTTCTCCGCCAAGAGCAAACTGCTGGGAAAGAGGCAACGTAGGATCCGAAAAGCCGAAACGAAAACGGGTGCTAACAGTTGACCAATCTACCGGAGAAAAATAACTTTTGTAATCGAGGAAAAATTTTGTGTACCCCACACCTCCGCCCAAAGATTTTTGAGCCGTTTCGTAAAAAGCATTTACAAGAAAACCGTTTGTGGGGAAAGGGTATTTATCCTGCGAATCAATATTGAGATTTAATTTAATTGCCGCAATGTTAAGTTTAAAAGTTTCACCCGTGTAATTAACCTTATTTTTAACTTCGTCTTGTTCGTAACGCCCTTCTACAATGAGATTGCCAAACTTTTTCGTCTGGGTTCCGAAGCCAAGGGAAACGCCCGTGTAAATTTGTCTGTACTCCCCTCCCCTGACGCGAGAAATTTTCCTTTCGCCTGCGTTCTTATCATTCGAATAATTAAAAACGTCTCGGAAATTTCTGTAAACTTTAAATTTGTAAGTGAAATAAGTGCTAAAAACCCTATTTGCCTTATGCTCGAATGTCAGCCCCCTGCTTCGGATTCCGCCGTAAAAAATAAGTCCTGCTTGCGTACCGGTACCAAAGAGGTTCTCGTTCCGCAAGTCAACAATTATTTGAGTGTAATATTCATTATCTATTCTCAAACCGAAACGCAATGCGCCGGGAATTTTTTCCTTCAAATGAAAAACTATTGTTTTCCCTTCTCTGCCGTTTACCAGCTCGGCTTCTATTTCTTTAAATAAGTTTGTCGTCTGTAAATTTCTGAGGCTCTCCTTCAGTTGCAACAAATTAAACGGTTTTCCTGTCAGAATAGGAATTTCTCTTCTAACAACGCCGATATTCGTTTGGTTGTTACCCGTGATTTTAACTTCTTTAACAATTCCCTCGTCCAACTCAACGGAAAGCAAACCGTCATTAAATTTAACACTTTTCATATCCGTGAGTGAAAGTCCTTTCTTTCTGTAAAACCGCAAAACTTGAAGCAAGGATTTGTAAACCTCGGAAGCAGAATAGTTTTTGCCGATTAGCTTTTCCAAAATCGAATAAACCGGAGTGTAGTAATCGCTTTGAGTACCCGAAAGGGAAATCTTCTCAATCTTCGGGTTGTACTTGTAAATTATTTTAAGATGTTTATTTTCTCCATTGCTAATTACTTCAATCCGTAGTTTTGAAAATCTGTTCAAGTCAACCGAGCGGTAAAGAGCAAGTAAAATATCAGCCGAGGAAACAACCGAGGTGTCGGGCAATTCTGCGAAAACTCTTTTTTCAAGTTCGTTTGCATCCCTTGCTAAAGTTAAATTAGTAAACGTCTTAACGCTTTTTAGTTTGCTTTTGAATTCCTCCACAAATTTTCTTTTGATTTCAGGAATTACTTTTTGTGCGGCGAAAAATCCTCGATTAAAAAGTTCCTTCAAATTAGAAAAATCCGTATTGGAACGTAATCCCAACTGTGGTTCAATTACGAAATCGGCTTTGTTTTTTTCCTGCTTTGCTAAAATCTCCATTGGAATGCTGACAATTTGCTCGGCAATTTGCCACGGATATTGAAGCTCTTCTTTTGTCCGCAAAGGACTAATTGTGTTAACTCCTACAACTATGTCTGCATTCGTCTGACGTGCAGTTTCTACCGGTAAGTTTTCAACAAGTCCGCCGTCAACAAGCAAAAGCGAATCCACACTAACCGGCGGCAGCAAGAAAGAAACGCTGGAGCTCGCTCTCATTGCCGTTGTTAGTGAGCCGTGAGTTAATACGTCTTTTTTACCGTTTATTAAATTGGTAGCAACGGCTGCAAATTTAACGGGCAGAGAGCTAAAATTGTTTGTGTGCAAAGGTGCATTGAAAACCAGCGAGTTAAGGAAGTTCGAAATGTTCTGCCCCGTATTTATGCTTGTTGGCAAAACAGGTTTAACCCCCTTTAGCCTGAATGAAATAATGGAGCGGTCTTCCGTTAACTTCTGTTCCAAATACAATTCGCGGCGTTGTACCTCGTGAGAATTTGTAAATTTATCCCAATTTGTTCCGAACATTATTTTTTTAAGTTCATCGATTGAATAACCGCAGGAATAGAGTCCGCCGATAATACTGCCCATACTCGTGCCGGCAACAGAATAGATTGGTAATCCCGATTTTTCGAATGCGGCAAGCGCTCCCAATTGTGCGAGCGAGCGCGCACCACCGCCGCTTAAGGCAATTCCTATTTTGGGTAAGTTGGAAAGCACATGTGCTTGTAAGCCGAACGGTAACCGACGAGTGACAACATTAAACTCAACGACGGTTGTATCCTGAGCAAATCCGGTAAAACGGAAAAGTAAAATCAAGAAAAATATTTTCCGTAAATTCCGTCGCATAGTCTTTTTCCATTCGGAAAAGGAAATTATCTTCTTCTTTTAGAAGACTTCTTACCTTGTTTTTGAGCTTTTGCCTGTTCTTCCGCAGCAGCCATCATTCTTTGCATAAAGCCTTTCTTCTTGGGATTCTTAACCGGCTTGAGTTCGTCGCCTTTGCCTTTCATGTGATTAATGTAATACTGCTGTCCGATTGAAAGGATGTTGAACATTAAGTAGTAAAGGTTCAAGCCTGCCGGGAAGCCCATAAACATTAAGGAAAACAAGACCGGCATTGTGTAAACCATTGCCTTTTGGCTCGGATCTTTAATGCTCATTTTCTGTTGGAAGAACATCGTAATACCCAGCAGAATGGCAAGCCCGGAAATTTTGTCCACGCCAAGAATTGGGATTTTGTAACCGAGGTCGTAAATCACATCTGGGGAAGACAAATTTGTAATCCACCAAATAAACGGCTGATGCCTCAGTTCAATCGCAACGTTAAAGAGACTCCAGAGGGCAACCAGAATAGGAAGCTGCAACAATGTAGGCAAACACCCGCCCGCGGGATTTATCCCGTAGGTTTGGTAAAGCTTCATCGTCTCCTTTTGAATTTTCTGCTGGTCTCCTTTGTACTTCTCTTTAATCTCGGTAATCTTGGGCTGCAACAATTGCATCTTACGCATCGACATATAGCTTTGGCGCGTAAGCGGGAACAGAATTATTTTAATTAAAATTGAAATAATAATCAGCACCACGCCGTAATTTGAAATGAAACGGTGCAAGAATTTCATTCCCGGCAAAAGAATATATTCCGATATCGGTTGGATTAAAAACGTGAGCCCGAGGAAACTGCCCCAATCAAAAACTTTTTCAAAATGTTTTCCGTAACCTTTTAGGATGTCGTAATCAATGGGCCCGATGTAAAGAGTGTAGCTGTCCTTTTGGTACTTTACGTCTTTAAAAGGAACTTTCAAACTTGCGCTGTAATATTCTCTTTGCCCGAGTCCGTGAATTTCCGTACCGTAGCCTTGAATGTAAGCTCCGCCTTCGGAGCTGGGATGGTCTTGAGAAACAATCACAGTGAAGTATTTGTTTTTGACGCTCACCCAATCGACTTCGCCATTTAGTTCTTTCTTAACCTTCTCGTCTTTTCCAGCGTCAACTTTAACAACTTCCCCGCCGGAGTAAGCGGCTGCAAGTGCGTAGCGGGCTTCGTCCACCGAATTCTCTTCAACGAAATTAATGCCGTCCGACCACATTACATCGTAGCGATAACCGCTAAGGTAATCATTCAAATTTATTAACTCGATGTCAACCTTGGCAGCGTAATTGTCGGGGTAAAATTTGTAAGTCTTTTTAACGGCGCGCCCGTCACCCAAATCGGCAACGTAAGTCAAAACAAGTGAATCGCCTTTTGCCACTTTGTAGTAGTAGCCCTTGGCGCTGCAATCAAAGTTCAAATCTTTAGTGTTAATAAGGCTTCCCGCTTTAGTTAAAAAGAGCAGGTTAAAGTCGCCGCCTTCTTTGTTAACATTTATTAACTGAACGTGCCTATCGTAAAAATCGTTTGTGTCCTTAATTTCTTTGGCGTACCAAGTATCGTATTTCTTTAAATAATACTTTCTTAGTCGTGCGCCTTTGCTTGTCAGCTCTATTTTTGCAAGGTTCGTTTCAACGGTAATTATTCTTTCCGGCTTGGAAACTTTCATCGCGGCGGGCAAATTCTTTTCCGCCGCCTTCTTTGCCTTTGCAGCAGTCTCTTCAGCAAGTTTTTTCTTTTTGGCTTCTTCGAGTTTCTTCAAAGAATCCTGCACAGCCGCCTGCCTTTGCTTTTGAGCTACAAGAGTCGAATCCTGAGCTTTTTGATTGGGCGGGGGAGGGGTTGGAGAATTAAAATAAAGCCAAACAATTAAAATTAAACCGATGAGAACAAATGCAATAGTTGTCTGTTTATCCATTATTTCCTTTCCGTCTTAGTCAAGTGGGTCGTATCCGCCTTTATTGAACGGATTGCATCTTAAAACACGCCAGGTGGCTTTGGCACCGCCTTTAATTACGCCGTATTTCTGAAAAGCCTGAATTGAATACTCGGAACACGTGGGATAAAAACGGCAGGACGGCGGCGTAAGCGGTGAAATAAATTTTTGGTAAAACTTAATTAAGTAAATAAATAAGTACTTCATTTTAGTTGGTCCTTAATTTTTCCCATTAAAGAAATTATTTCCGGTTGAACGTCTTTCAGGTAAATCTTTTTGAATTTCTTTTTATTCACACCGGAGGGGGAAAAAACCGTTAGAACACGGGCTTTTTTTTCGGTCGCTTCCTCCAAGAGAAAATGTTTGTTCAATCTGTAAGCCTCTCGCATCAACCTTTTAATTCTGTTTCTCCACACTGCATTTCCGGCTTTTTTGGAAACCGCAAAAGCAACCTTAACGTAAGGTTGCTCGGAATTCTTGATAATTAAATAGTTGGCTTTAAACTTGCGGCTTTCCGTAAAAATAACTTTGCCTTCCGAGTAAACGGCTTCGAATTCTTTTTTGCTTTTTATTCGTTCTCTTTTAGAAAGCCCGAATTTTTTCAAAATTTAAAATTCGTCGCTAACGGTTAGTTTTTTTCTTCCTTTAGCGCGTCTTCTCGAAAGGACTTTGCGTCCGTTCTTATCCGCCATTCTGGCACGGAAACCGTGTTTGTTCTTACGTTTCCTGTTGCTCGGCTGATATGTCCTTTTCATCTAATCAACACCTAATATTTTTTTGCAAAGAGTCGAAATTTAGTTAAAAATAGTTGAAATCTCAAGTTACTTGAATGCCTTTAATCCGAAAAGTTTCTCGTAACTTTCCGCCACGTGTCGGTCAATAAAATTGTAATAATCGCGCGCTTGACTTTCCGAAAGTTTGTTCGCCTTTCTCCATTCCTCCAACAACTTAATTGCTCTTGCAATGTTTTCATTTTCAACGGGGCGCAAAAGCTGAAGAAAACCGTTCCCTCCCTCGTTAATTACCTTCGATAATAATAAATATTTTCTTCCCGAACCTCTGCTTACGGGAAAGCATTGTTTTTTCAGTTCCAGAGCCATTCTGCAAAGAGGCGCATTTAAAGAATCCGGAGCGGTAAGTATTTTAGGAAGTTCCTTGCCCGCTTTAACCCACACCGGCACGGCAACGGAGGTAAGCTGAAAACCGAGCACCGTCCACATTGTAGAAAGTTCGGGCGCCTCGCCCGGACGTACACCTTGAACTACAACCGTAGCCACGGAAGAATACCTTACAATGTAATCTTCCAATGTTACAAATTTTTCCTCGCTTTCTGACGGAGGATTAACTGCCAAATCGGTTTTAAGCAAAGAGTTTTTCAAAGAACGGCTGACGTCCTGCAAAAGAAATTTAAAATCAAGATTGTTTGTCTCCGAAGCTCTACCGAACAGTTCCTCAGCCGTGAGATAGCGAATGTAACCTTTGCCCTCGTCTTTCCTTCCCGTAAAGGAAAAATTTGTGTGAATCAAATACCCGAACGGAGCGATAGCCGGATCGTTTGCGTCAAGTTTTTTGATTGTAAAATTATTCACTTCGAAAAACGCACAACCGCCTTCGGCATCAATCACACCGAAGTTAGCTTCCACGCCCAAAGGTTTTTTCATTCCTTCCAGCAGTAATTGGAAATCGTCCACAGTCCTGCAATTTTGCAAAGCTAATTTCATTACCACGCCTTCGCTGTCCTGAATAGTAGTTGTGTCATCCAAAGCTTTTAAATTGTAAGAAGCGGAATTCATTATTGCAAAACCGGCACTGTTAACTCCCGCCCAAACTTCCTTGCCTTTGCTGTCCACCGAATTTATTAGTCCGATGTAATCGAACTTTCCATCGTCGAAAAATCTAAATTTGTTTTCAACGAAATGCGTGTCCCTGTGCTTTAGCAACAGAGGACGTCCGTCCTTCGTGAACTTCCCCGAAATTACTGCCGTTGTACAAGCATTTGTAAACACGTAGGTAAAAAAGAAGAACACAACAATAAAAATCTTTTTCATTCGATTGCTCCGTTAAAATGTTTGAGACTTTTAAAAATAAGTAAATTTTTAAAAAACTTTGGTGCAAAATTAAATTTAGTGGCGTAGATAATGAGAAAGAAGAAACGAGAAATAAGAAATGGCTTCACGCTAGACGCTAGACGCAAGACGAGAG
>JALWGH010000182.1 GCA_027013735.1 Melioribacteraceae bacterium
ACCCCCAACCCCCTTCCCTTACGAAGGGAAGGGGGCTAATGCGCATTGCCAAGAGACTTGTCCTCCTCTTCTTAAGAGTAGGGAAAGGGAGGAGTCCAAAGAAAAAAAACTTTCCTACTATTCCTCTGATTTGGCTAAAGTTGACTAAAACAACAGATTGCTTCGTCAGTCTTCCGACTGCCGTCGGAATCCTTCCTCGCAATGACGTTTTTTCCGACTCGTCATTGCGAGCGGAATGAAATGAAGCGAAGCAATCTGTATTCTTAAAAAGCCAATGTTGAATAAACGACAGATTGCTTCACCGCTCCTGACGTCGCAGTTCGCAATGACGAATAAAGCGCTGTCATTGCGAAGAAATTGCGTTAGCAATTTCTGTGGCAATCTGTATTACGTTGTGCCATTATCCCACGGCTTCAGCCGTGGGGACCCGAACAACAACCCCCGTGCAACCCAAAACCGTTTTAACGGTTTTCCCACACCGAAAAACATTATTCATTCACATTGCCGTCAGCTTCAGCTGACGGAGGTAAGAAGACAAAAATAAAAAGGCTTTAGCCGCATACTGTTTTCATTTAACCTTCGAACAATTGGGCTAAAGCCCGTTAAGTTTCTTTATTCATTCCTCGGCGTTGGTTAAAACCAGCGGCAATGTTTCCCAAGTTCGACGGCAAATTTTTTAATACCTGATTGTTAATGAGATTATTCTAATTGAGTAAGGTAAACGCACAAAAGAAAAATCCAACAAAAATATTTTCCACAAAATTTGAGCTTGAGAGGTAAAATATTTAAAAAATGTAAATAAAACTTGACAGATTGTAAATAATTATTTACATTTGCGTGGAGGTGATAAAATGAATTTGCAACTGAAAAACAATCTGAGAGAGTTGAGGTTCGCTAAAGACAGAACCTCGCAAGAAACACTTGCCGAGGCGGTTGACGTCTCGAGACAAACAATTAATGCAATCGAAAACGGGAAGTTTAACCCTTCCGTAAAATTAGCGTTAAGGATTGCAGCTTTCTTTGGAAAAAAAGTAGAAGAAATTTTTTATTTAGAGGAGGAAGAAAAATGAAAACAAGATTCATTTCCGAAACGGTTATCGGTATTCTGATAATGCTTGCCGTCCTTATTTGGGGACAACCCGGAACAGCAGTTATTACATTAATTGTTTTGTTTCCCTTCATTACACGCGCGTCAAAGATTAAAGGCGACGAGCGCGAGATGTTAATCCATTACAAAACGGGGAACATTGCATTTGCTCTTGCAATACTCTTCGTTATTATTATTTACTACGTTGAAAATATCAGTTTGAACGGATTTAAAATCATCGACGTTTGGATGCCTCTGACAATCGGCGCAATTATTTTTGCCCACGGCATTGCAGGCTTGTTTGTGCTTTCTACGGAATAATTTCTTTGACATTTGTGAAGTAATTGTTATTTTTCTTCGACCAAAAAAATTAAGGAGTTAAAATGGAAGAATTTGAACCTCAAAACGCACAAGAGGAAGAAGAATTTCATCTGAATCACTCGGACAAATTAGTTGGCGTGTTTACCGAGCCGGCTAAAACGTTCGAAAAAATTGCCCGTAATTCAATCAAAAATGTTGACTGGCTCTTGCCCCTGCTTTTAATGATTGTCGTTTCTATTCTGGCAAATTTTGTTGTAATGTCCAATCCTACGGTCAAATACAACTTCATTGAAAAGACAATGAAAGTTACAAAAGAGAAATACGACGAGCTTGTTAAAGAAGGAAAACTTACTCAGGAACAGGCAGACAAATCCCTTGAAATGCAGAGGAGAATGTTCGAAAGTAATTCCAAGTGGTTAATAATCAGTTCAGTTTCGCAATTCATTGTGGACTTTATTAAATTTTTCATTATTGCGGCAATTTTCTATTTGCTCGTGAAAATATTTTTCCACGGCGAGGCAAACTACTCGGCTACAATGGTGGCTTACGGACTGCCTTACTACATCCTTGTAATTCAGGTTATTTTGATTGTGCTTACAACAATGTTAACCGACAAACTATTCACGGACTTGAGCATTGCCTCGTTCCTGAGTATGGACAAGCAAAGCTTTTTAGGTTACCTGTTAAGTAAGGCGGACATTTTTCTGATTTGGTTTTACGGCGTTGTGGGAATCGGTTTGGCAAAAGTTAACAAAGCGAGAACAAGCGGGAAATACGTTGCATTGGTTTACGCAACTTGGCTCGGGTTTGCAATAATTGCATTTCTGTTGGCTAAATCGGTTCCGCTCCTTGCAGGGCTGGCAAATTAAACAACACTAAAATTAAGTAAACAAAAAGGGACGCTCAAACGGCGTCCCTTCCTTTTTTCCTGCCAATTGAAAATTTACTTTAGCTTTTTAAGCAAATGTGCAAGCAGTTCGTCTTTGTGTACGCGAATCTGTTCCATTGAGTCGCGCTCGCGGACGGT
This sequence comes from Melioribacteraceae bacterium, assembly GCA_027013735.1. Classification (GTDB taxonomy): domain Bacteria; phylum Bacteroidota; class Ignavibacteria; order Ignavibacteriales; family Melioribacteraceae; genus WFQV01. The sequence goes on from JALWGH010000182.1 coordinate 2,436, forward strand.
TACCGTGCCGTCCTCAAGGGTTTGCGTGTCAACTGTTACGCAATAGGGCGTGCCTGCCTCGTCCTGACGACGGTAGCGCCTGCCAACAGCTCCTTTTGCATCGTAGAAAACACGCAAATGCGGACGTAATTCTTTTTCAATTTCGCGAGCAACTTCCGGCATTCCGTCTTTATTGACCAACGGGAATATTGCCACTTTGATTGGCGCCAATTTCGGGTGGAGACGGAGCACAACGCGCTTTTCGCCTTTCACTTCTTCTTCGTCGTAAGCGTCAACGAGGAACGCCATAAAACCACGGCTTGCGCCCGCGGAAGTTTCAATAATGTAAGGAATGAATTTCTCTTTCGTCCGGTCATCAAAATATTTTTGCGATTTACCCGAATATTCCTCGTGGCGCCGCAAGTCGAAATCGGTGCGGTTGTGGATGCCTTCTATTTCTCCCCAGCCGAATGGGAATTCGTATTCGATGTCCGTGGCTTCCTTTGCGTAGTGAGCAAGTTTGTCCGCAGGGTGATCGTGGAAACGCAATTTGTCGGGATTCATCCCGAGATTTTTGTACCACTGAATACGTCTTTCTTTCCATTCGTCGTAGTACTTTTTGTCCTCGGCGGGATTAACAAAATATTGCATTTCCATTTGCTCGAACTCCCGCGTGCGGAAGAGGAAGTTTTTCGTGTTGATTTCGTTCCTGAATGCTTTTCCTATTTGCGCAATTCCAAACGGCAGCTTTTGGCGGCTTGAATTAAGCACGTTCAGAAAATTCACAAAAATCCCCTGAGCCGTTTCGGGGCGGAGATAAACAACATTGTCTTCGTTTTCAACAGGCCCGATAAATGTTTTGAACATCAAATTAAAACTACGCGGTTCGGTAAATTCTCCTTTTGTGCCGCAATTGGGACAGCTTATT
>JALWGH010000183.1 GCA_027013735.1 Melioribacteraceae bacterium
GGATTAAGGGGGTGGGTTAACCGCTAAATCTTCTTAAATAATTATTTCTGTTTTTATTAAATATTTTTTCAATTTAAATACTTTACAAGTTTAACTTGATTCTTTTCACGGGAAATATTGTACGAAACCTCATCCATTATTTTTTTCATTAAGTAAATTCCAAGTCCTCCTACTTTCTTCTTTTTAGCAAGTTCTTGAATATCGGGTTCGGGAACATTCTCGGGATTAAACGGAACTCCTGTGTCCGTAATGGTTAACAGCATTTTTTTACCGTCGCATTCGGCGGACAACAAAATTTCTCCCTGTGGCGAAAATTTGTAAGCGTGTTTAATAATATTGGTACAAGCTTCATCGGCAGCAAGCACAATCTTTTGAACTTCTTCCGTACCGAATCCGCAACCGAAAGCAAACCGCTCGACAAACTCCCTTACTTTCGTAAGATTATCCGTTCGGCTCAGAATCTTTAATTCTTCTTTGTTCCTAATTTTTTGCACGGCAACTATTCCTGTTCTTCGAATTTTTTAATTGCTTCTTCTTTGTCGGCAAAAAATTCGTAAAGCACCGGGAAGCCGAGCAAGTCGAATATTTCGTAAACGTCGCTTTTGAGATTCGAGAATTTAATGTCTCCGCCGTTCTCACGCATTGTTTCGATGTAAGCCATAAAAACACCGAGCCCGGCGCTACTGATGTAGTTTAGATTTTCGAAATCAACCACAACTTTGAATTTCTTTTTGTTTAACAAATCGTCAAATGCTTGCTCAAGTTGTGGCGCGGTGTGAGCGTCAAGATAACCGCCCACGCTCAGAACGTTTACCGAGTTAATTTCTTCCGACTTGATTGTAAAATCCGCCATTTTATTTCCTTTGATTATTTCTTTTAAACTTAAAAATTACAAATGTAATGTCGTCTCTTTGCGGAACGTCTTTGGAAAACAGAGTTACTTCTGTAATGACAATTTCTGAAATTTCTCCGGGCAATTTCCCAGCGTTTTCTTTTAAAATATTTTCAATCCGCTTAGTACCAAAAAGGTCGTCGTATTTATTTTGTGCTTCCGTAACGCCGTCGGTAAAAAGGAAAATCAGATCGTCTTCTTGCAAAAGAAATTTTTCTTCTTCAAGAACGCTTGAAAATTTTTCGTTACCGCTCATTCCAAGCCCAATACCGGCGGGCGTAAGACGCATCACATCGCCTTTTCTGCCAATAATAACAGGGGTGTGCCCGGCTCTGGCAATCAACAGTTCTCCTTTTGCCGTGTCAATAGTTCCAACCGTAGCGGTAACAAATTCTTTTTCTGTAAGACTCTTAGCCAACAGGGAATTCATTTTTACAAGCATTTCCTTTGGGCTTTGTGAAATAGACGCAAGCGATTCGAAAATGCCTTTAAGCTCCGCCATTACGAAGGCAGCGGAAATTCCTTTCCCCGAAACATCTGCAATAATAAATGTTATTTTGCCGTCCTCCCTGTTGTAAAAATCATAATAATCGCCTCCAACTTCAAAAGCCGGAATAAAAGAAGCGGCGGTTTCAAGATTGTCCAACTTCGGCAAGATGCCCGGAATAATTTTGTGTTGAATGTCGCGGGCGATGTCAAGCTCTTTTTCCAAACGTTCTTTTTCAATCGACTTCTTAATCAGGAAAGAATTTTCCAGAGACACGGCGGCGTAATCCGCAAAAGCCTTAATCGTTTTTCTGTCGTCCTCGTCGAAATAAGAATAGTTGAAACTCCCGATGAAAAGACAGCCATTAATTTCATTGTGAATCCCAAGGGGCGCGAGAATAAGGGATTCGAATTTCAACGAGCGTACGGAATCGCCCGATTTAAATTTAAAGGTTTTTTCGTCAAGAATTTTTAGACTTTCGGGAATTTTATTTTCGAACCCGGAAAGGACTGTTTCGGTTAAAATAAATGCCTCCTCTTTACCGATATTTTGCGCCGCTGCAACGCTCCAGCCTTGTTCGTCATTTACGTAAAGCCAAGCAACATCGGCGCCGCTTATCTGCAATGTGTGAGCGGTTAAATTTTCTGCCAGTTCTGAAAAATCAAATGCGTTTGCAGCCAAGTTGGTTAAGTCCGTCAAAGAAGAAACTTCTTCGGCTTTTTTCTCGAACGCTTCCGCCGTGGGCAAGTGGAATAGCGTGGTAAGAAAAATCACTCCGTAAGCAATGGTTCCGTAAAGCATCAGCAAATTAAACAATGAGTGAAAGCCCGGGGAAAATGAATTCATTGCAATGTTCAAGATTCCCGTAGAAGAAGAGGTCAACGAATAAATTAATCCGAAAACCGTTGAAAGAACAATCGAAACAATCAGTAAAAACATCTTTTCCTTTTTCGTAAGGAAGGCAATCCACGCAACACGAATTGAGTTAATTGCAAAGAGAATAACCACAACCACGTAAAGCGCGCTAACCAATGAGAGCAACGGAATTCCTATTACGATTAAAAGCCGTGTGAGGAAAACCGCCGTAAGGAAAAACACCAAAACGTCGTAATAAAACTTCGGATTCTTTTTTTGCTTCAGGAAAAACAATTCGCGCAGTACGGTAAAAACCGAAACGCCTGCAATGAAAAATCCGAAATAGAGCAGCAACAAAATCAACTGCTCGCCAACGGGCGGTTTGGTAACCGTAACCTTGTCAAAAAGTTCGGGGAAAAGATTCATTAAGAAATAAACTGCGGTAATTAAAACTCCCGAATTTATTACGAGCGTCATCGGACGGTTTGCCTTGCCGTGAACCAAATCCTGCACGAAGTAAATCCACACTACCAGAAGTAAGAACATTAAAATTTCGTTAACCGCGCCGACTACCGGATTTTCGACGTTCGGGAAAAATATTTTAAAAATGAAAAACAACGAAGAAACGGTAATTACATTTTCCAACTTCTTGCTTTTAGGCAGTTTGCCGTAATCGCTGAATTTCTTTTTTGCCGTACTAAACAAACTCACTTTTCTTTTCTCATTTTTATTTTCAACATCTTTTCGAAAAGCTCTTTCATAAATTTATTTTTTTTGAGTGTGGAATCCGTTTCAAATTTACTGTTTAATTTTTTCATTGCTGAATCCAACGCGCGCCTAATGCTGTCCCTTTCAACATCACTTAAATTAGCCGCGTCAATGCTGTGCGTAATTAAATTCGAAATTGCGTCGGCATTAAAGTTAATCCCGAAAACAAAATTTGTGTCCGGTGCGTTCACCTTAATTCTGAAATTAAAATTGCCGTTCGTCGTGTCCGCATTTATGTTAAACTGCACATTCGAGCTGTCCGACCGGACGGAAAAGTTAATATTTAATGCGTTCGAAAGTTTCCGCTCCGCCGTGGAAGTGTCGGCTTCAAACGAGACAGACAAACCGTTAGAACCTTTGCCCAAGGTAATTAAATTCGGCGTCTTGCCTCCGGGCGAATCGAAATGAAAATTAAGGGAGAAATTTTTTGCTAACTTTTCAAGCATCTTCTCGCGCTCTTTTTCCGACGCGCTTACAAGGGAATCGTAAGCAAAGTTGGAACGGACGGTAAAAACCGAATCGGGAGAATAAACCAAAAATTTATTGGAAATATTTTCGAGCACTTTTTTTCGCAAGTCTTTGAGCGCCTTACTGTCATTCAAAGCGGAAAGCTCCTTAACCATTTCCGGCGCACGCCGGGCAATAATTTCCGAAGTGAATTTCCGCAGGTCAAAAATTAATGCCGTTCTAATTTTGTTTAAGTCGGAATTTATTGCAACCGAACTGCCCTTGCCAATTAGTATTCCCGCCGCAAGAGAAGGTTGGTAAGAAATTAAAATCGAATCCAAAGTTTTTTGCTCCTTCGAATCAAGCTTAAAAAATTTAACGTAACCGTCGTAAGAATTCAAAGCGCTTTCGTGCGGGAAATTACTTTGCCCTAACAATCCCGAGCCAAGAATGCCGGAACGAATAACCAATTGTTTTTCGCCGTTGTCGTAAGGAACTTTTCCCGTAGAAGCAAATCTGAAAACATCCTTCTTGTCAATTCTATTCGAAACGAAAAGTGGTTTTAAGGTTTTTACGTAATAAGCGAGAATATTTTGTTTGCCTACTATGAATTTAAATTCAGTGTTTTGGGATTGAAAAACAATTGTCAAAATTACGGTAAGCCCGAGCAGGACTCCGACAAAAATAATCTTCTTTTTGTTTTCGTTTTTCGGGAGAGACATTTTAGTAACCCAAATCTTTTTGGAGCGGTTCCAAAATTATTTTGAGACTTTCCCTTGCTCTGAAAATTCGCGATTTAATCGTACCTACTTCCGTGTCCAACTTTTCCGCAATTTCTTTGTAGCTAAGTCCTTCAATGTCTCTTAATAATAAAGGCTCCCTGAGTTTATCTGGCAGGCGTTCAATTGCATTGCGAACTATTTGAGGAATACCAATACTTTCCGCGCGCATTCTAATCGGCGGATTGTGAATTTCTTCTTGAAGCGTGGTGAAAATGCTGCGTACTTTTTTCTTCCGCAAATAGTCACGGCACTTATTTACGGTTATTCTGTAAAGCCACGTAGTAAATTTGGACTCGAATCTGAAGTCGTTAATTTTTTTAAAGACGTTAATAAAAACGTCCTGCGATATGTCGTCAATGTAATCCACGTCTCCCAATGTCAGATAAATTAAATTTCTCACTTTGTCCTTGTGTCTTAGAACCAATTCCGTAAAGGCGCCATTGTCGCCTTTTTGAATTTTCTTAATCAGTTCAAAATCTTCGTCGTAAAATTCGGAAGAAGTATTTTGTCCTTTTTCGTTCAATTCTAACTTTTGAGATTTAGACGAGGTATTAATTTTTAAGTTCCTTTTTTATTTTACAATTAAAAATTATTTTTACTCTTTCATTTTAATTTTTCTTTCAATAACTTGGAAAATTATTAAAACTTTTTAATTCACAAAACATCTAAATGAAAGGCAATAAAAATAACAAATAAAGGAGTAGAAATGAAAATCAAAGTGCACGAAAAATACGAAGCTGTTGTAATTGAATTAAAAGGCAACGTAATGGGCGGTCCCGAAACTCAGGAATTCGGCGAGTTAATTCACAAATTACTTGACGAAGGAAAGAAAAACATCGTGGTGGATTTGTCCGGCGTAAAATTTATGAACAGCTCCGGTTTGGGAATGTTAATTAGCGGTTACACTTCCGTTAAGAATAGCGATGGTAAATTTGCAATTGCCGGCGCAACGGAAAAAATTAACAGCCTGCTTGTAATCACAAAACTTATTACAATTTTCGACAGTTACAAAACCGTTGACGAGGCTGTTGAGAGTTTTAAAAAATAATTGAAAAAGTAAGGAATTAAAAAATGAGCGTAACCGTTTTAGTCGGCAGCCAATGGGGCGACGAAGGCAAAGGCAAAGTGGTGGACATCCTTAGCGAACGCTACAACATTGTAGTACGCTACCAAGGCGGGGCAAATGCCGGACACACAATTAAAATCAAAGACAAGCAATTTATCTTCCATTTAATTCCCTCCGGCATTTTGCACGAAAACGTAACTTGCGTAATCGGCAACGGCGTTGTAGTTGACCCCCGCGCCCTGTTGGATGAAATTGAACTTCTGCAACAAAACGGTTACGACATCGAAGGCAGATTGCTAATCAGCCAAAATGCGCATTTAATAATGCCCTACCACAAACTGCTTGATTCAATTTCCGAAAGCGGCGAAAATAAAATAGGGACAACCGGCAGAGGAATTGGTCCCTGCTACATCGACAAATACGCACGCAAAGGAATCAAAATTATTGACCTGTTGGACAAAGACGAGCTCGCAAAAAAAATAAGACAAAACTTAAAAGAGAAAAACAATCTTTTAAAAAATGTTTACCACCGTGAAGAGCTTGACGTTGAAAAAATAATTGAAGAATATTCGGCGTTCGACAAGGCAATTGACCCTTACGTCGCAGATGTTCCTAACTTCTTGAACCGAAGCATTAATGAAGGAAAATCAATTTTAATGGAAGGTGCGCAAGGAGCGCTCTTGGACGTTGACCACGGCACCTACCCTTACGTAACTTCCTCGAACCCAACCTCCGGCGGAGCTTGCACAGGTACGGGAATTCCACCGACAAAAATCACAGATGTTTTCGGAATAGTGAAAGCTTACACAACCCGGGTAGGGCTCGGTCCTTTTCCAACCGAATTAACAGACGAAACGGGCGAAAGGCTCAGGGAAATTGGAGCTGAATTCGGCGCAACCACAGGCAGACCGCGCCGCTGCGGCTGGTTCGACGCTTTCCTCGTAAAATATTCCGCAACAATCAACGGAATTTCAAAAGCGGCAATCACAAAATTAGACGTGCTCAGCGAGTTTGACGAAATAAAGGTCTGCGTCGGTTACGAGCTAAACGGGAAAAAATTAAACACTTTCCCTTCGACGGCAAGCATCTTGGAAAAAGTTACTCCCGTTTACGAAACGCTCCCCGGCTGGAAACAGGACATCTCAAAAGCACGCAGTTACGACGAGCTCCCCCCGGAAACAAAAGACTACCTTAAATTTATTTCCGAAAAAGCAGGTTTTGAAATTTCAATAGTTTCCGTTGGACCGCGAAGAAGCGAAACAATTATCTTGGACAACTAACAAACAATGAAAAAAAGCAAATCCCTTCCGGTTAATATTAAATTGGCTTTGCTTGTAATCGGGCTTTTGATTGCCGCAGGCACTCTGTTTTACACACAAACCCTCGTTGAAAAACTTCAAAACAGGGAACGACGCCTCGTAGAGCTTTACGCCAAAGGGCTTGAATACATTACCGATCCAAGAAGAACCAACACCGATCTGACTTTCATTTTTGAAAATATTATTAAAAGAATTGACTTCCCTTTAATTTTAACAGACGCCAACGACAATGTAAACCTCACCGGCTTTGGCGGAGGATTTAAGAACATCGAGATTGACTCCACATGGACGGAAGAACAATTAAAAGGCTATCTCACCAAAAAAGTTAAAGAGCTTCGGAGCCTTCACCCTCCTATTGTTGTAACTTACACGGATTCCGTTACGCACATATTAACCAAAATTTATTACGGAGATTCACAGGTAGTAACGCAATTAAAATATTACCCTCTTCTGCAAATATTTTTTGCCGTTTTTTTTCTCTTAATTGCGTACATTGGGTTTAGTCACGTTAAAAAGAATGAGCAAAGCAATATTTGGGTGGGAATGGCAAAGGAAACGGCTCACCAGCTCGGCACGCCAATCTCAAGTCTAATGGGCTGGCTGGAATTGCTAAAGCTCAACTACAATAATCCCGACAAGGTGCTCGACCTAACAGACGAAATGGAAAACGATTTGGAGAGATTAAATAAAATCACGAAGCGTTTCTCGAAAATCGGTTCAAAGCCCGATTTGAAGAAGGTCAAACTAAGCGATGTAATTGAAAAGGTAACGGAATACTTTAAGAGGAGACTACCCCAAACCGGCAAGAGCGTAGAATTAATTTTTAGCGGTAACACCAACGCCGAAGCATATTTGAACATCGACTTGTTCGAGTGGGTTATTGAAAATTTGATTAAAAACGCTCTTGACGCAATTGAAAAAGAAAAAGGAAAAATTGAAATAAAAATTTACGATACGCCTACAAATGTTGAGGTTGAAGTCTCCGATACAGGCAAAGGAATAGACACAAAGTTCAGAAAAGAAATTTTCAGACCCGGCTTCAGTACAAAAAAACGCGGCTGGGGGCTCGGACTTAGCCTTACCAAAAGAATTGTCGAGGACTACCACAAAGGGAAAATCATTCTTCTTAATTCCAATCCTAATGAAGGCACAACTTTCAAGATTATTCTTAAGAAAAAGAAATAAAATACTGGTTTTCTCGATGCGCGCCTATTCAGAGAACAGAGAACAGTGAACAGAAACTTGAGACTCGTTACGCGTTACTCAAGACTTATTTAATTGAAAGTTGAAAATGGAAAGTGGAAAGTTAGGGTACAATATTTTCTGCGTTCTCTGCGCAAAACCTTTGCGTTCTTTGCGTGGAAAAATAAGAAGTGGTTAAACGAGAAATACAGATTTTCAGATAACAGAGAACAGTTAACAGTAAACAGAGAGAAATGATTGTTGCATTGAATTTGTCAGTTAATACTTGTAATCATTTCATCCAACAATCCGATCATCCAGAAACACTCGTACTCGCCCAAACGGGACTCTTGGATAATTGGATTAATGGATTATTGGATATTGAAATAATTTAGTGAAAAGTTGAAAAATCAGCTAATAAATACTCAAGATAGGCTCGTATCCAATTGTCCATTCATCCAACCATCCCCAACCTATTTTAGGTAACTTGTTAATGACGCTCCGCCAACGGTGTACCTGCCTCTCCAATGGGAGGACAAAGGACAAATCACCTTGTAACAATTTCTCAATCTGAATTTTCTCTGTTCTCTATTATTTGTTCTCTTAATGGTGCTAACATCTTGCCTGTCGCACCGAAGTTAAGCGAAGCGAAAACGAAGGCGGGCGTCTTGCCTCTCGCTTCTTGCGTAGAATCCATTTCTTATTTCTTGTTTCTTCTTTCTTATTTTACCACCGATGTTAAACCTATGCCATATTATTAAAGTCCCGCCTCCACTTTCCTGCAATAATCCCGTAAAAAATCATTAAATTTAAAATTAAAAATTTTGGGAATATGAAAGTAGCATTTGTTTCTTCAGAAGTTGTTCCGTTTTCAAAAACAGGGGGAATGGCGGATGTTTCCGCAGCACTGCCCAAAGCATTGAAAACACTTGACGTTGAGGTAAAAGTCTTTACTCCGAAATACGGAAAATTTTTGGATAAAAACCTAAAACTAAAAATCATTAAAAATTTTCCCTCAACGGAAATCCTCATTAATGGTAATACAAAAAACGTAAAATATTTTTCTTCTACCCTGCCCCACTCGAATGTTGAAGTTATTCTGATTGAGAATGAGTTTTATTTTGGAAGAGATAACATTTACACTACTGACCCGGACGAAGGCGAAAGATTCATTTTTTTTCAGAAAGCAGTTCTTGAGTTTCTAAAACAAACGGATTGGATTCCCGATTTAATTCACCTCAACGATTGGCAAACAGCGTTAATCCCCTACTACATTAAGGAAAAATATCCCGTGTTTCGTTCATCTGCAAGTTTATTGACTTTACACAATGTCGCTTACCAAGGAATTTTTCCTCCCGATATTTTGCCTGTTGCAGATGTGGACGAAAAGCTTTTCTTCCCTACCGGACCGGCAGAGTATTATGGTAATTTTAATTTTCTGAAAATGGGAATATTTTTTTCCGATGTGATAAATACGGTAAGTCCCACTTACGCCAAGGAAATCCTCACGGAGGAATTCGGCGCAGGATTGGAGGGAATTCTCAATGAAAGAAAAAATGATTTGGTTGGCATTCTTAACGGTGTTGATTACAAGGAATGGGACCCTGCCTCGGATCCTTTGATTTTCGAAAATTACAACAGCACGTCACTCGAACTAAAAACGGAAAATAAAATCGGGCTTTGTAAAGAGATTAAGATGCGTTACCGCAAAACTTTTCCTCTTGTGGGATTTATTTCCCGCTTAACCGAACAAAAAGGGATTGATTTGCTAATAGAAATCTTGCCCGAACTTCTTAAGCTCAAAGCCTGCTTTGTTATTTTAGGAGCCGGAGAAAAGAAATACGAAGAACAATTGCTCGAGTTCGGCAAACGGTATTCCTCAAAGTTGAAAGTAATAATCGGCTACGACAACACTCTTGCCCACAAAATTGAAGCCGGAGCAGACATCTTCTTAATGCCTTCGAGATTCGAGCCTTGCGGGTTGAATCAAATTTATTCCTTGAAATACGGAACGGCTCCGGTAGTAAGAGCTACGGGAGGTTTAAGGGATACCGTCATTCCTTACAATGGAAACGATTCCAACAGCCTTCGCAATGCCGACGGCTTTGCTTTTGATGATTATTCTGCTACTCAATTCCTAAAAACCGTTCAATTTGCTGTTAGTACTTACAAGCAAAAAGGTGTTTGGAAAAAGCTCCAATTGAATGGGATGTCGCGGGATTTTTCGTGGGATGTTTCTGCCGCCAAGTACAAAGAGCTTTACGAAAAAGCAATACGCCAAAAACGGGAAGTTTGATTTAATTTTTTTAAAATTCTAAATACACACAAGATTGTAACTCGTAAATTGTGCGTGACTAATTTTTTGCTACAATGATTTTTCCTCATTGAAAACGAACCCTTCGTTATTTTCGTTTTTCTGGTAATCTATTAAAACATTTCTGAGGTAAAAGAGCGCTTTGCCGTCGAGGAAAAACTTCAAGCCTCCTTTATTTATTACCTCGTCGGATATTCCCGGTTTTTGCTCAAATTTGAAATCGTAGTTTAAGCCCGAATCCCTGTGTCCCTCAACTGTAATTCTCACTCCGTAATTTTCAGGAATTCCGCTTTCAATGAGGATTTGTTTTATTTTTTCAACAGCATTATTCGTGATGTTAAACATTTTAATAACACATGATAGTTTTTCAATTTATTTTTATTTCTAAAATAAGAAAAATTTTCGTTATGAACGTCGGTAAAAAACTTCATCGAAATAATTGATAATTGGATAATTA
>JALWGH010000184.1 GCA_027013735.1 Melioribacteraceae bacterium
CGGCGGAATTGATTGACATGAGCAAACACCACGGCAGTCATCCGCGCATGGGCGCTACGGATGTTTGTCCCTTTGTGCCGGTTAGCGGAGTTACTACCGAGGAAGCAATTGAAATTTCCAAGGAGGTCGCAAAACGTGTTGGCGAAGAATTAAAAATTCCCGTTTACCTCTACGAAAAATCGGCGCAAACCCCGGAGAGGAAAAATCTTGCAATAATTCGCCAGGGAGAATACGAAGCCTTACCCGAAAAATTGAAAGACCCGAAGTGGAAGCCGGATTTTGGTCCTGCCGAGTTTAACGCAAAAGCAGGCGCAACCGTAATCGGTGTAAGAGAATTCCTAATTGCTTACAACATTGATTTAAATACCAGAGAAGTTTTACACGCAACGGACATTGCATTTGAATTAAGAGAAAAGGGCCGTTCTGCGCGCAGGGGCAACACCAAACCGTTTTATTACAAGGGCAAAGAAATTCTAAAATACCGTGAAGGTGAATATCCTTGCGGCTCTTGCGACTTTGTGGGGAAAACAATCGAGGAAACAATTGAACATTGCAAAAGCGTTCACGAATACGATTTGCGAGAGCTTTTGATTTTAAACGGCATTGACCCAGAACACCCCGAGGGACAAAGCGTTAAAAAGCCGGGCTTGTTCAAGCATTGTAAAGCTATTGGTTGGATGGTGCCTCAATACGACAGGGCGCAAATTTCCATTAATCTAACCGATTACAAAATTACCTCGATGCACCACGTCTTGGAAGCCACCCGCAAACTTGCAGCGGAGAGAGGACTTGTGGTAACGGGCAGCGAAATTGTGGGAATGGTTCCTTTTCCGGCACTTTTGGAAACAGGCAAATATTATTTGCGCAAACAGGGACGCTCCACAGGCATTCCTATTAAAGACATTCTGTCAACGGCGGTGCAGTCTTTGGGCTTGAATGATGTCGCCGAGTTCAAAATCGAAGAGCGTGTTTTGGGACTTCCGAAAAATTCCGAAGACGCGCTCGTTGAAATGAAAGTAACGGATTTCGTTGACGAAGTTTCCCGCGAATCCCCTGCACCGGGAGGAGGCTCAATTGCAGCTTTAAGCGGAGCGCTCGGAGTTGCTCTTGCTTCAATGGTCAGTAATCTTACCGCAAACAAACGCGGCAGTGAGGATGTGGACGAAATTCTTAATGCTACGGCAGATAAGTGTCAGGAAATAAAAAACGAGCTTGTGAAAATTGTTGACGAAGACACGAACGCTTTCAATGCTTTTATGGAAGCAAAAAGGCTGCCCAAGAAGACGCCGGAGCAAAAAGAAATACGACACAAAGCAATGCAGGAAGGACTTAAACAAGCTGTTAAGGTCCCTTTGAGAACGGCACAGCTAAGCGTTGAAGCAATTAAACTCACCAAAACTGTTGCGGAGCTGGGCAATCCGAATTCCATTACCGATGTTGGCGTGGGAGCGCAGAGCGCTTACACGGGCGCTATCGGCGGAATTTACAATGTGCTGATTAATTTAAAAGACATTGAAGACGAAGCCTTTGTTGAACAAATGAAAAACGAGTGTGATGCTTTGAAGCAACAAGCAACTCAAGGGTTGGAAGAAACGTTGAAAATTGTTGAGAGCAAGCTTTAATTTGGATTGTAAAGACCAAACACCGCAAGGGCAAATTTTCTAAGGTTTTAAAATCCCTAAGCGGTAATTTTGCTTTGGGGAAGAATTTGCTTTTACTAACGCAATTCCGAAAACGAACAAATCTACCGTTGCCGAAACGGAATTGTGATTCTTAATTTCTTTCCACGCTTTTAACATTTGCGGCGAGTAGTTAATGTCGTCAAAAACAACCACACTGCCTTGGGAAAGGTAAGGTAAAAGTGTTTCGAAATATTTAATGGTCGGGGCATATTTGTGGTTGCCGTCAATAAAAGCAAAATCAACAGAGTTTATTTCGGTTAAAACTTCGGGTAAGGTTTCGTCAAAAAACCCTACCTTGACTTTTGCATTTTCGAGAGACAATTTACTCAAAGTCGATTTTGCTGTTTCAGCTCTGTGGGGTGAGCCTTCCAAAGTAACAACACTGCCAAAGCCGTTTATTTGCAGGCTTTCGGCAAGGTAGGCGGCGGAAAACCCAACACAGGAGCCGATTTCCAAGACGTTTTGCGGTTTCAAATGTCTGACAAGTTTAAATAAAATCGAATCCCAAAATTGCGAGCGGCTGCAACGCCGTGTAACGGTTGAAAGTTTTTCTTTCCCGTCTTTGTCTCCTTCCGGAGTCCAAACAGGCAATTCCGTTTCCGAATTTAAATACTCTTTCCTGAGTCGTTCGATTTTTTCAATTGCTTCCGTTTCCTTATTAACAAAGGCTCTGCTTTGTGTCTCAATTATTGCTTCGGCAATTTTTTTCAAGCGAGGCAAATTGCTTTTCAGCATTGCGGCTTTTTGCTTTCGATTGGAAGGTAAGCGTAGAATCAAAGTCAATATTCTTTGCGATAGCCAAAAGTAATTTTGTAAATTCATTCGAATTGCCAAAAGGTTTAATTGTCGAAATATTTAATTTCCAAATTGTTTTTGTCCCAATCTTCTTCCTCGTCTTCCCAGTCGTAGCGTTTGTATTTGTCTTTATTCTTAAAAACAAAAGCAAGCAGGAAACCCGTTAAAAGTCCGAAGAAATGGGACTCAAAAGAAACTTGGGGCTCCAGTGGGAAAATTCCCCAAACCAAACCGCCGTAAAGAAACACAACCAGAAGCGAAACTACGATGGCTCGAACGTCGCGGCGCACAACTCCGCTAAAAAACAAAAAAGAACCGAGCCCGTAAACAATACCGCTTGCACCAATGTGAAATGCCTGTCTGGCAAAAAGCCAAACAAGAATACTTGGCACAAAATAAATTATCGTAAAAACTTTGTTTGAAGAAACAGGGTAAAAATAAGCGGTTGCCCAGCCTAAAAGAAGTAACGGAATTGAATTGGAAAGCAAGTGATTAAAACTTCCGTGAATCAAGGGTGCAAATAATATTCCTCTTAAACCGGTTATTGTGCGGGGATAAACGCCTAAAGACGCAAAGTTAAGGTGGAAAAAAACTTCTATTAACTTAACGTTAACAATTAAAATCACAAAAAGCGCCGGAATCAGAAGGGCGGAAAATAATTTTTTGCTTTCGCTGTTCTCGTCCGTGCTCACGTTATTTTTCTTCGGAAAAATAAACCTTCATCGGTTTAAAGTAATGCTCGCGCCAATCCTGACGGTATTTTTTGCCGTCGCCTTCGGGGAGATTTTCGTGCAAAATGGTTAATTTGGTTCCATCCTTAATTTGTTCAAGCTCGATGGTTACCGTTGAATCTTCGGCTTCTTCGGGAAAGTCTGTGGTTCTCCAGCTTTGAATAATTTTATTAAATCTGTAAAGTTTTAAATTTTCGCCCGTGATGTAGCCGTCGCACACGGTAAATTTGCTTCCTACCCGTCTTTCAATATCTGCGTTTAAACCTGTAAAAGCAGCGTGTTTCTCGGCATCCAGCCATGCTTCGTAAAGTTCGCGAGGGGTAACCGGCAATTTCATTGAAAGCTTGATTGTTTCTCCCATTTTGTCTCCGTTCTTAGTAACATCTTTTCTAATTGAACAAACAAAATATTAAATAATCGGAAAAAATAAAAATCGGAGTTCTTAATCTTTCCAAATAAAATCGAATAACAAGTACCCTGCAGTCAGCATTATTGCATCGTAGCAAATTAGAATGGCAATTTCAACCCAAGTTTCGCTCACGGTAGCACCGTCAATGGAGCTTTTGGTAATTTCAAGCAATGTGAGAATTAAAGGCAGCAAAACGGGGAATGAAAGGACGGGGTAAAGAGTCCCTTTTGTGCTTGCCTTGGAAATTATTGCCGCTATTAGGGTTGAGGAAACCGCAATGCCGAAACTACCTAAAATAAAGGCTAAGAAGAACATAAGAAGATTTCGGATTACAAAGGCATCGAAGAATAGCGCGAATAAAATTGTAATGGAAATGTTCATTAAAAAAACGAGGAGTAAATTAAAAATCAGTTTACCGCTAAAGACTGTTGACGGAGCGGAAATCAATTGGAGTGTAAGAGTCGTGCCTCGTTCTTCTTCCGAAACAAACGCGCGGGAAAGCCCCGACATTGCCGAGAAGAAAATTACCACCCACAAAAGTCCGCCCGTTAAATATTCCGAAATGGATTCCTGCCCTATTGAAAAGAGGATTACGCTGATAGTTACAAGAATGAACATTGCAAGCGCGTTTACGGCATAACGGGTTCTTAACTCGGATTCCCAATCTTTTTTGAAAAGCGCAAATGCTTTCATTCGTCGCCCGGGTTTGTTTTGAAATCTTCGATGTTTAAAATTTCGTTGCAGAGAGCAAGGTCATTATCTTCGTTACTTGCAATGATTACGAGATTTTCTTTGCCGTAATCCCGTATTACTTTGTAAACGGTTTCTTTCCCTTGGTTGTCAAGATTGGAAGTAGGCTCGTCCAAAAGTAAAAGTTTCGGGCGGTGCTGTAAAGCAAAAACAAACTTCATTCTTTGTAGCATTCCCGAAGAATAGCCTTTTAAAAAATCACGCTTCCGCTCGTAAAGCCCGAATGTTTGCAGAAGCGAATAGTTGTAGTCTTTGTCGAAAGGTATTCCGCGGATGCGGGCAAAGTGAATTAAATTTTCTTCGGCGGAAAATTCGTCGTACAACACAAGGTAGGGAGAAACAAAACCGATTTGCTCGTGAAGTTTTTCGGGGGGTATTTCAATTCCTTTAAACGAGTGAACAACTTTGCCTTTTGTAGAAGAAACGACACCTGCGATTATCCTTGACAGCGTTGACTTTCCAGAGCCGTTGCTGCCGGCAAGCCCGTAAATATTGCCCGAAACGAACTCGTGGTTTACGTTGCGGAAAACCAATCTCCACCCGAACGTCTTTGTCAAATTATTTAACTTTACAGAGTAATCAGTCATTTAAAATTACAATTTTTCCTTTTTTGATTTTGCTTTCGCATTTGACAACAAAAAAGTAAACTCCGCTTGGCAGCTTTTGACCGTTGTTGTCCAATGCGTTCCAGCGTACAACGACTTTGTTGATTGAGTAAATTCTGTGTGTGTCGTTGTAAATTAATTTCATCCCCGACGAGTAAATAAAAAGCTCTGCTTCTTCGGTAGAGCTTAAAGGCGCGGGAATGAACAAAAATTTATTTGCCGAATATTTGAATGGCTGCGGGTAAGCATAATCTATTACCGTGCTTTGTGTTTCTCCCGTTACCGGAACGTAATTAAAAATGTGTGAAACGTTTAGAAAATTCTTTTCCGCACTTACTACATTGTAATAGTAACGGTTGTTTATTTTTTTAGCTCCGTTCTCGTTTGAGGAGAGCAGACTGTAGTTCAGATTAATGTAATGATTTTTATTATTAATTCCGCTTTGAACGTCGCAGTTAGTAATTATTGCAACGAGAGTGTCCTGACTACCGGTGCTGAAATCCGGAAAGTAAACAAACATATTTGAAACGGGAGCAGTGTTCAAATTAACGGTTTTTTTCGGCGGCTTAAACTCGATTGTAGTTGAGGGCGTAATAAGAGGATAATGAATTGCCTCGTCGTAATCGAAAAAATCGTTTGTTGTCGGGTCCGCTCTAAACCCCGTGAAATAAGTCCAAACGCCGAATTTGTTAAACTCATTTGCAAGCGTTGAGCCTCTTTCGGAAATTGCAAGTGCAATAGCTTCAATTGCTCTGTGCCGAACCATTAGCTCCCAAATTCTTTTGAGCAAATCGAAGTCGAATCTTTTTTGTAGAAAGATGTTCAGAATGGCGAGGTCGTAACCGTCGTTTTGCGAAAGGGTTAAATCCGTGTGCCTGAAATAATAAGGCAGGTAGTAATAATAATCGTTTACATCGTCGAATGTGAACTCCTCCATTGCCGTTGAAGTAATTTCGTAGTAGAAGGCGTCTTGCGAATACCGGTCAATGTAATTCCCAATTTGAACTGCGTGGTGAAATTCGTGAGCGGCGGTAACCTCGGCTCCTTTTTCACCAACGCTGTAATACCTTTCGCTGGCAAGGAAATCGTTGTCGATTTCTGTGTAAGCCGTGTAACGTAAATTTCCCAATGCGCTATCCGGTGTTGTTGCGCCGTACAACCCCGAGGGAAGATTCTCAATGTAAAAATCGTATTTGGAATCTCCGCCTGCCGTGCCGTCCGAAGGGGGGAAGGGGTAACCAAGTTTCAGAATTTCAAATCTGTAAACGGAGTCAAGTATTTCTGCAAACCAATTAACCGAGTAGCCGGGTTTGTTTACTCCAACCGAATCGTAATGAATCCTGAATTTCCCGGAAGGTGAAACAATGCTTGTTTGTAGAGAAGGGCGGGTTAAAAGTTTTTTGATTACGGTTTGTTTCTCGGGAGGGTACTTCCCGATGTTTTCCTTAATTTGTGTAATTAAACCGAGTCCGCATTTTGAGTAGTGAATATTCTCGGACATCACCTTGGAGACTTTAATTGAAGGGTAAGAATTTTTTTTGAAGTTAACAAAAGCTTTGTAAAGCGAGTCGAGATTTTGTGCCTGCAATGCAAATGCCGTAATCAGAAATATGTAAAGGAATTTAATTTTCATTTAGTTCTTCAAATGTAACGCCGTTGTTATCGGTGTAAATAATGTAAACTTTATTTTTGTTAAAAGGAGTAATAAAATAATCATTGATTTTTTTTGATTCAATTGCTTTGCCGATTTTCATTATTTTCTTATTCCGGAGATAAACGATTTTAAATAACGTTTTTCTTTTTTTGTCGTAGGCAAAACAGAACTGCTTCTTAGTGTTTGAATCGTAGAAGTTTTTAATGTTCCTGTTATTTCTTAAAACCGTGGCAATTGAATCGGGAAGACGGTAAAAGCCCGTCTCTTTTTCTCCCAAGTAAAACTTAATTTTGTTTTGTTTGAAAACTATTCCGTAATTTTTGTGCTCGTTAAGTTTAACGTTGGGGACAAGGTTAACAAAAAAATCGCCATTAACAAATTTTCTCTTGGAAGTAATTAACCTGTGTGTTTTTGTTAAGTACTCTACCAGTGTAGTAGTGGAATCCTCGCTGTTTTGCCAAGCAACCGAATAAGGGAGCAATTTGTTTTTTAAACTTTTCCGCTCTGCCGTAAAAAACGAACCGTCTCCCGTTATTGTCAGGGAATCCTTTTCAGGCACAAAAGTTTTAATATTTAATTGTCCCGTTGAATCCGTTAAAAGAAAAGCTAATTTTGTTTGTCTCTCCTTTTTAATCTTAAAAGGCTGGACATCAATTATTTTCTCTTCCAAATGTTGTAAAGCTAAATTTGTTTGTCCGTTTCTCACGTTGAAAGATTTAAGCAAGATCAAACTTTTTCTTACCTTAAAAGATAGTTCAAAAATTGAACTATTGTTTTGGAAGGGAATGGAAATAAACGAAGAGTCCAAGGAATATTTGTCAGAGTAAAACACCGGCGAGTTTAGAGTTCCCCAATAATAATAGTCTTTTGAAAGTTCTGAGGAATCTGAAAATTCAAACAAAAGGAAATCCTTGGTTAAAAATACGTTTTCAGCTTTTCCGTTTCCCACGAATGTAAAAACGTTCGGAGTTTTACTCTTCTTGAGCATCTCAAGTATTTGTCCGGCGCTGTTGTAAAAGTAAATTTTCCCCTTGTTAAAGTCCTCCTTGCCCGTAAAGGCGTCAACAATTTTCTTCCCCGTGAATATTTTTCGCAGAGGAGAAAGTTTTTTCTTGTTTTCGTTAAAAGAAACCTCAACGGATTTTTCTTGCGGGAAAATAAAAACAAAATCTTTTAAGCCGTCGGAATTAACATCGAAAGGCACAAAGCCGGCAGGGGCAGACGTAAGCTGAAGAGTTAATTCCTTTGAAAAAGAAGAAACCGAATCACCGAACATCAGAACAAATTTGTGCTTAAAGAGCAGAGCAAGGTCTTCAAATCCGTCGTTGTTGAAATCGGTCTTTTTGATTTGAACGGGACTGTCAAAAAGCCGTATTGAGCGTTCTTCGTTAAACGACGCCTCCCCGTTGTTTTTTAACAAATGTAAACTGCTGCTAAAAACATCGTAATAAATGACGTCCGTTAATCTGTCGTAATTAAAATCCATTGTTAACAAGTGCGAAGCGGAAGCATTTTCGACGATCTTTTTTTCTTTCAGAATAAATTTTTCCTCGGTAAGTTCCGTAATACCGTTGAAATTGCTGCCGAAAACGAGAGCTTCTTTTCGCCCGTCGCCATTCAAGTCCGCCGTAAACAATCCCGAAGGGAAAGAATCAAACCGGTGAACGTTTAACAGCTGCAAAGTTCCGTATTTGGTGAAAGACGTAAGAGCCGCAAGTCTTTGGGGGCGGGAAATAATTACGTAAAACGAACCGAAGTTCTCCCTCTTTCTAAGTTTGCAAATTTCGGTAATTGGGTAAAAAAAGAATTTGTTTTTGGGTGCGGATATTTTTCCGTTTTTCAGACTTCTGTTGATTGCAAAGCGGTTTTTGTTTATTCCGTAAAGAACGAAATCGGCGTAGCCGTCTTCGTTGAAATCGAGGACTTTGAAATTCTTAAAACCGGCAAATGTTTCCACAAGGCGAGCCCGCCCGAAACTATTAATTCGAACCTGAGGGAAAATCGAACTCAATAAGAAGAAGAAAATTAAAAAACTAAGAACTCTTTTTTCTTTCAAGTAGTCTTCTTTCCCTTCGTTCGAGCGCTTCTTTGTAACGTCTTTTTTCATCTTCGGTTTCGGGAATAATTTCGGGGACCTTTACGGGTTTGCCTTCTTCGTCCAAAGCGACGAATGTAAAATAAGCGGAATTTGTGTGTTTGCGCTGTCCTTTTAAGTGACTTTCGGAATAAACTTTTACCCCTACTTCCATTGACGTTCCGAAGGCGCGGTTTACCGAGGCGTAGAGGTAAACAACTTCCCCGAGTTTAATGGGATGGCGGAAATTAATTTTGTCAACCGAGGCTGTTACGCAAACGTGATGAGCATGTTTGGAAGCGGCAAGCGCGGCGCAAATGTCCAACCAGTGCATCAGTTGCCCGCCGAGTAAATTTCCCAATTGATTTGTGTGGTGGGGAAGCACCAGTTCCGTCATCTGAATTGCGGAGGCTTTTACCGTGTTTTTTACCTCAGCCATTTTTACTTAACTTAGCCTCGAGTTCTTTAATCTCTTTAATGTGAGCATCGTCGGGATATTTTGCAATAAATTCCTGCGCTTGTTGGATTGCCTCGGAATTCCTTTTTTTCAGCACAAGCAATTTAATTCTTCTGTACATCGCCATTCGGGCGTACTTTGTGTCGTGGTATTTTTCAATCACATTTTGGTAATATTTAATCGCAGCGTTGTAGTATTCCATCTTTTCGTAAATAACCGCCGCCTCGTATTCTTTGTGCGCGAGTTTGTCGTTCAGCTCTTTAATTTTTTCCGCAGCTTCTTTCACTTTAGGATTATTGGGGAAAAAGTCGATGAAAGCCTGAAATTCCTCGATTGCTTTTTTTGTGTAAGTTTGATCGAGCGGGTAAGGCGGGGAAAGTTTGTAATAAGATTCAGCAAGCATAAATTGCGCTTTTGGAACGTAAGGGCTCGAAGGAATATCCTTAATCAACTTGCTGAATTGGTAAGCTCCCAAAAGGTATTGCCCGTTTTTAAAATAGGACATTCCCAAATAAAATTCCGCGTCGTCCGTTATTTGATTCCCCGGAAATTGAAGTAGGATAGCCTGAAATTCGTTTATTGCTTTTAAATAATCTTCGTCGTCGTAGAGGGATTTTGCATATTTAAAATGTTCCTCGGCATTCATCGTCGTAGTGTCCACGGTTGTGGCACAGCCGTAAACCAATGCTACAAGCAACAATGCTAAAAGTGTTCTTCTTTTCAATTCTACCTTCTCTTAAAAATTAGAAATATCGGACGTAAAAATAACTAAATTAGTTGCGCTTTGAAAATTAAAGAACGGTTATTTGCTGCGAACGCTGAAGAGTAAATAAATTGAAATAATTACAGCTCCGAGAGCAATTAACGGTTCGTACAAACTTGCGAAAAAAGGAGGCTCGGGAATTTCACCTTGTGTGAATTTTAACGAATAGGATTCGAGCTTCTTCAAACTTTCGAGCGGAACGACATCCCTTTTGGCAAAAAAGAAATTGCGGGAATCAATGTTACCGCTTTCGGAAGGAACGGCAAAACTTCCGCTTAAAATTATTGTTCTCTTAACGAAAAAATCGCCGAGAAAATTTTCCCGGAACGGTTGACCGTAACCGACCGCCGCTTTTTCAATTGCGTAAGCAATCCTGTTTTTCTTACTCGTTAAAGAAATTTTAACATTTGCATTTTTTAACGCAGCCAAGAGATGAATTTTAAACACGCCGTATTCGGACGGGGAGTTGAACTCAAGGAAATAAGATTTCGAGGTGTCGCATTTAACGGCTATTTCTTTTGCCGATTCGTTTACTTCTTTTAGAAGTACGTCCAAGTTCGAAGGCGTTTGCGCAGACGAAAGGGCAGGAAGGAGAAAAACGCCAATGGTAAATATTATTTGGACAAACTTTTTCAATATGCTCGTCTCCCTGCCGCCATTTCTTGCAGTCTTCGGATCCTTTCTTCGGTAGAGGGGTGAGTGGAAAATAGTTTGGAGAATGATTTTCCTTTTAAAGGATTAACGATAAACATATGGGCGGAAGAAGCTCCGGCATTGCGCATTGGAACCCGGTCGTTTGCATATTCAAGTTTTTCGAGCGCCGAAGCAAGTGCAAGCGGTTTGCCGCTGATTGCAGCTCCGCCTGCATCCGCAAGGAACTCGCGAGAGCGGGAAATTGCAAGTTGAATAAGAAGCGCAATTATCGGGGAAAGGATTAGAAGAATCAAGGAAACAATTGCGTCGCCGTCGTCTTCGTCGCGTCCGCCGAACATCATTGCCCAGCCTGCCATTCTTGCAATAAAAGTAATTGTTCCCACGAGGGTTGCGGCGATTGTGCCTATTAAAATATCCCTGTGTTTAACGTGTGTAAGTTCGTGACCTAATACGCCTTCGAGTTCGTCTTGGTTCAATATTTCAAGTATTCCGGTTGTTACGGCTACGGCTGCGTGGGAGGGGTTTCTCCCCGTAGCAAAAGCATTTGGCGTGGGATTATTCATCACGTAAACCTTAGGCATAGGCAGGTTTGCCTTGTGTGCAAGGCGCTCGACCACAGCGTAAAGTTCGGGGTATTCCTCACGCGAAACTTCACGCGCACGATACATCGTTAAAACTATTTTATCTGAAAACCAATACGAGCCGAAATTCATTATTAAGGAAAAACCGAACGCAAAAATCATCCCCTTTTCTCCGGCGAGTAAATCGCCCACAAGGAGAAAGAGAATCATCATTGCACCCATTAAGACAAACGTTTTTACCCAATTCATTTTGAATCCTATTTTTAATTTGAAATTTACTTTTTTAATGACATTTGTTCAATAAAGAAAGTGAAAAATTTGAACCGGGTTTTCAGTAAACAAACGGTCAAAATGTTGGGTTGTTTAACACCAATTTCAGAAAGGAAGTTTCTGTGCAATCAAGCTTTGCCTACAGGTAGAAACCCGTAATTAATGAAATGATGTCTCTGGTAAAGAAAAGCAATATTTAAAACTATCCGATAATCCACACATCCAACCATCCGAAAATTTCGCTTTAACAAACATTTTACTCTGTTCACTGTTAACTGTTCACTGTTCACTGAATCACGCGATTCCCAGCTCAATTTTATTGCGTATGGATTCAACGGTTTCTTTCAGGCGTTCGTCCTCGTTAATCATATTGTCGATGCTGTTGAAAGCGTGAATGACGGTTGAGTGATCCCGTCCGCCAAAGTGCAGCCCGATTGTTTTTAACGAAGAGCGGGTAAGCTTTTTGGAAAGGTACATTGCAACTTGTCTGGCAAGAACAACTTCCCTTTTTCTGTTTTTCTCGCGCACCTTGTTTTCGTCAACTCCGAAAAACTCACAAACAATTTTGGTAATGTAATCTATTGAAATGTTCACTTCCCGGCTTGTGGAAATTTCCTTTACTGTTTTCTTTGCAAGGTCAAGGTCAATTTCTCTTGAGCCTAAACTTGCGTTGGCAAGCAGTTTAATAAGGCAGCCTTCAAGCTCACGAATATTGGAAGTAATATTGTGCGCAATGTATTCCAAAATCTCGTTGGAAATTTCAATGCCGTAACTTTCGCTTTTGTTTTTTAAGATTGCAATGCGGGTTTCAAAGTCGGGCGGCTGGATGTCCGCCGTGAGCCCCCACTGGAATCTTGAAATCAGGCGTTCGTTCAGCCCTAATAAATCTTTGGGCGGCTTGTCGCTCGAAAGAACAATCTGTTTGCCCAATTGGTGCAATGTGTTGAAAATGTGGAAAAACAAATCCTGCGTTTTTTCTTTCCCGATTAGAAATTGAATGTCGTCGATAATCAAGACATCCATACTTTTGTAGAAGTTCGAAAACTCATTGACCGTGTTGTTTTGAATTGCCTCGACAAATTCGACTGTAAAGATGTCCGAGGAAAGGTAAATCACTCTTTTTTCGGGGAATTTTTCGAGCACCTTGTTGCCGATTGCCTGAATTAAGTGTGTTTTGCCAAGCCCTACGCCGCCGTAAACGAACAACGGGTTAAAGGATGTTTTACCCGGATTTTCGGAAATGGCAATAGCGGCAGCCCTTGCCAATTGATTGCTTTCGCCCTTAATGAAATTTTCGAAACTGTAACGGGGATTTAAATAAGAATCAAAATCTTTTTCGATTTGTTGCGGCTTGGTCTCTGTTTTCGGTTTTTCTTCTTCCAACGATTCTGTTATCGGAGGCAGCGATTCTTGGTCGTCGTAAATGACGTAAACCAATTCGGCGTCGCTTCCTATTACCTGAGTAATTGTTCGGGAGATTAAAGTGTTGTAATGTTCTTCAATCCACTCAATAAAATAACTGTTGGGCACTTGTATTTTCAATTTGCTGCCAATCAAGCTAAGAGGCTTAATTGGTAAAAACCAAGTGTTGTAAGCAATGGGGGGAATATTCTCCTTAATTATTGAAAGACATTCTTTCCAAATTTCTTTGGGAGAAGAAAGGTTTTCTTGTCTTTTCTCCACAGTCTGCATTACCAAGTTATCCACAATTAAATTATCCGAAAAAGTTTAAAAATTTAGAAAAAATCAAAGTTTTTAAAACAACGTCGTGATTTTTATCCACAACTTATCAACATTAAAAGCCCAATCCTAACCCATTGTATTTTAATAAGTTAGAAGCGCCAGCTAAAGCAAATAAACAAAATTTTACGTTTGTAAAAGTTGACAACGCCGTAAAAGAACTTTTGTGAAACGTTTCACGGTTCCGAGTTATCCACAAGTTATTAACACCCCGAATCAGCCTCAAAACCGATTCAATTATACGTTTAAAATTCAATGTGTGCAAATATTTTTGCAGGTAAATTTCTATCTCTTTTATTTACATAGGTTTAAATTTGTCGTAAAAAATTTCTCGGGGATTAAATTAGAAATTCGGTTAATTTGTTCTTAAAAAATTTTTTCAAAACAAAAGCATCTTCTTTCCAGAAAGCGATTTTTAAATCAACGAAAAAATTAACATATTAGCACTTTGAAATTTTACCCGTGGTTAAATTTCTTCCGTTGAGGAAAAATTCCTTTAAGAATACTCAAGGAGTAAGATGAAAGTTGTTGTAACCGGCGGCACCGGTTTTATCGGAAGCCATATTGCCGAATATTGGAACGGCAAAGCCGAGGTAGTAATATTAGACAGTTTCAGAACCGGCTACGCGGAAAATGTAAAGCATTTGTCCGGTGTGAAATTGTTAGAAGGAGATATCAGGGACAAGAGTCTTGTGGAGAAAGTTGTTGCCGGGGCGGATTACGTTTTTAATCTTGCAGCGCTTGTCTCCGTTCCCGAGTCAATTGAAAAACCGGAAGAAACAATAGAGATTAATGTCAAAGGCTTAATTAATATTCTTGAAGCGGCAAAAGAACACGGCGTTAAGAAAGTTGTTCATTCTTCTTCGGCGGCAATTTACGGAGACGATCCCCGCCTGCCGAAAAGAACGGATATGCTACCCGTGCCGAAAACTCCTTACGGAATCACAAAACTCGACGGCGAATATTGGTGTAATTTCTTTTCGGATGAATTTGGAGTGGGAGCGGTTTCCCTCAGGTATTTCAATGTTTTCGGACCAAGGCAGGATCCTAAAAGCCAATACGCCGCGGCTATTCCTATTTTTGTTAGCAAAGCAATAAAGAACGAAGACATTACTATTTACGGCGACGGCAAACAAACGCGTGATTTTGTTTACGTGAAAGACGTCGTACGTGCAAACGTTCTCGCGGCAGAATCCGTTTTGAAAAAAGGCGTTTTTAACGTTGCCACGGGCAATTCAATCACGATAGGAGAACTTGCCGAGAAAATAATCAAACTTACCGATTCAAAAAGCAAAATTGTTTTTGCGCCCGAGCGCCCGGGGGATATTAAGTTTAGTTCTGCGGACATTGAGGAAACAAAAAAACTCTTGGGATTTGAACCGCAGTTTGATTTTGACGAAGGACTAATATCCACAATTGAATTTTTCAGAAGGAAATACGAAGATGAATAAAATAGTTATTGCTTTTACCGGCGGAACATTCTCAATGAAAATAGATCCCGAAACGGGTGGAGCGGTGCCTTATTTCCACGGTGAGGAACTTTTGGAAATGATTCCCGAGGCAAGGGGACTGGCGGAAATTGAAATATTCAATTTCGGGAATTACCCCGGTCCGCATATGACTCCCGCCAGGATGTTTGAGCTTTCCAAAGAGATTCAAAAAATAGTAAAAAGAGAAGATGTTAACGGAGTGATTGTTACTCACGGAACGGACACGCTTGAAGAAACCGCTTACTTCCTTGACCTGACGGTAGAAACGGAGAAACCGATTGTTGTAATCGGCGCAATGAAAACAAGCTCCGAGCCGGATTGGGACGGACCGCGTAATTTAATCGACGCCATTCACATTTGTAATAATGCAAACAGCACGGGAATGGGAGTACTGGTTTGCTTAAACGGCGAAATAAACGCTGCAAGCGAAGTAACCAAAACACACACGGAAGATTTGGAAACTTTTCACAGTCTCGACTTCGGCGCGCTCGGATTTGTTGAACGAGGCAGGGTTGTTTTCAACCGTCTGCCTCGGAAATTGGAGAAACTCCCGACAAAAAAAATTAATTGCAATGTCGATTTAATAAAAGCCTACGCAGGAATGGATGAAAAATTCTTCGTCTGTTCTGCTGACAGCGGCGTGGAAGGAATTGTTGTCGAAGCAATGGGAGTTGGCAATTTGCCTCCCAAAGCATTTGACGGAGTAAAATACGCGCGGCAAAAAGGAATCCCTGTTGTTTTAACTTCCCGCTGTCCTGCAGGTGAAACGCTTGATGTTTACGGCTACCCGGGAGCCGGTAAATGGCTGAAGAAGGAGGGAGTGATTTTCTCGGATTACCTCAACGGACAAAAGGCGCGAATAAAGTTAGTTATTGCGCTCGGAATCACAAACGACGAAACAGAATTGGAAAAATTATTTTAATAACCAAAAAGGAAATAAAAATGAAAAAAATAATCGTAGCTTTATTAGTAGTATTCTCTCAACTTTACGGACAAAATTTCAAATTTGCCGTAATGTCGGACAGCAGGGGAGATGTCCACGGTGTAAACGAACCCGTGCTTAAAAAGCTAACTCATCATTTGTTAACAAACAATCCTGACCTTAAGTTCATTCTTTTTCTCGGAGATTTGATTGACGGAAGCTGGAAAGATGCGTCCGAAAACTTTTCTCAAATGAAATATTGGAAAAAGGTAATGAGCGAGGCGTACAATTCTTCCACGCTTGTAGGCAAGAAGGTTTACGTAGGAATCGGGAATCACGAAGTCCGTACGCCGAAAGACGAGGCAAATTTTCTTAAGGTTTTTCCCGATATGCCGAAAAACGGGCCGGCTGACGAAAAAGGTTTAACCTACTCGTTTGATTATGACGGAGTTCATTTTGTTGTATTTGACACGGACAGGTGGTATTACGGCGACACAACCACAACAAAAGACGACCATCCCGACTGGCACAAATTCCACCATTACCAATGGCTGGAAAATGATTTGAAAGCCGCACGGGAAAGAGGAGTTAAAAGAATTTTTGCCGGCAGCCACGAGATGTTTTTCCCCGTCGGTGGACACTTAAGAGACGGTTTGGCAAATCTCGGCAGAAATCTCACCTTGCCGCTCGATTCCGCCGCCAAAGCAAGGCTTACCGCTCACGACAAACTCTGGAAAATTTTGGTGGATAATAAAGTAACGGCTTTCGTTTCAGGGCACGAGCATCTTTACAGTCGCCAGAGTGTTGACGGAATTTACCAAATCATTTCAGGCAGTTCCGGCGCCCCGGTTTACGATTTTAATCCCACTTACGACCAAGGGGACAAGAAAAAGGTCGGACGGGAATTTACTTACTCGCAAGCTCTTCCTTATTACAAAGCTCTCGGCTACAATTACGGTCCCGGGAAAAACTCCCAGAAATCGGAAGACTTTGTCGGTAAAAGAGCTTACCATTACGTCTTGTTCGACGTTCAGCCGGATTCGGTTTCGGTTAAGACATTCGGGATGTTGATTAAGAAAAACACAATGACTAAAACCGACAGCACAATTAAACTAATTGACAGTTTTACGATTAAATAAAGAGGAATGGGAATGAAAAAAATAAGAATAATTGTTCTTGCAATAGTTTTAGCAGTTGCGTTGCAAGCCACGTACGCATCTGTTTCTCCCATTCGGGAAGACTTTGCAAAATTCGACAGGAGCTACATCTCCGCTCTGTTCCTCACAATGAAAGGCAACAAGGAAAAGGCCGAATTAAAATTGCTAAAGTTGTCGAAAATCTGGAGCCGGTTTAAAAGCGATTATTATTCTTACTCACCGAAAGATTCATTGTGGAAAAAAGATTTCGACAAAGTCGGAGAAATCTTAAACTCCGCTAAAGAGCTGGTTAGTAAAAACGAAATTCAGAAAGCACACGAAACCCTTGAAAAAATAAGAGGAATTTTCTACAACCTGCGTAAAAGAAACGGTATTGATTATTACCTTGACGGCATAATTAAGTTTCACGCCAATATGGAAAAAATTGTGCATCCGTTGAAGGACAAAAAACCAAAAGATGTAAATGCGGAATTAATTTCGGAACTTAAAACCGTTGTAACAAAAGCAAAAGAAGATTGGAATGATTTTGCTAACAGGAAATTTGACGCTACCGTATTTTCTTTTACACCGGAAAAAACGCAAAAGTTAAAAGCTGCAATTCAAGCCGAAAGCAATACATTAAAGAAATTAGAAAATGCTTTGGCTCAGGGAAACAAGGCAAAAATAATCAAGGCGGGACTTGCCGTTAAAAAGAACTTCAGGAAAGTTTTTCTATTGTTTTCGGATTTGAAATAAAACACCAAAGAGGGAGAGGCTCAAAACCTCTCTGTCTTTTTTAACATTCTGACATTTATTGTTTTTCTTGTTCAATGTTTTGTCACGATTTTTACACGCCCAAACAAGCCAGCCAAAAATCGCGCCAAAACAAATTTGTGTGTTTTTGTCCTCTAATCCCACGGGTTAAAACCCGTGGTTAATTATACACCTCATAGCCTTATTCCACAAAGGAAAGAAAGCATAAACTAATTTTTAAAATCCATCAATCCACTCCTCCAACTATCCAAGGTTTTCTATTTGGTAAACACTTTTCTCTGTTCACTGATATCTGTTCTCTGAAAAGATGCGTCTTGCTTGTCACGGCGAAGCCCGAACTAAGTGAGGGCGAAGGCGGACGTCTTGCCTCTCGCGTCTTGCGTAGAATCCATTTCTTATTTCTTGTTTCTTCTTTCTTATGTTGCCATCTATTTTAATCCCGTACCAATTTCCGGAAGCTTTTATTATGCAGGGTTGTTTAATTTGTTTAATTTTGTTCTTGTTCGTAAAACAGAATTGGAGAAAACGATGAGATACTATCCGGATTCAAAAGTGGAGGTTCAGGGTTTCGAGGCAAAGTATTACGACAAACTGCTGAATTACTTGACCTTTGGCAGTTACGCCGTCTTTATTAAAAAAGCAATTGCCTCAATGGAAATAAAACCCGAAGATAAAATACTTGATTTCGGTGCAGGCACGGGACGCAATGCCCTTTTGATGCACCGTTACTTAAACGAAAACGGCAAAATTTTGGGTTTGGAAATTTCCGAGGAGATGTTAAAACAATTCCGCGAAAGAACAAAAGACATCCCGAACATCGACGTGCTTGAGCAAAGAATAGATATCCCTTTCGAGTTGGACGAAAAGTACGACAAAGCGCTGATTTCCTTTGTGATTCACGGTTTTCCGCACGAGGTTCGCAAACAAATAATTCGCAACGTGTTCAATAACCTCAAGCCCGGCGGATATTTTAACATCCTGGACTTCAACGAGTTTAAATTGAATGAAATACCATTTTACGCACGCTTTGTTTTTACCAAGGTTGAATGCAAATATGCTTTCGATTTTGTAGAGCGGGATTGGAAGAAAATTTTGACGGAATTCGGTTTCGGAAATTTTGAGGAAAAAAGATTTTTTGGCAGATACGTTAGATTGTTAAAAGCCCAAAAAATCAAGGAGTAAAAATGGTTGCCCGAGCAGCGGACTTAATATTAAACGCAAATCACGTTACGGCTTTTACAGGTGCAGGCATTTCAGTTGAAAGCGGGATACCGCCTTTCCGCGGGGAGAACGGGTTGTGGTCAAAATACGACCCGTCCTTTTTGGAGATTTCTTTTTTCCACCACCACCCGAAACAATCGTGGAAATTAATCAAAGAAATATTTTACGATTTCTTTGGCAAAGCCGAGCCGAACAAGGCTCACTTTGCACTTGCCGAGCTCGAAAAGTTAGGATTGGTAAAAGCCGTAATTACTCAGAACATCGACAATCTTCATCAAGAAGCGGGAAGCAAAACGGTTTACGAGTTTCACGGAAATTCACAAAGACTCGTTTGCACAAAATGCGGAACGTATTTTGACGTGAAAGAAATAGACTTGTCCGCAGAAATTCCACGCTGTAAAAATTGCGGCGGAATTTTAAAACCCGATTTTATTTTTTTCGGAGAGGCAATTCCCGAACCGGCGCGTTCCCGTTCGTTCGAGGAAGCGGAAACGGCAGACGTTTTCCTCGTAATCGGCACAACGGGGGAAATAATGCCTGCTTCTTTAATTCCTACGGAAGCAAAAAGGAACGGCGCAAAAATAATCGAGATAAACACAGAGCCGTCGAACTACACCCGTACTATTACGGACGTTTTCCTGAAGGGCAAAGCTACCGAGAAAATGCAGGAGCTTTTAAATGAAATCAAATTGCGGCTTTAAAAATGGCAAGTCCTTCACCGCTTCCCGACCCGCTTGAATTATTTCTTTCCAAATACGGTTTCGACCTTGGAAAAATTTCGGAAATTTTTACAGGTGAAAGATATTCGGGAGTTGTGCTGAACAACGGAAACATCGGCGTTTGCTCCGGTATGGGTGAAAAAATCCCTGTGAATAAAGGGGAATACGCAAATATAAATCTGAAAAATTTTCGTCACAGGGTTTTGCTTAACGCTTACTTTAATGCAATAATGAACTACTCTACTAATATAGTAGGCGAGCCGGACATTCTCAAAGCTGTTGACTTTTCGTTTTTTGAGAAAATTGTAATGTTGGGCTTTATTAAACCGCTGGCTGCAAAATTCGGGGAGCTAAATATTTCTTTAACCATTTTCGACTTGAACCGGGACGAACCGGAATTGACTCCGATTTCGGAGCGTGAAAAATATTTGGCGCAAGCGGATGCGGTAATACTTTCCTCAACAGCAATAGCAAACGGAACATTCTTGCAAACTGTTCAAAACTCCAACGCCGGTGCGAAAATTTTCATTTTAGGTCCTTCTTCCACAATGACGGAAGAGTTTTTTCTTTACGGAAAAGTCGAGGGTGTTTTCGGTTCCTGCTTTGAGAAAAACGACCGCCGGGTAATTGAAATAATTAAAAATAACGAGGGGACAAAGAAGTTTCTTAAATACGGAACGAAGAAAGGATTGTTGAAAGATTGATGAGCGCCCCGCGAAAACGGAGCGTCCGGGTAATTTATTCAAGCACAAAAATATTTTTCTTTGCACAGATGTCTTTCAATATTTGAGGCCATACGGTTACGCTTACCTCGCCGAGATGTGCTTTGCGTAACAGGTACATCATTGTCCGCGACTGCCCTATTCCGCCGCCGATGCTAAGGGGAATTTCGTCGTTCAGGATTGCTTGGTGGTAAGGCATTTTAAGGAAATCGAGCTGACCGGTTATTTCAAGCTGTTTCTTCAAAGTGTCTTTTGTAACGCGGATGCCCATTGAAGTCAATTCGTGTCTGCGCTTTGTAACGGGATTCCAAACGAGGAGATCGCCGTTAAGTCCGTGCATCTGCTCGCCGTTTTTAACAACAGTTTCCGTTACCCAATCGTCGTAGTCCGCTGCGCGCAACTCGTGCGGATAGCCGTCTTTTAACGTCCAGCCGATTCCGATAATAAAGACGGCAGGATATTTTTTCAGCAGTTCAGTTTCCCGTGCTTTCCTTGGCAGGTCGGGGTACATATCCAGCACTTCTTCCGCATGGAAGAATGTCAGCTCCTCGGGGAAGTCGGGATATTTGTCGGTTTTTAATTGCGGGAAAAGTTCTTGCGCATATTTACCGGCGCCGTGTAAAACCTTCCAGATTTTTTTAACAACTTCTTTCAAAAAATCAAGATTCCTGTCCTCTTCGGTTATTACCCTTTCCCAATCCCACTGGTCAACGTAAACGCTATGGTCGTGGTCGAGGAAATAATCTTTCCTTACGGCGCGCATATCGGTAATAATTCCTTCGCCAACTTTGCAGTCGAACTGTTTGAGCGCAACGCGTTTCCACTTGGTTGCGGCTTGCACAATTTGTGCGTCAATCGGGTGCTTGTCGTTATCGTTGGAAATGTGAAATTGAATCGGTGTGCGCGAGCCGTCCCTGTCGAGGTAATCATTGACGCCTCTGTTTACGTCAACAATCAAAGGCACTTGCACCATCATTAAGTTCAGCTCTTTGCTGAGATTTTCCTCAATGTAACTTTTAACTGCGTAAAGAGCTTGCATTGTTTCCCTCGGTGTGAGCAGGGATTTGTAATCGGTCGGTAGAATCTTTTCAATTTCCGCGTAATCTCCAATGCCGGGACCGGCTAAATCGGCTTTCTTGTCGTACATTTGAACCTCCTTAACTAATGAGCGAGAAATTTTACACACCTAAAGTAACTTTTAGAATTCGAAAAGACAAATAAAAAATTATCGGCTCCTTCGGACTGAATTTTCAAATCTGAAATTGTTTATATTTGCGCAAAAAATTTTTGAAAACTATGAACGTATGGTTTGCAGCATTACTGGTAATTTTATTTAACATTCCGTTTGGTTATTGGCGGGCAAATGTGAGAAAGTTTTCCTTGCAATGGGCTCTTGCGGTGCACATTCCCGTGCCTTTTGTAATTGCCCTGCGTTTGCTCGGTCACATCGGATTCCAATTTTACACTTACCCTATTTTGATAACGGCGTTTTTCTTAGGTCACCTTTTCGGTAAAATGATTTACGTGAGAATTAAAGCTCTCAAGCCTGCAAAAGTTTCCTCCTGCCTTGTAATGGATTTGGTGAGAATGAGAGGGGAAGAAAGTTAAAGCCATCCAACAATGCATTTCTCCAATTATCCAAGAGTCTCGTTTGGGAGAGTGCGCGAGTGCTCTTGGATGATTGGATTTTTGGACAATTGGATGGAATGGTCTCGAGTATTTAACTTTCCACTTTCCATTTTCAACTTTCAATTAAATAAGTCTTAAGTTACGAGTAACGAGTCTTAAGTCTCTGGTCACTGTTATCTGTTCTCTGAGCAGGACGTCTTACGTCTAGCGTCTCGCGTCTTGCTTGTCACGGCGTAGCCCGAGCATAGCGAGGGCGAAGACGGACCTGTCGCGCCGAAGTCAAGCAAAGCGCAGACGAAGGCGGATTTCTTCTTTCTTATTTGAATGTCAAATTAAGTCCCTGCCTATTAACGTCTAACATTATTTTTCCTTAGTTTTGAAAAAGTGATTTGCTGTGAATTTTAAATTAAATTTTCAGGGTCAAAAGAATGGCAACAAATCTTGAATTGAAAATCGAGTTGAAAGACTTCAGACGGGTTCTCGGCAGACTGAAAAAGATAGATGCCGAATACAAGGGAATATTAAAACAGAAAGACATTTACTTTACGGTAAAAGGCGGGCTGTTAAAACTCAGAAGACAAAACGGCGAGTACGAACTGATTTATTACAACCGCGACGAAGAAGGCAAAAAGCGTTGGAGCAATTTCGAAGTTATTCTACTTAACGGAAAGAACATTGAAAAAACATTTGTAAAAATTTTGAATGTGGAAGCCGTAGTTGAAAAAACAAGAAAACTGTTTATTTACAAGGGCACAAGGGTTCATCTCGATACTGTAAAAGGACTCGGAAAATTCCTTGAGCTTGAAACCCCTGTGACCAAAGGCAAGCGTGAGGCGGAAGTTAGATTTAAAGAAATAATCAAGCTGCTCGACTTGGACACAGCGAAACAAATAAAAACTTCTTACAGATTTTTGATTGCAAAATGATTCTTACAAAATCCGAAATAAAGAAAATTGACATTGAAAGATTCGTCGATGACTTTGCCACTGCCGGCGCAATTGAAAAATTTTTATTAATCGTTCCCACTAACCGCAGGGTACGCAAATTAAAAAAGCGACTAATTGACCTCACGCCGTCGAAAGGGGCAACGGTAATAAACATCGAAACGCTTGAAACTTTCACGAGAAAGATTCTCGGCGAGAATGAAATTTTCCGCAGGCTCTCGGAATCCGCAGCCTCGGTATTTCTTGAACAAGCCGCCGAAGAAACGGAGCTGGAATATTTTTCTTCTTACAAAGGCGAAATTCCTTTCGGAACAATTGAAGAACTGCGCGAAGTAATTTCCGAATTTAAGCGTTTCGGGTATTTTCCCGAAGACATTTTAAATTTACCCGAGGATGTTTCCCCTGCGGAAAAAAGAAAAGCACGGGACATTGCTTTCATTTACTCAAAATATTTGCAATCAACTACGGGCGTAAGTGCTTACGAAGTGGGAGACGTTTACCAAAGAGTAATTGCGCTCGGAAAAGAAAAGTTCAGGGAAATTTTTGCGAGCATTTACCCTGATGTTGAAAACGTAATTGTTACGGGCTTCGACGAGTTTTCTCCGCCCGAGATTGAGATTTTGAACATCCTTTCCGATTTGGAAAATGTAAAAACCTTCATTGATTTTGATTACGATTCTTCTAACGGTTTTTTATTTTCTCATCTTAACGACTGCTACGAAGCCTTGAAAAATAAGGGCTTCCGCGCTATCGAGGATGTTTCCCCCGCGGGGAACGACAAATTTACGAGCTTCGTCCGTTCCTTCCTTTTCAAAAATGTTGAAAAGCAAAACGAACGTTACAAAGACAATTTGTTTTTAATCCCCGCCGAAAACAGGGAAGAGGAAATTAAATTAATAGCCAAAGCAATTAAGGAAAATTTAACGGAAGGCACAGCCAAACCGAACGAAATTTGCGTGGCGTTTAATTCCATTACTTCTTATTCGCAGATTGTTAGAGACGTTTTCAAATCTTACGGAATTCCTTTTAATCTTACGGACAGAATCACGCCGGACAAAACAGCGCCTGCCACGGCAGTAATTAATCTCCTTGAAATAATTGAAACCAATTACTACTACAAAAATATTCTGCGGGCTTTCAGCAGCGGATTCGTTTACCTGCCAGGCGTTAACATCGGCGCAATTCAGGCTGCGGCAAGAAGTCTGAAATTAACCGTGGGGCTTTCCAACTGGAAGACGCAATTAAACCAAAACATTTTTGGGAACGAAAACTCAACGGAAGCAAGTATTTTTAAAGAAGCACTGAAAAGTATTAAGTCAATTGAAAAATTGTTGTCCCCTTTTTCCAAAGAGTTGACAATCGGTGAATTTCTTACCGAGCTAAAAAAATTAATCAAGGAAGTGAAATTAGATTCCCTGTTGTTCAAGGGGGACGACGCACAGCAGGAAATAAACATCAAAAGTCTTTCAGGCTTAATCGAAGCTGCGGAAGAAGTTTTTACGTTAATCGAAATCAAGGAAGGCAAAGGAGAGAAATTTACGCTCGAATTTTTCCTCGACAGGCTAAGAACGATTGCACGCTCGGCGAGGTTTAACGTTAAGGAGCGCCCCGAATACGGCGTGCTTGTAACTTCGGTAAAAGAAATTCGCGGCTTGAGTTTTAAAGTGCTGTTTGTCGGCGGAATGGTGGACAAGGATTTTCCCGTCAGATACCGTCCGGAAATTTTCAAACCGAAAACGTTTGCAAAAAACGAGGAGCGCCACCTGACCGAACAACGCTACCTTTTTTACCAAGCGCTAAAGGCTCGCAGGAACAAGCTCTACTTAACTTACCCGAAACGCGAACTTAAAAAGGAGCTTTCGCCTTCATCTTTCCTGGATGATTTTAAGAAACTGTTTGCAGTTACCGAACTTACTCCAAAGGATTTTGAAAACGCTTACTACTCCAGGGAAGAATTACTGAAAGATTTTAACCTGCTTGTCAAAAATAATCTGACGGAAAATATTTTAACCCTTGAGGAAAAATTCAAAATAGACACAGGTAAAATTAAGACGCTGTTGGACATCGATTTTTCCAAATTGCACAGGGCGGAAAACTCCGCCGAATATTTCGGGACTTTGCTGCGTGAAAATATTGAAGATGGAGAAAACTCAAAACTCAAGCACTACCTTGCTTCTTGGAGACACAGAGTATTTTCAGTAACTCAGCTTGAGACTTACGCAAAATGCCCGTTCAGATTTTTCCTTGAAAGAATCTTAAAAGTAGAAATTCTCGAAGAACCGAAGGAAGAAGTTGAAAGAACGGAATTCGGGAAAATACTCCACAAAATTCTTTTCCGTTTTTACGTAGAGTCAAGCAAGAAGAATCTCCGTTTGAGTAATTGCTCGGACGAAATCTTTAACAGGGCAAAAAATTTACTTTTCCAAATAGCGCGGGACGAAATAAATGCTTCGAAGATTTTTGAGTCGGGGCTCTCGTTTCACGATAAGGAAAAAATCCTCGGCATAAACGGCAGAGAAGAGGATTCGATTCTCTACAAATTTTTGGAAACGGAAAGAAGCGACACGGACGGATTTGTCCCGATTTATTTCGAAGCTTCTTTCGGGGCGGAAAAGTTTAGCGAGGAATTAACGTTAATAAGCAAAGACCCGGTTAAGTTGGGCAATGTTTTGCTGAGGGGCAAAATTGACAGAATCGAAATCAACGAAAGCGAAAAACTTTTTAATGTGGTGGATTACAAAACCGGCGGTAACGCAAGCGGACTCGGTAAAGAAATCAGAGAGGGACTTTCCTTACAATTGCCCGTTTACCTTTACGCCGCCAATCAATTCCTCGGCGAAGATTACACGGGAAAGGAAATGATTATTTATTCCCTGAAATACAAAAAAGACGACTTCGGTAAAAATAAAATAAACGAAAACTCTGCGCGTAAAAAAGCTTCTCGTGATGAATTGGTTGAAGTTAATAAAAGCCTTTTTGATTTTGTTGAAGAGAAAGTCAACGAATATGTTGAAAAAATTTCTCAAGGCAAGTTTCCGCTTTCGGCAGTAGAAAACAGGGAAGAAAAAGTTTGTAAGTATTGTCCTTTCAAATCAATCTGCCGCGTGGCGGAAGAAAAATTAATTGTCAAACAACCGTAGGAAGAGTTCGTAGGGATGACTTGTAGGGACAACCTGTAGGGACAACTCATGAGTTGTCCCTACAACAATATATTGGCGTTCACCAAAAATGTAGGGACAGCTCGCGAGCTGTCCCTATGAATGATGGGAAAAATATTTAAGAATTAAAATCCGAAAAAGATTGAAGCCGTTGCGGTATTGATTGCGCCGATTTTGTAATCCGCTGCAATGTTAAAGAAGAAAATATTTAATCTCGCTCCAAGCGTTAAAGCCAATTTGTTTTTGCCTTCCAAATCAAACGAGATGTGTTGCGTGGTGGGACCGACGGGTGTGTCGAACACATAATCGTAGTTCACGGTAGTTGTGGAAGTTTCGTACGTAACGCCTGCGTAAGGAGTAACGGACAGACCGATTCCAAACTGCTGGCTTACGTAAAGCCCGAACTGCGTGGCTTTGCTTTCGAAAATGTCCCCGACTTTCAGCTTCTGCGTAAAATACCCGACGGAAAAATCTACCGGCAGCAGCGGAATGGGAATCCAAGAGTTAATGTTGTGTAAAATGCCGAAACCGAAGAAAGAGAATTTCCCGAGGTCTTTAATATCCACACTCGGCAGCCAGCGGAATGCCGCCTGCGTTCCGTAAATGGTACCTACGTTCAATTGAATTCCGGGCGTTGGAAAGATTGAAAGATTGTCTAATAATCCGGTTACTTCGTTTACGTCAACTGTAGCCGAGCCAACGGTTACGCCGTTAATTGTTTCGCCGGGGAACTCTATTTGAAGATGCTCGTCTTTGCTTCCGATGACGGTGGGTCCGGAAAGCTTAACAGTGTAAGCTTGGCTCAGCATCTTGTTTTTCAAAGCGTCGTAGCCGGGCATCCCGGAAAAAATCCCGCTGTTGTTTAGAATTTTTTCCACCTGTGGAGAAGTAAACCTGAACGGAGCGGAAACGCTGAAATTTTTTGCCTCTCCCGCAAGGAACGAGCCGGCAGCGAAAACTTTAACGTTAAGCGTAAAGCCCAACAGCGTGTTGCCAGGCGAGCCAGAGAACCAACCCGAATTCAAGTTGGAACCGAAAGCGGGAATAATTGGCTGAACGTAAGCTTCGGCAGCCTGATTGCTGAGGTTTTGCAAGGTTTCGTCAAGTGATTGCGCATTCACGGATGTTGTGCTTAATAGAATCGTGAACGCAAACAAAACGCTTGCTATTTTAAGTGTTAATTGTTTCATCGTACCTCCTTATTATTTTGGTGTTATTTTCTTTTGGAATATTAATTGCTCCGGAGTAATTCTTTCGCTGAGCTGAGTGCCGAGTCGGTAACCGTTTCGCCACTTAAGAGACTTGCAATTTCTTCCAATTTCTCTTGCTCGGAGAGCTCCCTGATTCCGCTTACCGCGCGTCCTTCGAAAGAATATTTTTCGACTTTGAAATGCCTGTCCGCCAGAGCGGCTATTTGCGGTAAATGTGTAATGGCTATTATCTGGTGAAACCTCGAAAGGTTTTTAAGTTCGGCGCCGACCTTGCGTGCAATTCTTCCGCTTACGCCGGTGTCGATTTCGTCGAAAATCAAAAGCGGAAGTTTGTCGTTCTTTGCCAAGGAAGATTTCATTGCAAGCATTATTCTTGAAATTTCCCCGCCCGAGGCGACTTTAACCAAAGGCTTGGGGTCTTCTCCCTGATTTGTGGAAATGAAAAACTCAACTTTGTCGATTCCGTTTTTGAAAAGGCGGATTGCGCGTGAGCCGGTTTTAACGCTGAGGTCTTCAATTCCTGCGGATTCAACCTGCTCTACTTTGGTTTCGAAAACCGCGTGGCTAATTCCAAGGTCTTGCAGTGAGCTTTCGATGTTTTGTTTTAGTTTTTCAGCCGTTTTCTTTCTTTCCTCACTGAGCTTTGTGCCGATGGCTAAAAGTTTGTTCTTTAATTTTTCTATTTCACCGGAGAGCTTTTCTTTCTTGTCGGAAAAGTTAACCGCCGTCTCGTATTCTTTTGAAATTTTTTCTTTGTAATTGAGCACGGCAGAGATTGTCCCGCCGTATTTTTTCTTCAAAAGATTAAGACTGCCGAGCCTCTCCCGCATTTCTTCAAGCCGTTCCGGGTCAACTTCTATTTTGCTTTTGTAACTTGCAAGTGTTCTTGCAATGTCGTCGAGCACGGAAAGAGCACCTTCGGCTTCGGAGATTTTATCGGAAAACTCTTTGTCAAACTCCGCAAGGGTTTCGAGCTTCCCGATTACGCTTCCGAGCCTTTCGGTCAAAGAATTTTCCGATTCGTAGAGTTCCAAATAAACTTCCTCAGACAAGTTTAAAATCTGCTCGGCGTTTTCGAGAATTTTCAATTCGCTTTCAATTGTTTCGTCTTCGTCCGGTTCAGGGGAAACTTCTTCAATCTCCTTCAATTGAAATTCGTAGAGCTCCTTTTTCTCTTTTAACAACGCTTCTTTTTCCGTCAGGTCCTTTAGCTCTTTGTTTAATGAATTAAGCAGTTTGTAATTTTCTTCGTACTCGAGGAGCAAATCACCGTAGTCCCCAAACTCGTCGAGCATCTCGATGTGGGTTTGTGTTCTCAAAACCGATTGGTGCTCATGCTGCCCGTGAATGTCCACAAGCAAATTCCCGACTTCCTTAATAAAATTAAGCGTTGCGGGCGTGTCGTTGACAAAGTTTCTATTTGTCCCCTTTAAAGAAATTTCCCTGCGTAAAATTAACTCATCGGAATAATCGTAATCGTTTTCCTCAAGCAATCGGCGGATTTTCTCATTACCACTTACGTCAAAGACGGCTTCCAATATTGATTTGTTAGTCCCCCGGCGGATTACTTCCGCTGTGGCGCGGTCGCCCAAAATCATTCCCATTGCGCCAATTAGAATAGACTTTCCCGCTCCGGTTTCGCCGGTAATAATGTTTAGACCTTCGCCGAAGTTCACTTCGACGTCTTCAATCAGCGCGTAATTTTTAATTCTTAAAGAGGTTAACATTTCCAAATAGAAAAATTAAAGTTGTGTTAAAATACGGATTTACGGTTTTATTTACCACACCCGGATTTGAATCCGATTGGTAATTGTGCGTTCTCTGCGGAAAATCTTTGCGCCCTCTGCGTGGAAAAAGATTTAGACTAAACTGTTTTTTTGTCATTTGCTCCGCCTTTGGCAGTGTAAAGCTTGCCTCCGGCGTGGCGTCAGGCGCAGATTGCACGCAATCAACGCTACGGAAATTTAGCAACAATTTTTACTCGAAAGAACTAAGGAAACTTTCCACTTTCCATTTTCAACTTTCAATTAAATAAGTCTTAAGTAACGAGTCTCAAGTAACAAGTGCTGTTAACTGTTCTCTGTTTTCTGAATAGGGTGTCTTACTTCTGGCGATTCTCCACGGAATTACAAATAGAATCGTCCGTGTCGCGATGGTAAACGTAGGTGCGTTCTTCGCATTTCAACACCTTAAAAAGTTTAATTGCTCTTTCGAAAAATTCGGAGTCTTCGCTGTACGGAATATTCCTAAATCCGTTAAGCTCAACAAACACCTCTCGTTTGCCGAAAAACGTTCCGCCCACAATGCAGTTGTCAATGTGAATCTTTTTGCCCAAGTCCCGTTTGTCGGGAACGTAAGGGTCGCCGATTATTTTTACTCCGCCGTAAATTAAATCCACGTTTGTATTTTCCTGAATTAATTTAACGTGTAATTCAAGATGTTCGGGTAAGTACTCGTCGTCGCTGCCGAGGAAAGTAATGTATTTGCCCTTGCTCTTTTCAATGCCGGCGTTCAAGCTTGGCGAAATTCCACGATGCTCGAATTTGTAGTAACTGATGCGTTTCTCCGTTTTAATCAAACTTTTAACAAAGTCGCCAGTGCCATCCGTGCTGCCGTCGTCAATTATTACCAGTTCCCAATTGTCAATTGTTTGAACAACAACGGAATTTATTGCCCGCGGGAGTAAAGCGCGCCTATTGTACACGGGCATTATTATTGAAACCAATATATCTTTGTTTTTGTAGAAGCTCATATTTTTGTTTGTTCTTTTCCGCAAAAATACTTTGAAAGGATTTGCGACGCTAATCAAACTGCCAATATTTACCTTGAATAATTATCCGTCGCAGGTGCGATTTTTTTAATATATTTTAATTCTGAATTATTTTTGAAAGGAAACATTTGTAATGAGTTACCGCGATCAAAAAAAATATTTTGAAGCTCTGAAAAGGTTCGAAAGGAAATTCGAACCGAAAGAGTTGGAAGACTACAAAATGCTTAAAAAACGGCATATCGACGACGAGGACCTCGACAAATTATCCCTTGAAAGATTAAGAAAACTTTACGAGAAATATTACGTGAATCGTCCCAAACCGAACTTTGACGATTTGTTCAAAAAATAAACAGGAAATTTAATAACTATAGTGGTGTAGTAATGACTGAATCGAGACTTCACAAATTAATCGGGTTGTTGGTTTTTTTAATTGCCCTGGTTACTTATTTTTCAACTGTTCAACCTTCGGTTTCCTTTTGGGACTGCGGTGAATTTATTTCTTCATCTTACCTTCTGCAAGTTCCCCACCCGCCTGGCACGCCGTTCTTCCTAATTGTTGGACGTGTGCTTTCGATGATTCCCTTTGTCGCAAACATCGGATTGCGCGTTAATACTATTTCCGTTCTCACATCTTCCTTTGCAATCTTACTGCTCTATTTGGTGGCAGTTAGAGTAATTAATATGTTTACGGACAAGGAAGACAAATCACTTTTACAATCCCTCGGTACTTACATTGCGGCCGCAGTAGGAGCGCTTTCTTTGGCTTTTGCTGACACTTTCTGGTTCAACGCAGTTGAAGCTGAAGTTTACGCATCTTCAACATTCTTTATTGCGCTGGTAACTTGGCTGCTTATGGTCTGGTGGGAAAAGGCGGACAACAAAGACAGC
The DNA here is from genome assembly GCA_027013735.1 of Melioribacteraceae bacterium. Lineage (GTDB taxonomy): Bacteria > Bacteroidota > Ignavibacteria > Ignavibacteriales > Melioribacteraceae > WFQV01. The sequence continues at coordinate 30,750 of JALWGH010000184.1, forward strand.
GAGAAATATTTAATTTTAATTGCTTACTTAATCGGGCTTGCAACAGGCGTTCACCTGATGGCTGTGCTGGCAATAGTCCCGATTGTAATGGTTGTTATTTTCAGAAAATACACGGACGACGAGGAAACTCTGAAAAGAACCGCTTACATTTTTCTCGGGCACGCAGCCGTAGTACTTGTGATTTTTATTGCAATGTGGAGCGCGCTTAAGGAAACAGCACCGCCGACGCCGGAACAGTACCACGCGGTTGACGCCCGATTTTTCTGGGTCTTTATTGCAATAAGTGCTGTTTACATGGGAATTTTCTGGAAGAAAATTTACAATAAAAATTCCTTTTACCTCCCGATTGTTGTCGGGGGCATTGCCCTTATTGCGGTTTATCCGGGAGTGGTTAAATACGTTCCCAACTTTTTAAGATGGATTGGCGGAGACAGCACGTTCATTGGCGCCGTTGCCTTTGTGGGAATATTTGCCGTGATTGCTTACTTTATTTACTGGGGGCAAAAGAACAACCGCGAAACGGTTGCGATGCTTGCAAAAGCTCTGCTTTTTGTTTTAATCGGTTTTACGTCGTACATTATGATTATTGTCCGTGCAAACGAGCATCCCCCGATTAATATGAACGACCCGCGCGATTTGAAATCTGTTGTTGCGTATTTGAATCGTGAGCAGTACGGGGATTTCCCTACTTTCCAAAGAAGATTTTCGCAAGAACCGCACCAGCAGGGAATTTACACAAATTACTCAAGCGATTTGGACTTCCTGCTCAGATACCAAATGCAACACATGTTCCACCGCTATTTGTTCTGGAACTACATCGGCAGGGAAAGCACTGTTCAGGATGCGGGAGTTAAGTGGACGCAATTGTTTTACATTCCTTTCCTGTTCGGACTTTTAGGACTTTACTACCATTTCAAAAAAGATTGGAAGATGGCTTCCGTCTTCCTTGTGATGTTTATTTTCCTCGGCTATCTGACGGCGTTCTACCAAAATCAGCAGCAGCCGCAACCGAGGGAGAGGGACTATTTTTACGTCGGTGCGTTCTTCGTCTTTTCGCTCTGGATTTCCCTTGGCGTTAAGGGAACGCTCGACATTGTTACGGAAACTTTAAGAAACAAAAAACTCTTCAAGCCGGCTTACTACGCGGTGTTGCTTTTTGCAATTGTGTTTGTGCCTTACAATATGGCTAAAACAAATTGGTTCACCCACGACCGCTCCCGCAATTTTGTTCCGTGGGATTATTCTTACAATCTCCTGCAGAGCGTTAAGCCGAATGCGGTTCTGTTTACCAACGGCGACAACGACACATTCCCGCTCTGGTATTTGCAAAATGTTGAAGGAATCCGCAGGGACGTAAGAATTGCCAATTTGAGTTTGCTCAATACGGATTGGTACATTAAACAACTTAAGCACGAAAGACCGTTCGGTACGGAGCCTGTCCCGATTTCTTATTCCGATGCCGAAATCAGCAGGCTCGGACCAATGCGCTGGAAAACAAAGACAATTACCCTTCCCGTTCCTAAAGAAGCGTACAAGGAATTCGGCGTTACCGATTCTTCCATTATTAAGCAAGGGAAAATCCAATGGACGATGAAGAACACCGCTAATTTCGGAGGTATTAAAGCCGTTAGAACTCAAGACTTAATGGTGCTCGACATTATTAAATCCGCACATTGGAAACGCCCGATTTACTTTGCCGTAACTTGCTCGGACGATAGTAAAATAGGATTGAACGATTATTTGAAAATGGAAGGACTTGCCTTCCGCGTGATGCCGTTCAAGACGGGAAGTTATTACGAAGCTGTGGATACGAAAATAATGTACAAACAGCTTTTTGAAGAGCCGAAAGGATTCAGCAGGACTTACCAGCCCGGATTCAAGTACCGCGGGTTAAATGATTCAACAATCTTCTTGAACGAAAACCACAGAAGACTTACGCTTAATTACCGCAACGCGTACATTCGTCTTGCGCTTAATTATTTGTACGCTCACCACGACAAGCAAATGACGATTAAAACGCTGGACGAAATGGAAAAGAAGATCCCGCGTAAGTTAATCCCAATGGATTACAGGCTCTTGAGCGACGTTGGAAATATTTATTTCCAAGCGGGAGCTGTTGACGTTTACAAGAAAATTGCCGCACAAATTGAGAAAGTTGCTTTGCAAAAATTGGACGAAGACCCCGAAAATATTTACGGGGATTACAATCCTTACTTCTTGCTTAAAACAATTTACGACAATCTTCACGAGTACGATAAATTCGTGAAAGTCTTACAGCGTTTGCAGGCAGTACGTCCGCAGGATAAGTCCGTGCAAACTCTGATAAACCAGTACCGTGCAAAAGCAATGATGGAAAAGGTAAAGAAGGACGCAGTTAAAAAAGACACGAACAAATCGAAATAAACTTCAAAGTGAAAGCCGTCGCTGGTTATTATTTCCGGCGGCGGTTTTTTGTTAAAAATCGGGGAGGGAATTTCACCGGATGAAAATTCTTATTAACGCTCTTTCGGGAATAGGCGATGCGCTGATGTTCACACCAGCGTTGGCTAAACTCCGCGAGGCTTACCCCGATGCGCAAATCGACGCGCTGGTAATGTACAAGGGCGTTAAAGAACTTTACGAACGTCTCGATGAAATTTCCAACGTAATTTATTTTGATTTTCTAAATTCCAATCCGTTAAAAGCGCTACTGTTCGTTTTGAAACTTCGGGGTAAGTACGATGTTTCAATTAACGTTTACCCCTCGAACAGAAAAGAGTACAACGTAATCAATTTTTTAATAGGCGCCCGCAAGCGTCTGGCGGTTGAATATTTGCACGTTGACAAAAAGGAATTGGGATTCCTCAATAATCTTCGGACTAAGGAAGAATTCTCCCTGCACAACGTAGAGGAAAATGTGAAAATGGTTTCCTTGCTGACGGGTAAGGAAATCGAGGAAATTCCACCTCTAAAATTTCCGCTTGCAGAGGAAGATGTTGCCTTTGCCTCGGAGTTTCTTAAACTTGCGGAAATTTCGCCGGAAGATTTTGTGGTTGGAATGCACCCGGGTTGTTCCACACTGAAAAACCACATTAACAGGCGCTGGAGCCCTTTGAGTTTTTCTTCCCTTGCAAAAAGGCTGATTGCCGGGCACAACGCCAAAGTACTTATTTTCGGCGGGCCCGACGAAGAGACCTTAAAATCCAAAGTCCACGCGGGAATAAACTCCGACAAAGCATTTATTGTTAAAACGAAAACCCTCCCGCAATCAGCGGCGCTTATCCGCAAGTGTGATTTGTTCATCACAAACGATTCCGGTTTAATGCACATTGCCGCCGCAATGCAAAC
>JALWGH010000185.1:0-33411 GCA_027013735.1 Melioribacteraceae bacterium
ACATTATCCTGCTTGCAAAATTTTTTCTAAACGAATTTAATAAAAAATTTAACAAGAACATTAAAGACTTTTCCCCCGAAGCAAAGGCGCTTTTGCTCAGCTACAAATGGCCTGGCAATGTGCGGGAATTAAAGAATGTAATCGAAAGAATCAGCATTCTTACCACTAACGACATTGTCAAAGCGGACGATTTTCCCAAAGAGTGGCGGAACAAAATTCACGTTGAAGAAAAAGACGGTGAAATGGATTTGTCAATTCATCTCGGTGAAAAATCCTTGGATGAAATTATGCAAGCCACGGAGACAAAATTAATTGAATCCGCTTTCAAAATTGCCGGAAAAAACATCAGTGAAGCTGCGAGGCTCTTAAAAATACCGCGGGAAACGCTCAGGTATAAATTAAAAAAATACGGCATTGAATTTTAGCCGGTGAATTTTCACCGATTCTGGCGAATTTTTTCCACCTCCCGTTTTAATCTATTTTAAAAAAATCTCTTTTTAAGCTATTTTCAAGCTTTTTTTACCGAGCTTCTTGGCACGTGATTTGCATCACACTACAAGTGACTTTTCGGGGTCCGGTTTAATTTAATAACTTACTAAACAGGAGGTAATATGAAAAAACTATTATCTGTACTCACAGCTATTTTAGTTCTTGGTCTCTGGTCAAACTCTCCCGCTCAGATTAAGTGGTCGGGTGATTTGCAAGTACGCCCTCGTTATGATATGAAAGACTGGGGCGATTACGGAGGTAAAAAGAACGACATGTATTACATGATGCGTGCTCGTTTGAATGTTATGGCAACAATCGGCAACGGATGGTGCGGAAAAATCCAACTTGCTCATTACAACTATGCCGGTTACTATTTCACAAACGGAATTGGTTACGAGTCCGGGGCTATCGGCTCTAATGATTTGTTAGCACGTCCGTTTGTTAACTTTACCCTTATGTATTTGGGATATCACGGAAAAATGTGGGGATTTAATGCCGGTATTGTTCCGATGAATGCATTAAAAAATCCGATGATTGACGTTCATTACTATCCGAGCAAAATGATTGATATTCCTTTTACTATTTACAACTTAGGCTCCGCAACAGGTTTTACCGGATATGTTAACACCGGTTTTGGTAAGTTAGACCTTTCGTTAACTCTTGATCAAAACAATTTCTACGCTGAAAACCAAGCCGGCACGGCTACCAGTGATTTACACGATGTTTACACTTTCGGTGCAAACTGGAATTTGAAATTTGGTGGTTTCGGAGTAGCCCCCGGAGTTTACAAAACATTTAACAACGACTCTCTTGCCGCACCCATGACTTACGGCGTAAATCTTACTTTCCCGAAAGTTGCAGGATTTGCAATTGGCGGTACTTTTGCAATGACTTCCAACGATGTAGATGGAAGTCTTAAATACGACGGAATGTATGTTAGAGCAAAAGTTAGTGGCAAAGTTGGTCCCGGTGCTCTTATTTTATGGTATGATTATGCAAAGAGAACCGACAAACTCTCAACAGGCGATGTTGACACAAAATACGGTTATCTTTGGGCTGCTTACAAATTTGCTCTTGCTAAAAATGTTGCGCTTATGCCCAGAGCTCGTTTGATTACGGAAAAAATTGACGGTGTTAAAGATTACTCAAGGAACAAACTCGAAGTTCTCTTGATTGCTAAGTTTTAATGTAAGCTAATATTGGGGGAGCAGGCTCTCCCCCACTAATTTTTTAATGAAATAGGTGAAGGAGGAAAAATGAAAAACATAACAAAAGTCTTTTTGGCTGCTTTGCTTGCCGTTTCGTTTCTGTTCGGGCTAAACAGTTGCAGCAAAAAAGAGACAGGCCCGATTAAGATCGGCGTACTCCTTCCGCTAACCGGCTCCAAAGCCAACTTCGGAGAAATGGAAAAGAACTCCTTTGAATTGGCAAAAGCGGAAATCAACAAAGCCGGCGGAATTGACGGAAGAGCGCTTGAATTTGTTTACGAAGATGACACCGGCAAACCGGAAGTAGGACGCGCAGGAGCGGAAAAACTAATCACGGTAAACAAAGTTCCTTTGATTACCGGAGGGTATTCTTCCTCGGTTACTTTTGCCGCTGCTGCCGTTGCACAACAATATCGCGTGCCGTTCCTGGTTAACACCGGTTCCGTCGATAAAATAACCGAACCCGAAGCATTTAATTTAACTCCTAAAGACGGAGACAAATTCTACATCTACCGTTTGAATCCGCCCGTTTCGGAATATGCTTCCGGCTTGGAAAGCTTGCTGCAAGAAGTTGTTAAACCGAAATCGGTTTACATCATTCACGAAAACACTGCGTTCGGAACAAAGGGCGCTTCCTCGTTCAAAAAATCTGCCGAAAAGTTAGGCATCGAGGTTAAAGGCGTTCAATCCTACACGGAAGGAACGGTTGACTTCAAACCCTTACTGTTAAACGCTTGGAAAACAAAACCCGATATGTTCTACATGATTTCTTACGTAATGGACGCAGCTTTGATAATGAAACAAGCCCGTGAATTGAACATTAAACCGAAATTGTTTGTCGGCGCAGGTGCAGGTTACACGATGCCCGCATTCAAAGAAAATGCAGGTCCAGCCGCAGAGGGTGTTCTTTCCGCAACCTTGTGGCATCAATCACTGCCGATTAAGGGCGCTAAAGAATACTTCGACAACTACGTCAAGAAGTACGGTGGCGACGGACCCGATTACCACGGCGCCGAAGCTTACTCTGCAGCTTACGTTGTTGCAAATGTTCTCAAGAGATGCAAAGGAGATTACACTCCCGAAACAATCAAAAAAGCTCTTGACAAAACTGACATGATGACCGTATTCGGTCCTGTTAAATTCGTTTCTTACGGAAAGAAAATCCATCAGAACAAAATGAAAACTTACGTTGTTCAGTGGATTAACGGCGAACTAAAACTTGTATGGCCAAAGAATTTGGCTAACGCAAAATTCGAATATCCCATTAATTGGGACAAACTTTGGAAATAACATTTTAACGGCTCCGGCTATTCCCACTTAGCCGGAGCTTTCCTGTAAATTTAAATTCTGGGGAGACAAGATGAATATATTCTTGCAATCTTTGGTTTCGGGATTGCTTGTAGGCGGACTATATGCCATAATCGGAATAGGAATGACGCTGATAATGGGCGTGTTGAAAATTATCAACTTGGCTCACGGACAAATTCTAATGGTTTCGATGTACATCACTTGGACGTTGTGGTATTACCTTGGTGTTGATCCTTACTTGTCCGTGATTGTTTCCGTGCCCGTTGTATTTTTCCTTGCCGAAGCAATTAGTAAATATTTGTTAAATCCTTTAATCGAGAAAGAATCGATACTACCGGAAAATCAAGTGTTGATGACCGTCGGGATCGGGATGGTCTTGGTGGAATTAGCCCGTTCTATTTTTTCCAGCGATTACCGTTCAATCCAAACCTCTTTAACCGATAAAGTTTGGTACTTGGGTAAAGTTTCCATTAGCGTTCCGCTTTTCATTGCGTTTGTGGTTTCAATTGTTCTGACTGCCGGAATGTTTTACTTGCTGATGAAAACGGACTTGGGACGCTCTATTCGTGCAGCAGCTCAGGATAAAGTTGCGGCAACGTTAATGGGAATAAGTTCCGAAAAGATTACGATTTTTACCTACGGGCTTGGCAGCGCACTAATTGCCGCCGCAGGTTCGGTTTTTTTGCCCGTTTACTATCTTTACCCGGACGTTGGTCCCATTTTTACGGTTAAAGCTTTTGTTATTACAATTTTAGGCGGAATGGGTTCTACGGTTGGAGCTATTGCCGGCGGGCTTGTGTTGGGAATAGCCGAAACATTCGGCGCTCAATACATTTCTCAAGGCTACCGCGATGCTGTCGGTCTGGTTATTTTCTTGCTGGTGCTTGTTTTCTTGCCCGGCGGATTGAAAAAATTCACGAAAGTATAGGTCGTTATTATGAAGGAAATAAATTTGAAATGGTTTTCCGTTACGAAAACGGAGCTCTACATAATACTTGGCGCAATTATTGCCCCGTTTATCTTCTATTTTAGTCCGTACATTCAAGGATTGCTTATTTTTATTATGATGTGGGTAATACTCGGCAGTTCGTGGAACTTGCTTGCCGGTTACACGGGGCAGGTATCATTCGGTCACGCGGCTTATTTTGGGATTGGCGCTTATGCTGCCGCACTGCCGTTTTACCATTGGCACATCTCGCCTTGGTGGGGATTACTTACGGGCGGAATTGCCGCCGTAATTTTAGGTTACCTGTTGGGAATAATTGTTTTCCGTTTGCGGGGACCTTATTTTGCTTTGGGCACACTTGCCACCGCAGAAATTCTCCGCATTGCCTTCGGGGAAGAAGAATGGCTTACTAACGGACACAACGGAATCCTCTATATTACCACTTGGGTTACTAAACTACCCTACTATTTTATTGTGTTGGCTATTGCACTCGGAGCGGTATTTAGCATTAAAGCTGTAATGCACTCCAAAGCGGGTTTTTATTTTCTTTCCATTAGGGAAGACGAAGACGCCGCAAAGGCAATAGGAATTGACACGGCAAAGTACAAAAACATCTCAATGGCTATTTCCACCTTTTGGGCGGGAACAGCCGGCGCTTTCTACATGATCTACATGGGCTTTATTGACCCTGAAATTGTGTTCGCTTTGCACAACATTTCAATTATTACAATTCTTGTAGGAATACTTGGCGGCGTGGGAACAATTTGGGGACCTGCCGTTGGCGCAGTAATAATGGTGTTTGTACAAGAGCTCTTCCGCTCCGCGTTCTTCGGACTTGCCCCCAGATGGGTCGGTAACATTCATGCGCTCGTATTCGGCTTGCTCGTTATTTTTGTTATTCTTTACATGGCAGGCGGAGTTGTGGGTGACTGGGATTTAATTGCGAAGAAATTTAGAAGAACAAAACCGAAGGAGGCAAAGGCATGAGCATACTCGTATTGGAAAACCTGACGAAAGCCTTCGGTGGTTTGGTTGCCGTTAACAACGTTTCTCTTGAAGTGAAGGAAGGAGAAATTTTCGGGCTGATTGGTCCCAACGGAAGCGGCAAGACAACTATTTTCAACACAATAAATCATTTTTACCTCGCCACAAAAGGCAGAATAATTTTTAAAGGAATTGACATTACAAATAAAAAAACTTTTGAGATTGCAAGGCTGGGGATTGGCAGGACGTTCCAAAAAGTAAGGCCGCTAAAAAGGCTAAGCGTTGAAGACAACGTAATGGCTGCGGCTTTCGCTCGCGAATCGACTTTCGAAGGTTCACGCAAAGTTGCGCGCGAGGTTTTGGAATTCTGCCATTTGGGAGAAGTCAGTCACATGCCTGCCGGCAGTCTTCCTATTGCCGGCAGGAAGAGACTGGAAATAGCCAAAGCGCTTGCCACGCGTCCCTCCCTTATTTTATTGGACGAAACCGCTGCAGGACTTAACCCGGCAGAATTGGACGAAGCAATCGACATCATTAAGAAAATCCGCAGCGAACTCGGAATAACAATCATCATTGTTGAACACATTATGAAGGTAATAATGAACATCAGCGACAGAATACACGCAATTGCATTCGGGGCAACCATCACCGAAGGTACTCCCAAGGAAGTTGCTTCCCACCCGACGGTAATTGAAGCCTATCTCGGTACGGACGCCACTTTGGTTGGAGGTGACTATGCTGGAGCTTAAGAATGTAAACATGAGTTACGGAGACCTTCAGGTGCTTTGGGATGTTTCCTTTGAAGTGAAGCAAGGGGAAATTGTTGTTTTGCTTGGTGCAAACGGTGCGGGGAAATCTTCCACGCTTAAAACAATTTCTGGTATTCAAAAAGTAATGTCGGGACAAATTCTTTTTGAGGGAGAAGATTTAACACAAGTTTCTCCGCCGGATATTATTCAGAGAGGTTTGATTCACGTTCCCGAAGCAAGAAGACTTTTCGGCGAAATGACTGTGGAAGAAAATTTAATAATGGGCTCTCTTTACGGCGAGGCAAAAAAATTAAGATACCAAACCTTGGAAGAATGTTACGAGCTGTTTCCACGCTTGAAAGAAAGACGCAAACAATTGGCAGGAACGCTCTCGGGCGGGGAACAACAAATGGTTGCCGTTGCACGCGGACTAATGGCAAAGCCGAAACTTTTAATGCTGGACGAGCCAAGTCTTGGTCTTGCTCCTGTTCTGGTTCAAGACATTTTTGAAATTGTTAAAAGCATTAACCACCAAGGAATTACAATTCTTTTGGTTGAACAAAACGTGCAATCAACCTTGCGTTTTTGCGACAGGGCTTATGTGCTGGAGAACGGTAAAATAGTTCTTTCCGGCACAGGGAAAGAACTGATGCAAGACGAACACATCAAAGAAGCTTATTTAGGCATTTAATTAAGGAGAATAAAATGTTAGTTAAAAATTGGATGTCCAAAAAGGTTGTTACCATTCAATACGACGACACGCTGTCCGAAGCAATAAATACCCTTAAGAGAAATAAAATCAGGCGTTTACCCGTAATGAAGGGAGAAAAACTTGTGGGCATTGTTTCCGACAGGGATTTGAAGGAAGCAGCTCCGTCCAAGGCAACCTCGCTCGACATCTGGGAAGTCCACTACCTAATGTTCAAAATGAAAGTGAAGGACGTAATGGTAAAAAAGGTAATTACCATTTCGCCCGACGCTACGGTTGAGAGTGCGGCAATATTAATGCACGATAATAAAATAGGCGGCTTGCCGGTAATTGAAAATAAAAAACTCGTTGGAATAATAACCGAGACCGACATCTTTGACGCACTTATTCAAGTAACGGGCGCAAGAATTCCAAGTTACAGGGTTTCATTATTAATACCGGACACACCCGGCTCGATTAAGGAAGTGTGCGATATTGTTAGAGAATACGAATTTAAATGCGTTAGTATTCTTACTACCTACGCAAAGGTTAAAAAAGGAAAACGTAAGGTTATTATGCGTTTCCAAATGGGCTCGGGAGACATTAAAAAAGTCAAGAGTGTACTTGAAAAGAAATACGGCGAAGTGCTTTTGGTTGACGAGACCAAAAAGAAAAAATAATTATTACCTCCGGGAGTATTCTTTGAAAGACGTCCGCAACTGCGGGCGTTTTTTTTGAAATTTTATCAGATTACTTTATCTTTGTTGTACTACATTAGAATAGTGGAGTGCCTATGTTACCAAAATTATCTGCAATTATTTTGGGTATTCTCAGGGAGGGGGAGAAGAATCCTTACGAAATTAAAAAACTTTACGAAACTCTTGAAATGTCCAAATGGTTTCCGGTTGCGGAATCTTCCATTTACGCCGCAATTACAAAATTAAAGCAGAAGGGGTTAATTAAGGGCAAGGTTATTAAACAATCGGGACTTCCGGCTAAAACCGTTTACACAATTACGCCGGAAGGGGAAGAAAAGTTAAAAGGAACAACCGCCCTTTATTTTGACACCATTGATGCGGACTTTTCAAAGTTCGAGGTGGGTCTGCTTTTAATGGACTTACTTTCCCGCGAAGAGCTAATGAAAAAACTCAAGAACAAGCTCTCCGAAATCGACAAAAGATTTTACGAAGTAAAAAAGCACATTTTGAACTTGGAGAGAAGTCCGCACCCCGTTCCCGTACCGACTATTGCCGTGTTCAAGTACAAATACCACGCGCTTGATGCGGAACGGAAAACAATTAATGACATTATTAGAATTCTCAACACGCGCCGCGGTCGCAAACCCGCACGAACGGTTTTCGATTTGAGAGCGTAGGGTGTTTGAACTTTTAAGCGGTTACCTCAACACTTAAAACCGGTAAGCCGTTAACGCTCGCTTCGAGTCTGTCCCCGGGGACGGTTCTACCCACACCTGCGGGAGTGCCTGTAAAAATTAAGTCTCCTTCTTCGAGCGTCATTTTTTCCGAAATGTATTTTACAATCCCGGCAGGTTTGAAAATCATATTTTTCAATTGGGATTTTTGTCTTGTTTCCCCGTTTAATTTCAGCTCGATGAATTCTTCAAATGTCGGATTAAACTTTTCTGCGGAAACAAAATCCCCCACTGCAGCCGAGCCGTCAAAAACTTTTGCCAGCGTCCAAGGGTGTCCTTTTGCTTTCAGCTTGCTTTGAATGTCCCTCAGGGTCATGTCCAAACCAACTGCGTAACCGCCAATGGCTTTTAGCGCTTCCTCACTGTCCGCATTTTTTATTTGCTCCGTGATTAACAAAACAAGCTCCGCTTCGTAATGCATTTCGTCGGAATACAGAGGGTGGATTATTTTATCGCCCGAATGAATTAAAACCGAGGCCGGTTTCAGAAAGATTAAAGGAAATTCCGGCACTTCGTTGCCTAATTCTTCCGCGTGTTTTGCGTAATTCCTTCCAACGCAAACAATTTTGCCTACCGTAAATTCCTTGTTTTCTAATTTTACTTTCTTCATTAAACTGCCTTTAGGTTTTTAATTTCTTCTTCTTTGCCGCGGGGTAAAGAATGTTGTTAAGTATCAGTCTGTATCCCGGAGAGTTTTTGTGCAGACTCAAATCCGTTGGGGGGTCGCCTACGGCGTGGCGGTAATCTTCCGGGTCGTGACCGCCGTAAAAAGTAAACGTTCCTCTACCGTAATTGCCGTGAATGTATTTTACTTGGTCCGTGCCTGCGCGCTTGGCAAGAATGACTACCGATTTTTTAATCAATTCCTGGCGGAACATTGTAGTCTGTCCCATAAAACCGTGAATTACATTAACGTGGTCTTGTGTCAGCATTGTGGGAACGGGATCGTACTTTGCGGAAAAATCAAAGAGCGTGAAGTAGTCATTTTTCTCGTCGCCAATTTCCGCCGGCTGAATGTCGATGTTGGAATATTCGTAAACCAGCGGATTCATTTCAAGCTTAAAATTAGTAAAGGCAAGGGTTTTCGAAAAGTCCAATTTTTCCTGTGCGTGCGGGTCGGGCGGGTCGCCGTCGTACATTTTGTCAACAATATCAACATTCTCTGCCGCAAGCGCAATGTCGTAGGTGTCCGTTGCAGAGCACATTGCAAAAAGGAAACCGCCTTTGCCGATGTATTTTTTAATTGCCCTCGCAACTGCTTTTTCCATTTTGGAAACTTTTTTAAATCCCAATTTCTTTGCTTCGGCTTCGTAAATCATTTGTCGTTGGCGGTACCACTGCGCACCTGCGTAGCTTGCGTAGAACTTCCCGTACTGTCCTGTGAAATCTTCGTGGTGCAGATGCAGCCAATCGTATTCGTAAATCTTGCCGTTCAGGATTCCGTCAACCCAAATTTTGTCGTAAGGAACTTCGGCATATTCCAGAGCAAGCGTAACGGCGTCGTCCCACGGTTTAAATCCGGGCGGCACGTAAACGGCAATCTTGGGCGCTTTCTCAAGCCGTACAACGTCCATGTTAACGTCGTCGCTTTGCACGTAGGCATAAAGTTTAACGGCTTCTTGAGGTGAAAGCACCTTGAAAGCAACGCCTTTCAATCTGCATTTTGCGGCAAGTTTGTCCGAATAGTTCAACAGAAACGAACCGCCTCTGTAGTTCAAGAGCCAGTCCGCCGTGTTGCCTTCGCGCAGGGCATTAAAGGTGATCCCGTAAGCTTTCAGGTGGTCGGTTTGCTGCAAGTCCATGTAAATTAGCAGTTTTTGCTGCCCGAAAAGCAGGGACGAAAAAAGCAGTAAGATTAAGATTTTTATTTTCATATTTTCAAAAAGATTTTCATGGTACAAGTTCAAATCCGGCGGAGAAAAGCACATTTTCCAAATATTTCAAAAACCGTTCTCCTTTTTTTGAACTCTCCCCCTATTCAAACCAACTTAAAAATTCCTGCGCACCAGGATCCCCCTCTCTTTGAAAGAGAGGGGGAATTAGGGGGTGAGTTGGCAATAATATATTTTCTAAAATTAAAACTCTGTTGCTGATTTCAAATCTGTACCATTTTCATGGTTGTGAAAAAACCGCAAATAAGATAAGTTCCAATTTAGCAAAAAAAATTAAACTCTCCTTTCTTCAAAAACAAATTATTCTTATTTTAAGTTTTTGATTGTAAAATTTTGACAACGGTCAAATTTTTAGATTTTAAACCGTGAAACGAAAATTTTTGTCAAAGGAAATAAAAAAAGGAGAGCTTGATGAAAAAATTATTTTTGTTAATCGCAGTTTTAGTTACTTTCATTTCCACACAAGGACAGACTTTAATTGAATTTCAGGAACACAATAATTTCACACGCATACCTACTGGTAACATCACTCCGATTTCCACCACAAAAGCAAACGAGAAATCTCCGTTCATTACAGGGCACGAAAATGATCTTTACGCCGTAATTGAAGTAACGGACACATCCCGCCTTACGAATTTGGCGCTCTTTTATTCTTCCGACGGCGGCGCAAATTGGCAATACAAAAAAACTCTGAAGATTGACGGTGGAAACTCCCTTTCTCCTCAGGGGTTTTATTTCAAGGACAGATTTTACGTCGTGTTCAAATATTTAACTCCTCAGGAACAAGGAATAATAGTTTACGAAGCAGGGGACAAGACATTAGACAAAGCAGGAGATTTTAGCAAGGTTATTTCCACTACTGACACTGTGATTAGTCCGTCGATTATTGTAAAATACGGGAAAACAGGTTCGCCGATTATTTTTATTGCGTACTACAATTTCACGACATCCGAATTTTACATTTTGAAAGGAACGATAGACAACGGTTTCCTTGTTGACTATTCAAGAACATTCGGACATCCCGACGGCGGGATGAACATTGACGCTACCTCCGGCTTGGGGCGTGACATGTTTGCCTTTAACGCAAAAATCCAATCTCAGGATCAGATTATTGTAATTGAACACACTTACATTAAGGAGTGGGCAATAAAATTCATTACCCGCGGAGACGTGGAAAAATTCAATCCTGTCATCGACTCCTACGCCGAAGATTGGATTGTTACTTACCAATCCCCCACGGCAATAAGATATTTCGGGCAATTTAGAAGTTACGGAATTATTAAAGATGAAGTGCTTGAGCCCGGCGCAACTCTGCCGGCTGTGGGAATTACGGAAACGCCTGCTGGTAAAATTGCTTTTGTATTTAAGAAGAACGGAAGACTTTTCAAGCGTTTCAGCACAATTGAGAACCCGACCGGCTGGAGCGACGAAGTGGCAATGTTTGCCGACACGTTGAAGCCGGGAGGCAAACGTATTTCACTTATCCCCGACAACCTCAACGGCGGTGTTGCATTTGCAAGTTTAAACCGTTTCGGAGATTACGATGTTTATTTCTCTTCCCTTACGCCTGAAGTTGCTGAAATTCCCGCGCCGTCCGATTTGACGGCAATGCTTTCCGACTCGACAGATGTGCTTTTACAATGGACGGACAACTCGGAAAATGAAAAGGGCTTCAAAATCTTCAGAATGGAAAAGGGAATCGGCTATTGGATGAAAATCGATTCGGTGAAAGCAAACGAAACAAGTTTTCACGACACGACGGTAAAGAAAAACAGGTCTTATTTTTACAAGGTCAGAGCTTTTGGCGAAGAATCGCTTTCAAAATTTTCCGCTTTCGCACAGGTTAAAACTCCGCAGGGAAAAGTGCCGAATGTGTTCTACTACCGCTTGAATGTGCTTCTTAAAAACACTTCCGTCGGGAATATTTACTCCACAATTTCCGAAGGGACAATGGTAGAAGACAGAGTACGTTACATTCCGCCTTACAGATTGAACGACATTTTTGCTTCCGCATCCTCGCCTTACGGAGCGGTTGCTGGAAGCTATTTCAAAATCGGGAACATCAGCGACGACGACCTTTTCCTCGATATGCTATTTGTTTACGATTTTAACACACGGCGTCCGCCGACGGTAAAAGACCGTAAGCTGTTTTTCTATTTTATTGTGAACGTTTACAAAATGCCGGGCTACGTTAAGGTTGACACGACTTACAAATTTAATGCGGGTGAGTATTTTTACTTTTCCTTCCCGAGGCAAAAGAACTTTACGAATTTTCTCGACTCCCTGAATATTAACCCGGACAGTGTCGGCTTTGCTTACATTACTCCCTCGGGCTTCGACACAACCGGAATCAAAACCGTAATCACAAAAGACTACGTAAAATTCAGAGCAAGCCACTTTTCGAAATTCGGCGGCGGGAGGCACAGCATTACCTCAGACGTGGAAAGGGTTGGAACAATTCCGAAAAGCTTTAGCCTTGGGCAAAACTACCCGAATCCGTTTTCGTCCGGCTCTTCGGAAACACCTTTCACGAACATTACCTTCTCAATAATGAAGGGCGATTTTGTCAGATTAGAAGTCTTTAATATTCTCGGGCAAAAAGTTACTACACTTGTGGACAAACCATTGGCGGTAGGCGAATACAAAGTTAGATTTAACGCTGTGGATTTGC
Source organism: Melioribacteraceae bacterium (assembly GCA_027013735.1). Classification (GTDB taxonomy): domain Bacteria; phylum Bacteroidota; class Ignavibacteria; order Ignavibacteriales; family Melioribacteraceae; genus WFQV01. Next base: position 12,368 of record JALWGH010000185.1, read on the forward strand.
CCGCGGGAATTTATTTTTACAGATTAACCGCCGGGAATCTTAGTGAAGTCAAAAAAATGATTTTAATCAAATAGAGGTTGGAAAGGGGGCGGAGTTAAGCTCCGCTCCCTCTTAAAATCCGTATTTCAATTCTAAAAAGAATCTCGAATATTTTTTATTTCTGCCGAAGGGTGAACTTTCCTTTCCCGAAAATATTGTAGCTCCGCAATAAAGATTAACGGCATCGGCAAGGTTGTAATTTAAAATCGGAAGCAGAAAGAAATCTTTGTCCTTCAAATTAACAACGGAAATTATTTGCACCGTAAAGAAATCTCCGCTATTGATTTTCAGCATTGCAGAAGCGGACTGTTCCGTTTTGTCCGGCGCAGTGTCCGGAGGCATTCCGTTTTGTGTCCTTGCCTTCTCTTCCGTAGTCTTGTCGTAATTGAAACGGATGTTTTGAATGAACTGCAAGTTAAGGGTTACTTTGTCGCTGAAGTAATAATCTGCGCCGAGAACGTATTTCAAATGATTGTTTTCAACGAAAATATTTTTACCGTCTTTGTCAGTGGTTTTAAAAAAGGCGCCTTCGCCTTGGAGGGCAAACTTGTCAAAGGTAGTAACAAAATCAGCACCGAAGATGTCAATCTTTTCGTACTTGGGAGTAAAAAATATTTGCGGGTTTTGCCCGAACATCGTTTCTGAATAGAGCGAAAAGTTTTTATCGTAGCCGTGAAAATAACTCAACGAATAGTCGAACCAAGGCAGCGAGGAAGACAATCTGAAAGCAAATTGCGAGTTTGCCAGTTTCGTTTCCGGTAATTCAGGCGAGTTTAAATTAACGGCAAGTGGTCCCATTCGATCAGGCAATTCAATCGGAATTTTATTTGCCTGAAAAACCGGAAGCCAAACAAACTCAAGCGTAAAAGAATCCGAGGGGTAAAAATCAAATTTTGCTGCGGTTACGGGCACACGGTAATCCTCAACTTCGGCAGAGATGTTCACGTAATCCCACGGGTTAATGTTGTCCGTCGGATTAATCCAATTTGTTGTTCCCCAAAAGATGAATTGATTACCGATGCGAATGTCCAGCCAATCGACTAAAAACAAATCGATGTAGCTTTCCACGGGGTAAATTCTCATTTTGCCGGGGTTCAACGAATCGGCAAGGTCGTTGTTAAAATCGATTGCCGTAAAAAAGTCAACAGCTTCGGAAGCCGAGCCCTGAGCTTTTAATTGCAGACGCGTTCCCAGTTTGTCCAGCCTGTAAGGAGAATTTAAGTTCGGGTGTGCAAAAAACTTCACGTACCCGCCAAAGGAAAAATCCTGTGCGTTTGTTTTTGTGGTTGCACCGGCTAAGAAAAACAAAACAACAAATATTAGAAGCTTTTTCATTTGACTCCCCTTTGCAGAAATCTTTTCGTGAAAAACTTTGAGGGAATAATATTATTGATTTTAATGTCGCTGAAAATCATTTCGCTTGTGTGGTTGTTTTGAATATCCCGCAGCACCATATCGGTTTGAAACCACACTCCGCCAATCTGACTGTAATCGGGAACGGTAAGAATTTTCCACTTTGCCAGACCCTTGTCGTAGTAAACGGATTTGACGGTTAGAAAAATGTCCTTTCTAATCCAGCGGATTATTTTGCCGTAGCCTGTTTCCTCTTTTATTTTTTCGCTCGCTGGCAGGCATTCGATTTTGTAGCAAGCTTTTCCGCCGACGGTTTCCGTGCCGAGAAGTTTGTATTTCCAGTCGTCAAGTTTAGGTTTACCAATGTCGTAGTAAGTAAAATCCGAAGACATGAAATTTCCGCCCTTGCCGCTCGAAGCAATTCGTTTTATTCTTCTCAATGCCGGAAGATAAAGGTAACGCAGGTCGTCTGCGTTCTCTCTTTCGATTAAGAGGAATCCCGTCCCTTTAACGTCCGCCGGGTAAACAAAGCGCATGAGCATGTCGCTTTCATTCTCGGTGCGTTTGCGTGTGTACATTTGGATTATTCTCCGCCGCATTTTACCGGAGGCATTTGTAAGAATCATTTCAACGCTTGCGCTCATTGTTTTCCAGCCGCCTTTGTTAAGAGCCGTTTTCATTATTTCGTAGCCGGTAAGTTTTTTTGCCGGCAAAATGGTGGCGGCGGTTAGAAAGACAACAACTAAAATCCCGAACTTTCTCATTTTATTTTTCTCCGTTTTTAATTTTCAAAATTTTCGGATTGAGATTCAAAAAGAACACGGGTAAAATTGCAATTGCGCCAAAGCAGGAAGTAAACATTGCTATTGCGATGAGCAGTCCCATGTGCCTTACGCCGAGGAAAGTTGAAAAGGTTAAAATCATAAATCCGAGCCCTACCGTAACGGCGTTTATTATTATCGGCACGCCTGCTATTCGCAAAGTGTTTTTTACCGCCGTTTTCTGATCGCCTTGTTTGAGCTCCAATCTGTGCCGGTAAATGTAATGAACGGCGTAATCGACACCCACACCAATGGCAATGGAAGAGGTAAGCATCGTAACAATGTTCAAATCGATTCCAACCCAACCCATGTAGCCGAAGTTAAATATCATTGCGAAAAAGAGGGGTATGGTGTTGTAAAGCCCTAATTTTATTGACTTAAACAATATTGACGTGATAATTGAAACGAGAATCAAGGAGACAATAATGGAAAGGAATTGTCCCTCAACCACAAGATTGTTAATTGCAAGGAATAATTCCGAAGTGCCTGTTAATTCAACTTTTGTTTCCCGCAAATATTTTTTAATGTAGTCACGTGTCTCTTGGTCAAGTCTGGTAAGGGTTTCGCTGGACTCATCGTCGATAAATGCTGTTATTCTTGCGTTTTGGTAATCGTAATCAACAAGGTTGGCAAGGTCGTCCGGTTTGCCGGACATTTCGTAGAGCTGTAAATATTGTGAAATTACCTGCTCGCCCGGCACTTTGAATTTAATTTCTTTCTCAACCCATTTGCCGTTTTCAAGCACCCAATCCGTTCCCGTTTCTTCAACGGTGTCGGCAGGCACAACGTTGTAAGCGGGATTTTCGGCATGCAGAACTTTGTTAATTCTCTTAATGTAATCGGCTAACGAGAGCGCCGAGCCGACGTTCTTCCGGGATTTGAGGAATGTTTCGAGCTTGTCCATTTCCCGCAATACTTTCGGCTGTTTAATGTAATTTGCCGAATCTCCTTCGAACATTACCGAGAGAAAAGTCGTGCCGCCGAATTTCTTGTTGATTTCTTCGTAAGCAATTCTACCGGGATGGTCTTCGGGGAAATTATTAATCGTGTTGTTTTCCAAAACTATTTTCGGAAACCCCGCTATTGAAAAAAGAATGATTAAAATAATTATTCCGAACATTAGTCTGTAATGTTTGATTAAAAAGTCTGCGTAAACATTCACGGCTTTGGTCAGCAAACCTGTCTTGTTGCTTACGCGGAGTTTCCGCGGTATTTTCATCAAAGCCAAAGAAGCCGGAATAAAACTAAGTGAGAAAAACATTGCGGCAATTACGCCGATTGAAGTAAAGATTCCCAAATCTCCCACCGAGCCTATTTGCGAAGTGTTCAGCGCAAGGAATCCGGCAGCGGTAGTAACGGAAGTAATGATTACGGGACCATTCAGCTCGTACATTACGTTGCGAATTAACTCTTTCGAGTTCGGGTAGTTCTTTGCCTCGCCGTGGTAATGGTTCAGAATGTGAATGCCGTCGGCAACGGCAATGGAAGCAAGCAATATCGGCAGCATATTGGTCGAGTGACTAATCGGCGTGCCGGTTAGCGCCATTATTCCGATTGTCCAAGTAACGCTAATTAGCACAACCGAGAGCGGAAGCAGAACGCCGCGGAGATTTTTGAAGCTCAGCCACAAAATCACGATTATTAAAATCAGAACGAGCGGGAACAAAATCCCCATATCGCGCGCCATTCCGCGCCCGAGGTAAAGAGTGAGAACAGGTTTACCCGTAACGTAAATTTTACCGTTGAATTTATTTCCGTTAACGTAATCCAGAATTTCTTTTGCTGCATCTTCCGGTTTAATATTGTTTTTCAGGAAAACCATTATTCCCGCCATTCTGTTGTCCTTGGAAATAATGTTCTCCGTGGGTAAATCCGAATGAAACAAAGTAAACCTGTATTTTTCAACGTCCGCGGTTGTTTTTGGCGGCTGGGAAAGGATTTCCTTTACCTCGATTCCTTCTTCAGAGCCCTTAATTACTTTAATATTCGTGGGGCTCATTACCGAATAAACGCTCGGTATTTGTTCAATGTGACGGGTAATGTTAAAAATGTCCTGTAATGTTTCCGGCGTAAAGAGTGAATCGGTTTCGTAAGCAATCAGCACAAAATCACGGCTTGGAAAAATCTTGTTCATTTTGTCGTAAAGTTTTTTTGCCGGAATATGCTTTGGAAGAGAAGATGTAATGTCGGGATCAACCTTAATATTCTTGATGCTGTAACCGAAGAACAGAGTTAAAATAACAATAAAGATAATTGTTGTTAGCGGATTGCTAACAACCCAGTCGGTAAATTTTTTCATCGTTTCCTCATTTCTTTTTGTCTAATAGCACGCCGTTAAAAAATATCTCGTTGATTAATTTCATTCTTTTCTTAATGTCGGATTTTCGTTTGTAATGACCAAACATCCCCACGCCCATTATTAAAGTGCCAAGAACGTTTACAAGATTCTGAGGAGGAATAGGTTTAACCAGTTTTTCTTTCACGGCTTTTTTAAATAGCTGAATGAACACTTTGTTCTTGTTTTGAACAAGCGGACGAAGAGACTCACTGGTTATTTTGTTCAACTTGGGGTGAGTAGAAAGGTAAAGGTAAAGCCTGAAGTAATCCGGGTGCTCGGCAAAAAACTCTCCTGCCGTAATTGAAATTGCCTCAATCTTTTCACGGGTGTCTTCGAGAGATTCCCACGCTTTGGTCATATTCTCGAAAAACAGTTCGAGTCCGGTTTTCAAAACTTCAAGGAGTAACTCGTCCTTATTTTTGAAATAATAATAAAGTGTCGCTTTGCCAAGCTCCGCCTCCTCAGCTATTAAATCCATACTGCATTTGTGGTAGCCGTGTTTTGCAAAGCTGTAAAGAGCAGACTTTAATATCGTTTGCTTCCGGTTCTCTTTTTCTCTTTTTTTTCGGTCTTCTTTTGCCATTTGACTTACCATTCTATTTTCGACTAAGCAGTCGAAAAATAAAAAAGATTTGATTTTTAGTCAAGAGAAAATACAAGTTTAACTTTTGCGCTTTGGATGAATGGATAATTGGATGGTTGGATGGGATGGGTTGAATCGTTGAACAACAATCGTTTTTCTCTGTTCTCTGTTATCTGTTCTCTGAAAGGCTGTTTCTTGCCACGCAAAGAACGCAGAGGTTTTGCGCAGAGAACGCAGACAAACATTTTGCCACCCTAATTTTTCCACCACAATGAATGACGACCCCGCCACGTTAGCGGAGGCAAATGACAAATCATCTTGTCACAAATTCCCGCTCTCAATTTTCTCTGCTCTCTGTTATCTGTCCTCTGAGTGTGGCGTCTTGCTTGTCGCGCCGAGGTTAAGCGAAGCGAAAACGAAGGCGGGCATCTTGCTTCTTGCTTGTCACGGCGTAGTCCCGCAAAATGCGGGACGAAGACGGACCTGTCGCGCCGTAGTCAAGCGTAGCGCAGACGAAGGCGGACGTCTAACGTCTTGTTCAATTAGCATCCTTATTCTCCCCTTATTTTTCGCTTTACTATATTTGCAAATGAATTTTAAGGAAAAACTGATGTTGGAAAAATACGAAGCCGTAATAGGTCTGGAAGTTCACGCACAGCTATTAACCGAGACAAAACTTTTTTGCAGTTGTTCAACAAAATTCGGAGCGCCGCCGAACACTAACGTTTGTCCTGTTTGTTTGGGACATCCGGGTGCGCTACCCGTATTAAACAAAAAAGCCGTTGAATATGCAGTACTAATGGGTCTGGCAGTTAATTGCAGAATAAACAAGCGTTCCGTTTTTGCAAGGAAAAATTATTTCTACCCCGACTTACCAAAAGGTTACCAGATTTCCCAATTTGACGAGCCGCTTTGTGAATTTGGTTTTGTGGAAATTGACAGTGGTAAAGAAAAAAGAAAAATCAGAATCAAAAGAATTCACATCGAAGAAGACGCTGGGAAATTAATTCACGACAGAGGCGGCGATTCACTTGTTGACCTAAACCGCTCGGGAACACCGTTGATTGAAATTGTTAGTGAGCCGGACATTCGAACTCCTCAAGAAGCAAGTGAATATTTGAAAACACTCAGAAAAATTGTTACCTACCTCGAAATTTGCGACGGTAATATGGAGGAAGGTTCTCTCCGCTGCGATGCAAATATTTCCGTAAGGTTAAAGGGCAGCACAGACTTAGGCACGCGGACGGAAATTAAAAATATGAATTCCTTCAGGAATGTTGAGAAAGCCTTGCAGTTTGAAATTGAGCGGCAGGTTGAAATTCTTGAAGAAGGCGGGAAGGTTGAACAGGAAACTTTGCTGTGGGACGCCGACAATTACGAAGCACGTTCAATGAGAGGGAAAGAGGAAAGCCACGATTACCGCTACTTCCCCGAACCGGATTTACTCCCGCTTCAAATTACCGACGAATGGATTACTGAGATTAAAAACAAAATGCCCGAGTTACCGAACGCTAAAAAAGAAAGATTTCAAAAAGATTACTCCCTCCCCGAATACGACGCTGAAATTTTAACTTCTGAAAAACCGCTTGCAGATTATTTTGAAAAAGCGGCGGAAGTAACTACCGATTTCAAAGCCGTTTCCAATTGGGTGATGAGCGAAGTGTTAAAAGTTTGCAACCGCGACAAAATTTCCATTGAAGAGTTTCCCGTTCCTCCCGAAAACTTGGGTAAACTTGTCGGGTTAATTTCGAAAGGAACTATTTCCGGCAAAATTGCAAAGGACGTTTTCGAGGAAATGCTTTCAACACGACAGACGCCGGAAGAAATTGTAAAGGCAAAAAATCTTGCACAAATTAGCGACTCTTCTGCGATTGAAAAAGCGGTTGAAAAAATAATAGCAGACTTTCCCGCTCAAGTCGAACAATTCAAAAACGGGAAGGAAAAAGTTTTAGGTTTCCTTGTGGGACAAGTAATGCGGGAAACAAAAGGCAAGGCAAACCCTCAAATGGTTAACAAAATTTTAATTGAAAAATTGAGGCAGTAAAAAATGCCGTCAACAAACGAAAACATCCGCAGTTTTTTTTACCCCGTATCCGTTTGCGTTGCGGGTGCATCCACAAAAGGAAAAAGCATTGGCTACGAACTACTGAAAACGATTATGGTTTACGGCTACAAGGGCAAAGTGTTTCCTGTCAATCCGAAGGCGGAAGAAATTCTCGGATTCAAATGCTACCGTTCAATTGCGGATTTACCCGAAGCGCCTGAACTTGGCATTGTAGTTACACCGAAAAAGTTTGTTGAGGATTCGATTAAGCAATTACTCGCAAAAGGGACCAATGCAATTATTTTAATTACGGCAGGCTTTAAGGAAACGGGAGAGAAAGGCGCTGCCGAAGAAGAAAAAATAAAACAAATCATTTCGGAAGGAGGGGCAAGCTTAGTTGGGCCTAACTGTATGGGGGTAATCAATACGCTTGACGATGTAAAACTCAATGCAACCTTTGTAGCGGAGAAGCCGGAGAAAGGCAGCATTGCTTTCCTTTCGCAGAGCGGGGCGCTCGGCGCCGCCGTGCTGAATTCATTGAGGGAAACGGACATCCGGTTTGCCCATTTTATTAGCGTGGGAAACAAAGCGGACTTAACCGAAAACGATTTTACGCTTTTCTGGAAAGACGACGAGAACATTAAAATTTTAACTTACTACTTGGAAAGCTTTGAAAACGGTTTTGAATTTTTAATTCCGTTCATTAAAGGAGAAATCACTAAGCCCGCCATAGTTTTAAAAGCAGGCAGAACCAAAAGCGGAATGAAGGCGGCTTCTTCTCACACCGGGGCGTTGAGCGCAAAGGACGTTGTTGTTGATTCCCTCCTTAAACAGTTCGGAATAATACGCGCGCAAGACATCACCGAATTGTTCAATATTGCCAAGGGTTTTGAGAACTTCCCACTGCCTAAAGGCAATAGAATCGGGGTTGTAACGAATGCCGGAGGTCCGGCAATTCTTGCCGTTGACGCACTCGAAAAAAACGGCTTGAGGTTGGCTGTGTTTTCGGAAGAGACAAAAACAAAACTGCGCACAATTGTTCATCCCAACGGCAGCATTGAAAACCCGGTTGATTTACTCCCCGGCGGCACGGCGGAAAATTACAAAAACGCAGTTGAGACGGTTCTCAAGGACGACAACGTTGACGCTGTAATTTCAATATTTGTTGAACCCGTAATGGTTGAACCGTTTGGTGTAGTGGAGAGCATTAATTTAATTCAATCTGAAAAACCTGTTTTGCAAGCGGTAATGCCTTTGCCCGAGTTCTGGGAAAAATACCGTGCAGAGTCGAACTTTAACAAACCTTTGTTCCGAAAGCCCGAAGAGCCTCCCGTTGTTATTTCCCAAATGCTTTTCCACAAACGGAAACAAGAACAGTTAAACAGGAATAGAAAAAAATATGCTGAGCTTCTCTCTCGACTTAAAACAACGAAAGTAAACGGGACGTCGGGATTTTTAAATCCTACGGAAACAAAAAGAATTTTAAATGAGTCCGGTTTTCCTTTGGTCAAGGAGGTGGTGCTTTTACCCGAAAAGGTAGAGGAATTTAACGACATTGATTTTCCCCTTGTATTAAAGGGCTTTGCCGAGGGTGTCTCTCACAAAAGCGAATTTAAGGGAGTAAAATTAAATATTAAAAATAAAACCGAATTGCTCGAAGCGGCGGAAGAAATAAAAAGCTCCTACTTTGAAAAAGGAAAACAGCTTGAATATTTTGTTGTTCAGCCCTTCTTAAATTTTAAGCACGAATTGTTAATAGGTGCTTACAGAGATGCTTCCTTTGGTCCAATCGTAATGTTTGGTAGCGGGGGTAAATACGTTGAGGTTTTCAATGATGTTTCCTTACGTTCGGCATTGCTTTGTGAAGAAGACATCGAAGAAATGATTACTGAAACAAAAATGGGAGAAATATTAAAAGGCGTGCGGGGCGAAAAGCCCGTGAATATTGAGCAAATTAAATCCGTAATTCAAATGACTGCCAAGCTAATGCTTGTTAATCCGCTGATTACGGAATTTGATTTGAATCCCGTTGGAATTACCGATAACGACGAGCTGATTATTGCAGACGCACGAATAAAAACCATTCAATAATTTCTGTGGGCTTATTAAAATTCCTGCTGATTAAAAAGGATTTTGAACGTTGTGCCTTTGTCTTTTTCAGTGTTTGTGGATATTTCCGCACCAATTATTTCACAATATTTTTTAACGAGCGTTAACCCGAGACCGAGCCCTTGGTACTGCCTCGTAGAGCCTTCGGACTCCTGTGAAAACGGAGTAAATATTTTATTGAGAAATTCTTTTTTAATCCCTATTCCCGTGTCGCTTACTTCAAAATAAAGACGGTTTAAATTGTCCCTGCCAACAACAATGTTAACGCTTCCTTCATTTGTAAACTTCACGGCATTGTCAATCAGTTGCTCGGCTATTTTATTCACAGCGTTAAAGTCGGATTTCAAAAGTGTGTTTTTTGTGTTCTTTTTTAACGAGATTTTAATCCCTTTCTTTTCGGCTTTTTCTTTGTAAGTGTAATAGACGTTAAACAAAACGTCATCGTGAAGGTCAAACTCCCTGATTTTAGGAGAGTAGTAGTTCAACTCCATTTCGGTAACATTTAAAATTAAATCTACCGTTCGTTCAAGCCTGCGGCTGCCTTTCTTAATTGTTTCCAATTCCATTTCGTGTTTTTCTTTAAAGTCTTCGTCCATTTCTTCTTCGAGCAAAGCCAAATAATTAAAAATAATGTTTAACGGTGTTCTCATTTCGTGGGAGACTTGCGCGATGAACTCCGTTTTTAGCTTGTCCGCTGCCTCGGCTTTTTTTTGTGCAAGTTTTATTAGCTCTTCGCTCTTTCTAATTTCCGTAATATCGTAAATGTAACCTTGCACTGCCGGCTTGCCCTCGTATTTAATGTGTTGTGCGTAAATTAATACGTTTACAAGGGTGTCATCTTGACGAACAAATATTTCTTCTTGTCCATTAACACTTTTTTCTCCGGCAAATAGATTTTCCATCCTTTCTTTTGCAGATTGCAAATAATCCGGGTGGATAAAGCTAAAAATTTCTTTTCCGATAATGTCTTCCGCTTTTTCGTAACCAAGAGTTTTGGCAAGAGCGTCATTAGAGAAAACGATTTTCCCTTCCTGAACTATTAACATTCCGATTGGCGAAAGGGAAATTAGTTTCCTGTATTTTTCTTCATTATCCCTGATTTCCTTCTCTGCTTTTTTTATTTCAGTCAAGTCTCTGAAAAATATCTGGATCTCGTTTGCCTCGGTTTTTTTAGCCCGTATTTCTACCGGCACCAATGCCCCGTCTTTTCTGAGCAGTTCCCTCTCCATTGAGATTTCTTGCCCGATTTGCAATACCGAATATTGAGCCGGCTTAACTTTTAATTCTTCCTTTGTGAAAAAATTAGTAATGTGTTGATTTAACATTTCTTCTTTTTCGTACCCTGTAAGGTCAATCATTTTTTTGTTTGCTTCAATAATAATACCGTTATTGTCAAGTAATAAGATTCCGGCTAAAGCATCGTTGAAAACTCTAAAATATTTTTGCTCGGCATGGAACAGCTTTTCGCTCATTGATTTTAATCTCGTAATGTCCGCCAAAACGTAGAGTTTATAATTAACTTCGCTAACAGAAAAATCGTACGAACTTATTGAAATAAAACTTGAAGTGCTTCTAATTGATTTAATCATTGCTTTAAAATTTTCGAACCGAGAGCCTGACAATATCTCTTTTTTTAGCTTTTCCCTTTCCGATTCGTTTTCCCAAATGTCGGCATCAATAAAATTTTCTCCCAATATGCTTTCCTTTGGCAAACCTGTAATTCTCAAAAAAGCTTTGTTTACTTCAACGATTACGTGGTCTTCCGCTCTTGTTACAACCAAGGCGTGAGGAGAAACGTCGATTAAAATCTCATTTAGAGATTTGTCCCAAGCATACGCCCCGTTTGTCTTTTTAATACGAGCCTCAAGAAGTTTGTTTTTCTTTTCGAGGTTTTCCGTCAAGTAAATGTTTTCAATTCTTAATTTAATTAAATCGAGAGCGCTTTGTATTGCAATAATTTTCTTCCTCAAGCGGGACAAGTCATTTCTGCTTGTAACAAAAAAGAAAAATTCTTTTGTGCCGGAAAAATCAACTGCGATTGCAAGAGCGTAGGCGGGAGTAAAGTCATTAAAGTTTAACTTGAATTTTATTTCATCGTTGCCGTCAGATATTTTTCTAATGAAAAGTCCTTCTTCTGAAAATAATTTCTTAATTAGACTTCTGCCGATACTAAACTCCGAAAGCGCATTACCCTCTATTGGCAAGGATGTGTATTCCCTTGTTATTTTTGCTTTTCCTTCTTCGGACACTTTGCAAAAAGCAACGTAGGGAAAATTTTCCGCAAGGGAAAAGCGCCTCAAGGTAAAATCAATGATGCTTTCCCTGTCGTTTAATTTCAAGAGCTCGCGGCTAACTTCTATTATCTTAGCCGTCTCGGTAGTTCGTTCGGACAAAGTTTGGTTTGTAACCTTTAACCGTTCAAGCTCCGCAAAAAGATTTTCTACCTTTTCTCTTTGTTGATAGTTGCTCATCTTTTCCCTCACGAAAATATTAGTCTGAAAACACTTCCCTTATTCTTTTTGCTTTCAACCTCAAGTTTGATATTGTTAATTTCGCAATACTTTTTAACGAGCGCAAGCCCCATTCCGATTCCACCTGTCATGTTGCTTTCGTAAACATCAATTGAAAAAGGTTTAAAAATATTTTGCATAAATTCTTCCGACATTCCTATTCCGGTATCCTTAACCTCGGAAACAACGTGCCCGTCTTTTACAAAAAGGGTTACTTCAACGCTTCCTTCGGGTGTGTATTTTATTGCGTTGTCAATAAGGTTTAAGTAAATATTTCTCAAAGAATTAATATCACCTTGAACTGAAACGTTTTCTGCTTCATTGTTAATTTTAAAACGCAAGCCTTTTCTTTCTGCTTCGGGTTTTAATTTCTGAAATACTTCAAGAATAACCTCCTCAAACAAATCAATGTAATCAATTACAGGTTTGTAATCGCCAAGTTCTATTTCGGCGTAATTTAGCACAAGCTCGGTGTTCCGCATTATTCGGATTCCGTTTTTCTGTAAATTCTGAAGAATATAATTGACTTCCCCATCTTCCTCCGCAGACATATATTTCAGTAAGAGTTTACCGTATTTAAGCGAGGATTTAACAGGTACTTCAATTTCCTGATAAATCTGTTTAAGGAATCTTCCTTTCATTGCGTCGGCGGCTTCGGCTCTTTCTTTTGCTTCTTTTAATAATTTCTTTGCTTTCACCTCCTCTGTAATGTCTTTCTGAATTGCCAAAAAGCCAATTATTTCGCCGTCGGAAATAATAGGCGAAGCCGATGCGGCTACGGTAATTAACTTACCGTCTTTGGTTTTGTTTACAATTTCTCCCGTAAATGTCTCTTTGCTAAGCAAAGTATTCCAAAGTTTTTCGTAAACTTTTGGGGGATGTTTGCCTGATTTTAATATCCTTGGAGTTTTACCAAGCACTTCCTTGGGCTCGTAGCCGTAAAGTTTCTGAAAACCTTGATTTACAAAGTCAATTTTGCCGTCAATATCCGTAATAAATACCGCTTCTTCTAACTTTTCTATTCCAAGCTTTAATTTGAATAATTCTTCCTCTTTAGCCTTTAATTCGGTAATGTCAACGTTGTACTCAATAAGTTGAATGAGTTCGCCCGATTCGTCAAAGACAGGATAACCGTAAATCCGGAAGATTTTTTCAGCGCCTAATTTATCCCGATGTTTATGTTCAACCACACTGGGCTTGCCGGTCTCTTTTGCAATTTTTAATGGACAGGGGTAATTTTCTCCACTGCACGGCTCAGGTAATCCGTGAGTTTCCCAATGGCAGTAGATTTTGTTCCGCCCTATTTCCAATTGGGACGCTGGATTTGCGTAAACTATTGAATAATCAAGGGCATCTATTACATAAAAAGGATTTGTTACTGTTTTCATTACTTTTTCAAGGAAGTCGCTTTTCTCACGTGTTTCTTTTTCCAGCTCTTTTCTTTTTCTAACTTCTTCTTGAAGGTCATCATAAGCTTTTCTTAACTCCTGGTTTTTATTATTTAAACTTTCTAATGTTCTTTTTCTGACGAGATATTCTTTGTTGAGTATTAAAAGTAGGATGCTCGAAGCAGTAATAATTACTAACAAAACAAAAAACAGGTATAAAGTATTGATGTAAAGATATTCCGTGGTAAATGTAATGGTTAATATTGCTTTGCCCCTGTAAGAATAATGTATTGAAATTTTCTTTTTTAGGTAATGCTCGGGATCTTTTATGTTTGTTTTTTGAAATATAACAAACTTATTTTTTGAAACTAACGAAATACTAGCGCAAGAATGTTTTTTTATAAGCATATATTTATTCAAATAAGAACGGGCTCCTGTGTAATCACCCTTTTGTAAATAATCTTTTAATGTTACTATTACAATTGAAAGATTAGTATTAAAATTTTTTGCAGCCTTTTTCTTTTGTAGATTAAAATAATAAAATAAAGTTCCCCCACCTACTAACACTTGAAAAAAAATGAGTCCCCAAACTATAAGCCTGCTTTTTTCTTTTTGCAATATTTTTTTTAGACTAAACATTATTAAAATTACTTCATATATTCTCTTAAAACGTCATAATTCTTGTCGTTCGCAGGTTCTATTCCCGTTGCTTCCGAGTTTATTGATTTCAAAACATTTAAGCCTTCCTTGGTTTTATTCAGGTCAAAAAATGCTTGTTGTATTTTGCGAAAAAACTTATTAGGCATAGTCCTTTTAACCAAGAACAAATGCTCAGGCATTAGAGGAGTTGTCGCAATTACTTTTATTGCATTGTTTTTGAATCTGTTGTAAACTTCTTCTTTAACCGCCCCCGCGTCATAGTCTCCGGCAAGAATTCCGTAAACCACATTCTCGTGGGTTCCAACAAAATTGTAGTATTTTAAAGAACTTAATTTTACTCCTGCTTTTAGCAGCATTTTCTTAGGGACAATAAATCCCATCGTAGATTCTTTTTGTACAAAAGCAAAGGATTTGCCAATTAAATCTTTTATTGAAAATATTGGTGCATCTTTAGAAGCAATAATTTTTCCCCTAAAGAATGGCTTACCGTTAACATCCAAAGTCCCCACTGTCTTTTGATAGCCATATTCATTTAGAAGTAAAACGTATTCGGAGGGACCAACAAATGCAATATCAACTTTATTTAATCCGATACTTTTAATATGGTTTGCATAAGAGTAGCCAATTTTAATAATTATTCCTCTTTTTAATTTTTTAGAAAGGTAAATTCTTAAAGGCGAGAATCTTTTAATAATTTCTTTTCTTGACAGATAGGGATGAATGCCAAAAACAAGGTAATCCTGAGCCGTAGTGGTTGTAAACCCCAATAAAATCAGAGTTAAAACAAGAATGCTTTTTTTAAAACCACGTTTCGGCTTGACAGGCATCATTTTCTCACTTCCAAGATTTCCTTGAATTTCTTTAACAACTCGAAACAAAATTATGGAATCGAGTAGATAAATTCAAATCCTTTACGAAATAAAATTTTATTTTTGCTGATTTTAAGAGAAGGGAGAAGTCAAACGTGGGAAGTAAGCAATCCAATTGTCCATTCATCCATGCATCCAATCATCCAGCGCTGTAAAATTTTCCACTTTCAATTTTCAATTAAATAAGTCTTAAGTAACGCGTGACGAGTCTTAAGTCTCTGTTCACTGTTATCTGTTCTCTGAATAGTCCTAACGTCTTACTTCTAGCGTCTCGCGTCTAGCGAAAGACACCTGTCGCGGCGTAGCCCGAACAAAGTGAGGGCGAAGACGGATTTCTTATTTCTCGTTTCTTCTTTCTTATATTTAACGCCAATTAAGAACTCGCACCAGAAAAGGCAGCATCAATTAGTTCAAAATTTGAATTATCTTCCCGTGAATTCCCGGAGCTGCTGCAATTGTACTGTCCCCTTTAACCGGGTCTCTACCTTCGTAATCGGTAATTATTCCGCCTGCACCTTTAATGATAGGAATTAACGGGAGCAAATCCCATGGGGACATTATCGGGTCAATCATTGCGTCCGCCCGACCCGTGGCAAGCAAATAGTAGCCGTAAGAATTCCCCCAAGTCCTGTAAAGACGGACTTCTCTAATTAATTTTTCAAACTTTTTGCCGTTCTTGTACTTGTAAACATTCAAGTGGTCTGTTGTTAAGAGCAAAGCTTTGTTTAAAGAATCACATTGCCTAACCGTTGTTTTAATACCGTTTAATTCGCAAGTAAAATTATCTCCTATTAAAAGTTCTTCCAAAACAGGTTGATTAATTACTCCCAAAACAGGCTTGCCGTTTTTCAGCAGTGCAATCAATGTGCCGAAAGTAATCATCTTCGCAATAAAGCTTTTTGTCCCGTCAATCGGGTCTAAAACCCAAGTGTACTCCGAGCCGGTTTCCTTTTTACCAAACTCTTCTCCGATTATTCCGTGATTAGGAAAATGTTTTTCAATCAAATTACGGATTAACTCTTCCGCTTTTCTGTCTGCAGCCGTAACGGGGGTCGAATCGTCTTTTGTTTGTACGCTCAAATCACTGAAGAAATAAGGTTTAATAACTCTGCCGCTTTCCAACGCAAGGTGTTCGGCAAATTTTTTAAATTCTTTTAACTCTTCTTTTGTAACAGTCATTGCTTTTTCTTTCCTTTTTACAAAGTTAAAATCCTTTGAGTATATTTGCCAATAAATTTTGATTTTAAATGAACGTTTACAAAGCCACAGAAGAAAATATTAAAGCAGCAGCGGAAATAATTAAGTCCGGCGGGCTGGTTGCTTTCCCTACCGAAACCGTTTACGGCTTGGGCGCTAACGGCTTAAACGAGATTGCGGTTGCAAAAATATTCGAAGCAAAGCAACGCCCTACTTTTAATCCGTTAATTCTGCACATTGCTTCTTTTGAGCAAATTAACCTAATAGCCGAAGCGGAAAACAAAATTGCCAAAGAATTAATTAAAATATTTTGGCCGGGACCATTAACGCTTGTTTTGAAGAAGAAAAAGATTGTGCCGGAAATCGTAACCGCCGGAAATACCACCGTTGCCGTGAGAATGCCTGCAAATAAGGTTGCGCGGAAATTAATTGAATACTCCGGCGTGCCTGTTGCAGCACCAAGTGCAAATGCTTTCGGGTTTCTAAGTCCCACAACCGCCGAGCACGTAGCTAACCAATTGGGAAACAAAGTGGAAATGATTCTTGACGGCGGAAGCACTGAAATAGGAATAGAATCAACAATAATCGAAATTTCCGACGAAGGAATTTTCTTATTGCGTCCGGGCGGTTTGCCGGTTGAAGAAATTGAAAAAATCACAGGAAAATTAAAAACAAAAACGGAGACTCAAAAACCCAACTCTCCCGGTCAACTTCCTTTCCACTACTCTCCCAAAATTCCATTGAGATTTTTCGAAAGTGTAAAAGAGGAAGAAATTTCAGGAAAGAAAAAAGCGGCATTGTTTTTCTGCAAAATAAAAAACGAGGAGGAATTTGTTTCGGTTAAATGCCTTTCGTGCAAAGGAGATTTAAGAGAAGCGGCGGCGAATTTGTTTTCATTCCTGCACGAGTTGGAAGCCTCCGGCGCGGAAATTATTCTGGCGGAAAAGCCTCCCGCAGAAGGGCTCGGCGTTGCTATTCTGGACAGGCTCACAAGAGCTTCGCGTAGGTATTAGCTTTTTACAAAAACTCCCCGAGTTTCTTTTCGTAAAAATCGTTAATAATTTTCCACGCTTTTTTAACGCCGTCCTCGTTGTGCCTTATTCCCGAAACAACAAAACGCAAAGAGAAAACTCCATTTAAAACCGTGTGCGAAATAAAAATCCGTCCGTCGGAGTTTACCGCGTTCATTAACTCAAGATTGAATTTGTCGGTTGTTTCTTCGTCCAACTTGTGGTGCTTGGCGCGGAAGCAAACCGTGGAAAAAGGAACAGGCGCGAGTTTTTCAAAGCGGTCGCTTCTTTCCACCCATTCCTCAAACAGCCTTGCCAGCCTGATGTGTTCCCGGAGTCTTGCCCGGAGTCCTTCCACCCCGAAGTAACGAAAGATGAACCACAACTTAAGAGAACGAAACCGCCTGCCCAATTGAATTCCGTAATCCATGTAGTTGGTAACTTTTTCGTCTTTGTCTGTTTTTAAATATTCAGGTACGAGGCTAAAGGCGTCCTTCAAATGTTTAAAATCACGGACAAAAAACACGCTCAAGTCAATCGGCGTAAATAACCATTTGTGCGGATTGATTACAATCGAATCGGCTTTTTCCATTCCCTCGAAATATTTGCGAAACTCGGGCAGCATTGCTGTTACTCCGGCGTAAGCGGCATCAACGTGCAGCCAGAGATTTTCTTCCTGGCAAATTCCCGCAATTTCGTTTACGGGATCAATGCTTGTTGTGGAAGTTGTGCCGACCGTTGCCACAACGCAGAAAGGAGTTTTGCCGTTTTTCTTGTCTTCGGCAATTGCTTCTTTGAGCAAGTCCGTCCGCATCTCGAAATTTTCGTTTACGGGAATCTTACGTACGTTTTCCAAACCAATCCCTGTTGTAATTGCTCCTTTCTCGATTGAAGAATGAGCCTGCTCGGAAATGTAAATAGTTAAAGGGCAGAGCTCCTGCCGTCCGGCCATTCCTTTTTCCCGAATGTTTAATCCTTTCAGCCTTTCCCGCGCGGCAACAATTGCATGCATCGAGCTTACGGAGGCAGTGTCGTAAATGATTCCCCGGAAAGTTTCGGGCAGTTTAATCTCCCGCCTGAACCAATCCAAAACAACTTCCTCCAACTCAGCCGAAGCGGGGGAAGTTTTCCAAAGCATTCCGTTTTGGTTTAGCGCCGCGGAGAAAAGCTCGGCAATAATTCCGGGAGCGCTGGATGTCGAATTAAAATAAGCGTGAAATCCCGGGTGGTTCCAATGCGTAGCAGCGGGAAGGATTTTTTCCCGAAAATCTTTGAATATTTTTTCGAATTCTTCTCCTTCTTCAGGCGGTAATGGGGGCAAATTCCGTTTTAATTCTCCCTCTTCAATCCACGGCAGGACGGGGTAGTCTTCAATTTCTTCAAAATAATCGGCAACAGTATTTGCCGCTTCAATTAGTCTTTCCCTAAGTTCTGAGGGAGACATATCGCCAAAAGATTTTTGCTTGTTCAACTTTCACACCAAATTGTTTGAGATTTTTCTATCGTAAAATAAGCAAAGCAAATTTAAATTTGCGCTCCCCTTTATTATCTTTACGGTTTATTTTTCAATTAATTTATACGGCACAATGAGACAAAGTAAAAATTTTATTCCGACATTAAAAGAAGTACCTGCCGATGCGGTTATTCCCAGCCACATTTTAATGGTTCGCGCGGGAATGGTACGGATGCTTTCGGCGGGAATTTATTCCTTCCTTCCGCTTGGCTACAAGGTACTGAAAAAAATAATCGAAATAATCCGCGAAGAAATGGACGCAATCGGCGGGCAGGAATTCCACCTGCCGGCATTAAACCCAAAAGAGATTTGGGAACAAACGGGCAGAGTAGAAGCCTTTGGCGATACGATGTTCCACGTCAAAAACCGCGATTACGTTTTGGCGCCCACTCACGAAGAAATAATGACTTACCACGCAAAAGGCGCATTAAAATCTTACAAAGACCTCCCGCAGATTTGGTACCAAATCCAGACAAAATTTCGCAACGAGCCGAGACCCCGCAGCGGAGTAATTCGCGGACGGCAATTCCTGATGAAAGATGCTTACTCTTTCGACTCTTCTTGGGAGGGACTGGACAAATCTTACGAAATGCTCGACAAAGCGTACAGGAAAATTTTCGACCGCGTCGGAATTAAATATTTTGTCGTAGGCGCTTCCAGCGGCGCAATGGGCGGAAGTAAATCGGAAGAATTTATGGTGCGCTCCGATGCCGGCGAGGACACAGTTGCTTATTGTGAGCATTGCGGTTACGCCGCTAACGTTGAAGTAGCTCAATCGGTAATTGAACCGGTTAAAAGACACACAGAAAGCAGAGAAATTTACGAAATTTCCACTCCGAATGTGAAGTCGATCGATGAGCTATGCGAGTTCCTAAAAATTGACGAGCGCGAAACGGCAAAATCCAGAATTTACATTTACAACGACGAACCGGTGCTTGTGCTGATGTCCGGCAACGACGAAGTGAACGAAACAAAATTGGAAAACGTTTTGGGCGGAGCGGTTCGTCCGGCACACCCGGACGAGCTCAAAGAAATAACCGGTGCAGACGCCGGCTCAATAGGACCAATCGGATTTAAGGGCAGAATAATAGCCGACCTCCGCTTGAAAGACGGCAACAACCTTTACTCCGGCGCAAACAAGAACGATTACCACATCGGCGGAATCGATTTGAAACGGGACGTGCCTCAAATTGAATACTTCGATTTGCGTACAGTGCAAAGCGGCGAAAAATGTACCCGCTGCGGTAAAGAACTTGAAGTCTTTAAAGCAATTGAACTCGGACACATTTTTAAACTCGGCACGAGATACTCGGAAGCTCTCGGTGCTGAATTCCTTGACGAAAACGGGCAGTCCCAGCCGATTATCATGGGCAGTTACGGAATCGGGGTTGAGAGAGTGCTTGCTTGTTTCATTGAGCAAAACCACGATGAGAAGGGAATACTCTGGAAAAAACCGCTTGCACCTTTCGATGTTCACTTGCTCGGGCTTAATATGAAAAAAGAAGTCGTAAGCGAGACATCCGAAAAAATTTACAAAGAGCTTACCGGTGCAGGATACGACGTCCTTTTTGACGACAGAGTTGACGCACAGGCAGGTTTTAAATTTAACGACGCAGATTTAATCGGTTTACCCGTGCAGGTTATTGTAGGCGAACGAGGCTTGAAAGAAGGAACGGTTGAGGTTAAAGTTCGCAAGACAGGCGACAGAGCAAAGGTTAAAACCGAAGACTTATTAGCTTATCTAAAAGAAATTTTTAAGTGATTTTCAGCGGGTTTTGCTTATTGTGAAACCCGCTCCTCTTTTGCGAGACTTTTTAAATCGTTTACTGGAAATGAGTTTACTTTAAAATTTTTTCAAGCCTTACGTCATCAAACAATTGTTGATACGGTATTATCTCCGTCGACGGTGAAGAAAGAAACACCCATATCGTATCTGTTTGAGCCAAAGTTAAAGTATCGGTTATTGATATTTGAGTCCAAACGGTATCGTACCCGGATGAAACACTTTTCGCACTATCTCCGTCAAGCAGTCCGATTATTCCTCTTCCGCCATAGCGTCCGTAACCACGCACGTAAGCTGATAAAACAACTATATCTCCGGCTTTTAAGTTAGTAACCGGAGTATATGCAAAACCTGTTGTGGGAGCCCAATCAGATGTTAATTGCAGAGACCAGTTCCCGCTGTTTGGCGCACCTTTGTTAACCGGCTCGGCGAGCTTCGGGTTTCCAAACCCCCAACCTTCCAATGACGGCTGATTGTCGATTTCAAAACTTCCGTTGGCAATAAGATTTTCGCTAAATTGAGGTTCAACAACGGAGTCATTACAACTTATTGAAGAAAAAATTAAAATCCCCAATACAATAAAAATATGCTTTTTAATACTTGTGTTCATTTTGTACCTTCAATCAAGTAATTCTATTGATTCAGAATGCTCAATATCGTTCTCCTATTCCGCTTCAATCTTATCTTTAAGATTAGCCATATATTTGAACACCTTCCGAAGTAAGTATTTCAGAGAATTTGTTTTTTTTGGTTCTATGTCGAATAGTGTGGGTAATTAAATTTGAGCTTACCCGCGATAAATAAAATCATATTTATAAAATTAGTAG
>JALWGH010000185.1:33421-33990 GCA_027013735.1 Melioribacteraceae bacterium
AAATATGCTTTTTAATACTTGTGTTCATTTTGTTTAATGGAATTCTTCAAAATCTAAGTTTGTAAAAGCAATGAGCTCTTCATCGTTATTATAGTCATCAAGAAGAATATCGACAGCTTTTTTAATTTGTTTTTTTCTTCTTGTTCTCTCACAGAATGAATAGCTTTTTCAATAACATAAATTCTTTGTGAAAGGGGTAAACTTTTAATTTCTTTTATTAATTCATTTGTTCTCATAAACTTTCCTCATTTTTTTCGCAATATACAAATAATTTAAAATTTTTTAAAGCTCTTTTAGTTAATACTGAGTACCCCCCATTTTTTTAACACCAATCATCGAACAAAGATAATTGAAAGTCATTAACCTTAGGGGGATTAGCAAAAGAGATGATAGTTCGTAATTTTGACTGTGATAAAATCCAAGAGATAACTCTGGAAATTTTGTAATAGATAAAACCTAACAACTCTCTTAAACGATTTCGGTAAGTTAGTTTTATTGTATTGGTTCACCGTGAAATGGAATTTAGAAAAAATTCTTAAGAGAAAAAACCTGTCAATTAACATAGGTAC
>JALWGH010000186.1 GCA_027013735.1 Melioribacteraceae bacterium
AGCCGACACAAGTTGGCGCCGTATTCTTCGTAGAATTGAAATTTTCTTTTTGTCTTTTTCCTTTTTTAATCTATCGTTAATTTCTTCGGCGATTCGCTTGTAAAGTTCGCCCGCGGCTTTTTCCGTGAAGGTAATTGCAACAATTTTACTTAAAGGCAAATTTTTTTCAAGAACAATTTCAACGAATCTCTTTGCGAGCACAAAAGTTTTGCCGGAGCCGGCATTAGCCGTAAGAGCAATGTGGCGGGTGTACTCCATTGCTTTTTTCTGGAAGGGAGTTAACGTATTCATTTGTTACTCCTCTTTGGAAAAACTATTAAAAACGTTGTACCTTCGGCGGAAGATTTTTCAAGCGTAATATTTGCTCCGATGCTTTCCAAAAATTGTTTCCCAATTGAAAGCCCGAGTCCCATTCCTTCCGGCTTAGTTGTGAAATTTGGCTCGAAGATTTTCTCCTGATATTCTTGAGGAATCCCGTGCCCGTCGTCCGTAACCCTTATTATTGTTGAGCTTTCAGAGTCTTCTACTACGAAGGAAATTCTTTTCGCGCCGGCTTGAATTGAATTCCTGACTAAGTTAATAAATATTCTTCGCAAATTATCTTCGTCTCCCATTACCGGAATATTATCTTCTGGAGATTTTACTTCAATCAAAATATTTTCTTCTTTAAACAAGTTTTCCGCATCACGAATAACTTTTGTGATGTTTATTTTCTTTAACTCGCCGTGAGGCATTTTTGCCACGTTGCCGAATTCCGAAGCAATATTTTTCAATGTTTCTATTTGCTCGATTAAAGTGGAGGTAACCCTTTCCAGAATATCTTTGAACTTCGGCGAATTATCCCTGTAAGCCGCTTGAAGATGTTGAACGCTAAGTTTCATAGGGGTTAGAGGATTTTTAATTTCGTGTGCAACTTGCCTTGCCATTTCTTTCCAAGCAATTTCCCTTTCCAATTTGCTGAGTTCTTTTTGTCCGCGTTTGAGCTCCTTAACCATATAATTGAAGCCTTTAACAAGCTCGCCCACTTCTCCCTTGTAAACGTCGTCAATGCGTACGTTTAAGTCTCCCTGCCCAACGGAAGCGGTTGCCCGCGTCAATTTGTGAATGGGATTGGAAATTTGATTTGCCAAAAAGGTGGAGAGTATTAGCGCAAAGATGAAAGCCAGTGCGTAAATGCCGAATAGGAAAATGTCAAATTCCGTTTGGGACATCGGTAAACGAATTGTGTTAAACGCATCGTTGACTTCTATTATTAAGTTGTTGCCTATGCCGGTTTTGTAAAAGACTGAATGGTAACGGTAATTTTCAATTTTGTCATTAAATAATGTTTTAAATTTTTCTTTTTTTAAGAGTTCAACGTTAACGGGGAAAGGGCTAAGTGGCTTGAGCAATCCCGCCTCAAAATATTGGTCGTACGAAGAATAGACCACTACCGAATCGAAAAACGCCGAAAAGTTTACGCCCAAATCTTCGGATGCGGAGTCCATTAAGTCGTAAAGGTTTTCGTTCGTTGCGCGCTCTTTCAAGTAACGTTCTACCTGCATTGCTCGCTTGCTCAGTTTGACGTTAATGGCTTCCGCATTTTTTTCTTTTGTAGTGTAGCGTAAATAAAGGGCGAGCAAAATCAGAGGAATTATTGCGGCGACAAAAAATGCCAAAGTCAATCTTAGCCGGAATGTAATTTTGAATTTTCTCTTTCTCAAACTTTGAAACATGAAGGCAAAAATAAAGACAACAAAAATCAGGAGCGAATGGTAAAAGAACAATTTAATAAAATGAAACCATGTGAAAGCAAGACTGCTCTTCTTTAATCCGATTACTCGAATTCCGCCGAACGTTTTGCTTCCTTTCAGCAAATAAAGTTGGTAGTCCGCTCCTTCAATTTCGGCATCCTGCCACGCTTCGTTCCTGTTGGAAAACTTTGCCTTTCTGATTTTTTCAATTTGTTCGGAAGTAATGTTCGGTCTGCCGTAAAAGTAAAAAATATTTCCCGGTGTAACTTTAAGCACAAAAATATTTTTACTCCCGATTTGAATTCCATTTAAAAACCTTTTTGTCTCAACAAAAGCGGGAGTATTGAGTAATTCTCTGCTGCCGATATCTAAGGGAATGTCAACAACAAGAAATTTGTTTTCGTTGATTCTTTTTACTCCGCGGACAATCTTTGCTCCGTTAGGCAATTTAACGACGGACACATTTACAGAATCTTCAATTGTAAAATTAAAGGGGAAGGAAAGTTTTTCCGGGAATTTGTAATTGAATTTACCGAGGGAATTGCCTTGTGAGTCAATTATTTCAAGACTTGTCGGGACGTCGTCTTTCTGAAAGGGCAGTTTACTCCAAAGTTTGAAAACGGCGGCGTAGGGACTTTCTTCCCCGCTTGAAACTTTGTTAAGCAGTTCGATAGTTCCTTTGCTGTTTAATGATTGCGAAAGCCAAAACTTGTAAAGATTTTCCTTGGGACGGCTGAATTCGCGCGCAGCTGTTTTAATCGATTCCTTCCTGATTTCGTCGTTGAAATTCGAAAGTACAATCAATGCAAAAACAGAGGAGAACAACACGAGGAAAAAATAATTCCACATTCTTGAAGACGGGGCAATGAAAATAACGTAGGCAAAGTACATTAAAAATAAAACGGAAATTATTTTCAACGGCAAAGAGAGCAGGGGATGAGAAATAAATGAGAAGAAAGAAAATTCAACTAAGAAAATTAGGATAAGAAAAATAATTTTTTTCTTGTCGGCTCTGTAAGAACCGTAGAAGTAAATGAAAACCAACAGGAATAAGTTTGAAAAAGAGACCGCAAGGAAAAGTAAGTCCAAAAGCATTAAAGAGTTAATCGGCGGAGGGAACAGGCTTGTGCTTTCAAAATATTGAAGATTGGATTGAAAAATAAAACTTTTAACCGATGCGGCGAAACCCCTGAAAATAAAAGGCGAAATGGCTCCTGCAAGGTAGAAAAGCAGGAGAGAATTCCTACCCGAAGTGTTTTTTGCAGAGGTAAAATATTTTTTTAGAAGTGCCAAAGAATAAAATGTTAACCCCAAAACAAAAAACAATGTAATCGTCAATTCCAACGGGGAACTGACAATCCCGAAGCCGAAGGAAGAAGAAAAATATTGCGGGTCGATTATTTTGCCCGTTAAAAATATTTTCGGAATTTCCAGGAAGTACAGGGCGTAACGTAAAACCACGCTCAAAACAACAACAGTCAAAACTTCCGTCCGGCTGTTTCTCTGTGCTTTTATTTCGTTAAATAGCCCGACAGAAAAGAGAAGGAAAATCAACAATGTTAACGAATTCTGCAC
>JALWGH010000187.1:0-8652 GCA_027013735.1 Melioribacteraceae bacterium
ATATTCGTTCATCCAGCCAACCACGGCGTAAGTGTGCGGAACTTGTTTGACCTTCCCGATTTTTCCGAAATAATTGTTTACTTTAATGAATTCGTCGGGGGAATGGTCTTTTGCCGGACGGTAGCGCAGGTGTGGCAAAAACTCGCCGTCGCACGAATAGGTGATGATTACCGAGCCGTCCTTTGTTGCGCCCTTGCTAACTAAAATGTTTGTGCAAGAAAAAATTTTGTTTGAAGAAAAGAAAACAACCGAGGCAAAAATCAATATTGCCGTTAATAGTTTTTTATTCATTTCACACTCCGAAGAATTTTACGGATTACTTTTTCTTTTTTTTATTCTTTGCTTCTTCAATGAGTTTAAGAGCTTCTTCGTAAGTCAATTTTTCGGGCACCATTTCTTTGGGAATTTTAACATTCATCCTGCCGGCTTTTAAGTAAGGTCCCCATCGTCCTTTCAAAATTTTAACGGAATCGTCTTCCTCAAAAATTTTAATTGTTTTTTCGGCGTCTCTTTTTCTCTTGGCTTCAATTACTTCAATTGCTTCGTCCAAAGTGATGGAATAAGGATCGTAATTTTTGCCGAGCGAGTAGAATTTATTTTTGTGTTTAACGTAAGGACCAAATCTGCCAATTGCAACCGTTACTTCTTCGTCTTCGTATTTTCCCAAATTGCGTGGAAGTTTGAAAAGCTCAAGCGCTTCTTCGAGTGTAATTGTTTCCAATCTTTGTCCCGCTTTCAAGCCGGCAAACTTCGGCTTTGCGTCGGGGTCGTTCGGGTCTTTCATTTGAACGACTGGACCAAAGCGCGCCATTCTTGCGGAAACTTCCCAACCGGTTTCAGGGTCTTTGCCCAAAATACGTTCGCCGCTGACCCGTTCGCTTTTTTCCGTAGTGTGTTCAACTTTTTTGTGGAACGGGTCGTAAAATTCCTTTAACATTTCGTCCCATTCGAGCGAGCCTTGTGCAATTTCGTCCAGTTCACCTTCGACGTGCGCAGTAAACTTGTAATCCATTACCTCCGGGAATTTGTCGATTAGGAAGTCGTTCACAAGCATTGCAATGTCCGCCGGGAAGAGCTTGCCTTTGTCCGCGCCGTAAATTTCGGTTTTTGTTTCTTCTTTTATTTCTCCCTTGGGAGTGAGTGTGTAAACTTTGTACTGCCTTTCCTCGCCGGGCAATTCGCCTTTAACCACGTACCCGCGTTTTTGAATTGTGCTGATCGTAGGTGCGTAGGTGGAAGGTCTCCCGATTCCCAGCTCTTCCAATTTTTTGACAAGCGAGGCTTCGGTGTAGCGCGCGGGAGGGCGAGTGAATCGCTGTGTAGCAGTAATTTCTTGAGGTTGTACTTTGTCACCCTCCGCCATTTGAGGCAAAAGTCCTTCCTGAATTTCCTCTCCGTTTTCTTCTGTTTTGGATTCGGAGTAAACTTTTAAGAATCCCTCGAATTTAACAACCTCGCCCTTGGTTACAAATTTTTCGTCCGAGTTCGAAAGGGAAACTTTAGCGGTTGTTTTCTCCAATTGTGCATCACTCATTTGGGAGGCAAGAGCCCGCTGGCGGATTAATTTGTAAAGAGCTTTTTCATCGTTTGTGCCTTGAATTGTCTCCTTCGAAAAGTCCGTCGGGCGAATTGCTTCGTGCGCTTCCTGCGCTCCGGCGGTTTTGGTTTTGTACTGCCTCGGATTTGAGTATTCCTCGCCGAATTTTTTAACGATATTTTCTTTAGCGGATTCAATTGCAAGGTCGGACAAATTAACCGAATCTGTTCTCATGTAAGTGATTTTTCCGGCTTCGTAAAGCCTTTGTGCAATCATCATCGTTTTCGCAACGGAAAATCTGAGCTTCCGGCTTGCTTCCTGCTGTAATGTGGATGTGGTAAAAGGTGGCGCCGGACTTTTGGTGAAGGGCTTTTTTTCAACAGAGAAAATCTCAAAATCAGCCGACTTACAAATTTCAAGAAAATTTTTGGCTTCGGATTCTTCTTTGAATTTTTTTGGTAATTCGGCTTTAAAGGATTTACCCTTGCCTTCGCCGCTTGTTAAAAGGAAATTACCCGTTACTCTGAATTGGCTTTGCGGCTTGAAGTTCATTATTTCGCGTTCGCGTTCAACAATCAATCTTACGGCAACGGATTGAACTCTGCCTGCCGAAAGATTCGGCTTTACCTTTTTCCACAAAACGGGGGAGAGCACAAATCCAACCAGACGGTCAAGAATCCTGCGAGCCTGCTGTGCGTGCACAAGATTGCCGTCAATGTCGCGCGGGTTTTTAATTGCATTTAATATTGCAGGTTTTGTTATTTCGTGAAAAACAATACGGCGGATTTTTTCTTTCGGCAAATCGAGCGCTTCTTTCAAATGCCAAGCAATTGCTTCTCCCTCGCGGTCTTCATCAGTTGCCAGCCAAACGGTTTCCGCTTGCTTGGCAAGTTTTTTCAATTGCTTAACAACGTCTTTCTTTTCGGCAGGAATGTGGTAAAGAGGTTTGAAGTTATCTTTTACCAGGACGCCGTTATTTTTCTTCTCCAAGTCACGAATGTGTCCGTAGCTGGAAACTACTTTAAAATCTTCACCTAAAAAGTTTTCAATTGTCTTTGCCTTTGCAGGCGATTCCACTATTACCAAATTTTTAATCATTATTACCCGTTAGGAATTTGTAAAAATACCATTAGTAAAAATCGAAAGTGTAAAAATAAAAATTTTTAGTCGATACGCTAAAATTATTTTATTAATAGCCGGTCTTTTATTTTTAAAAAATTAGAGAAGCAAAGTTCTTAAAACGAAAATTTTTAACACAGCTTAATCTTTAATAATTCCGTCTTCTCTTAGAATGTCGTATTTAATTTTCATTAAATATTGGTAAGCTTCCTCGTAATTATTACCGATTTTCCCGTCAAGGATTGCCTCTTCGATTGCCTTCTTAATTTTGCCGACTGTCCGTGAAGGGGGAATATTACAGATTTTCATTATTTCGTCTCCGCGCACGGGACTTTGAAAAGCACGCAACTTGTCCTTTTCCTGAACCTCTTTAACTTTTTCCATTACGATGTCGTAATTGCGCAAGTAATTTTTTACTTTAACTGGATTTTTGCTTGTAATATCCGCACGGCAAAGAAGAATCAAATCGTCAAGGTCCTCGCCGGCTTTTACGGCAAATCTTCTTATTGCCGAATCCGTTACTTCGTTATCCACAAGCGCCATCGGACGAAGATGCAAGCGCACTAATTTTTCCACATATTCCAATTTATTTAAGGGCAATTTCAGCTTTTTGAAAATTCTTTTCATCATTCTTGCGCCGATTTCCTCGTGCCCGTGGAACGTCCAGCCAATTCCGTCAATAAATTTTTTAGTAGCGGGTTTTGCAATGTCGTGAACCAAGCCTGCAAACCTAAGCCACAAATTGTCGCTTTTTGCAGCAATATTATCGACAACCTGCAAAGTGTGGAGGAAAACATCCTTGTGGTGGTAGTCCTTTCGCTGGTCAACGCCTCCGAGAGCAGCAATTTCAGGGAAAATCACTTCAAGTACTTTTGTGTCGTAAAGGTATTTTAAGCCCACGGAAGGTTTTGGCGAGGCAAGGATTTTCAAGAATTCATCCGTAATTCTTTCTTGAGAAACAATTTTTAACCTTTCACGCATTTTTTCCGCTGCTTCCAAAATTTCTTGAACGGGAGCAAATTGTAATTGCGAGGCAAATCTGAATGCGCGCAAGATTCTTAACGGGTCGTCGTCAAATGTTGCAAAAGGGTCAAGAGGTGTTCTTAATATTTTGTTCTTAAGGTCTTCCAAACCGTTGAAGTAATCGTACACCAAGCCAAATTCACTTTTATTAATAGCAACAGCCAAGGCATTGATTGTAAAATCACGTCTGCGAATGTCGTCTTCGAATGTTCCCTCGAACACATTTGGCTTTCTGCTTTTACGGTCGTAAGATTCTTTCCTTGCTCCCACAAATTCGAAATCATAGTCGTTGTATTTGAAATGCGCCGTACCGTAATTCCGGAAAACGGAAATGTTTTTTACTTTTAGTTTTTCTGCAAATTTTTCAACAAATTTGTAAACATCACCTACAATCAGGAAGTCAATATCCGCTTGCTCCCTGTTTAATAGAATATCCCTGACAAACCCACCGACCAAAAATACTTTTGTATTTAGTTCGTCTGCCGTTTTTGTTGCAAGCGGTAAAAAGTCAAGAGTTTTTAATTTTTCTTCTATTTCTCTTATTCTAATTTTCTGCATTTGCAAGATTCTTATTAAATGATTTCAAAAAGGTGATTTTTCTCAATTCTTCGCTTAAAACTTCTTTCCTGTAGGGATTAGTATTTAAAGAAACAGCTTTTTTAATCAAAATTTCAGCATTTTTAAAAAGCAGTTCTTTTTCCGCTCTACGAGCAACTTGTAAAAATAAAAACGTGTTAAGGTTTTTTAAACTGTCAATTTGATTTGTAAATCTACTAATTATTTTGGAAATATTTGTATCTCCGTATTGAATAGTTGCTAATAATTCGGGAGCAAAGCGCGCGTCTTTTTTCTCGAAAATGAAATCTTCAAATATTTTTTGCTTTTCTTTTTCACTTAATTTCAAAATATTTACTTTTTTCTCTAATAATGGTTTAAGAATTTCAGCATAATTAACGTAAGCAGGGTGAGGGTTCATATTTACAATTTTAGTTAAAATTAAATTAGCTAACTGATTGTTTTTTAGTAAAATATTGCACTTTGCTTGCAATAGTAATAACTTAAAATAAGAAGAAGCAGATGAATATTTCTCTACATTTTTAGCTAAAATTTCAGAGACTTCCTTGATTCTACCACTCTTGATACCGGCATTACACATTCCAATCAAATCGGTCGAGCTTCCGATTTTTTCAAATAATTTTTTAAATATTTCGTAGGCTTTTAAGTATTGTTTTTCCGACAACAAAACATTAGCATGCTCCCTTAATTCGGCTGTGGTTCTAACACAGTATTTCTTAATTAATGGTTTTCTTGCAAAATAAAGTTGTTTTGCAAACGGGTTACTGACTGTTTTTAATGAATCGAGGAAATGCTTGTAATTTTTCGTCAGTTCATTAAAATTCACTCCGAAAATTTCTTCAAACTTACCGGTTTTGTACAACTTTTCGACTTTTTTTATTCCGCATTTCCCTTTTAGAAATTTCAGAAACGAACCGGCGTAATTGTAGGCAAGTAGGGAATTTAACCCGTAAAACCCAAGACCGTTAAAAACGGCTTTTAATATTTTTTTTGAATTTTTAGTGCCAAATAATTTCACCGGATAATGAACGTTAAAATCGTCAAAATTATTTGTTTCGGCTGTTGCAAATCCTTCCAAAAGCCCGATGTTGAAATCAGCCGGCATTTTGAATAAAGTGTTTCCAATCTCTTTGGTAAAAGCGTGAACAAGTTCGTGTTTTAATGTGCTTTCAAAGGAATTTCTGTCGAGGTAAATTTGTGAGAGCCAAATTTTTGTAATGTCGGCATTTTTAGAACCAAATATTTTTTTCTTTTGCTCCGGCGAATCAAAAAGAATAAGCGTGATTTTTTCCTTTGGTATTAATTTTAAATCTTTTTCTAATTCCGTAAAGTAAAATTCACTCAATCCTTTTAAGTAGATTCTCCCTTTTTCCGAAACATCTTTGGAGAGAATAATATTAAAGTGCTCCGTTTTTTCGTTAATGGTTAATTGTGTTTTTATTTTTGAGAGCGTTGTTGAAAAGCCAAAAGCAGGTTTAAGAAAGAAAAAAATCAAATAGGAGGAAATTAAAATTGTTACTTTTAACAGTTTTCTAATTTTTATTTTGGTTAAAAGCAGTAGAATGAAACCCAATAAAAATGTAAAATATCTAAATAAAATCCACTTGCCTGATACTTTAATTAAAGCGTCGTAAATAGTTCCAGGGTAGTACAAAATAATTTGATTGAAAAAGTAAACTTGGGGGTAAAAGTAAAATTCAATTAAATTCACAAGAATAAAAATGACGGGGAAAACAAAAAAAACAAAATATCTTAGTTTCCCATTCATGATATTGTTAATAAAAACACCGATGGAAATTCCTAGAAATTGAGCAGGCAGGACAATCAAAAAATAAAATTTAAAACCGTTGGCAAACGGACATGCTCCCTTGAAAATATTGTAAACAACGGAGACGACAAGCGGAGCAGAAAAAGCCAAAGGAAACAATGAAATATTTTCCCCGATGATTAAATCATTAAGTACAAGATTATTCCTAATTACACAAATTCCGCAAAAAATAAAAAGTAAAATGGCAATTGCAGCAG
Source organism: Melioribacteraceae bacterium (assembly GCA_027013735.1). Lineage (GTDB taxonomy): Bacteria > Bacteroidota > Ignavibacteria > Ignavibacteriales > Melioribacteraceae > WFQV01. Next base: position 6,281 of record JALWGH010000187.1, read on the forward strand.
AAAACTCGTAGGAAAATACTGAGGTAATTGTTAAAAATTGAAGCGCAAAGCTCGTTAAAAACACAATTAGAATGCAAACAACCGCTCTTTTGTTTAAGTGCTTTAAGTTGTTTAATTCAAAAGACATACGGCTATTTGTTTAATTGATTATTTAATATGAAGCAACGTGCCGAAAACCGCTCCGATGTAAATATCCCCATTTGGGCTAATGGAAATATCCGTGAGATTAATAAACGTGTTTGTGTCGAATAATTTCCAGCTGTAACCTGAGTCTTTCGAGATTAAAATCAGACCTTTGTTTGCGGCAATTATTGCCATGTCGTCTTTCACAAACAGCACCTTGTTTAACCCTCTTATTTCTTTAAACTCTGTTCTGCTCCAGCTCTCTCCACCGTCGTCTGTGCGGAATATGCTCCCGCCGCCGCCTACAATCAATCCGACTTTTTCGTTTAGGAAATCTATTGATTTCAAATATTTATTTGTGAAAGGTTTGATTTTTCTCCAAGAATCTCCGCCGTCTGTTGTTTTCAATAAATCCCGTTTTCATATCGGGCAAAAATTTCATTTCGTAAAGTAATTCCGTAGAGGAAGAAGAAATATTTCGCCAGTTTTTCCCGCCATCAATGGTTTTTAAGATTAATCCCTGATTACCTAAAATAAATCCCGTAAGTTCATTGAGAAAATAAATGTTAAACAACGCATAGTTGCCGTTTAATTTTAGAACATTCAGATTGTTAACGTCTTTGCCGTAAAATATTGAGGAATGTCCTCCCACAATAAAAATACTGCCATTAGGTTTAACGTAAATATCGTGTAAATTGGTAACGGTATCCAGTCGGGCAGCAATTTTCCAGTGAGCGCCCCCGTCGTTTGTGGTGATTACGTAGCCTGAGTCGGCAACGGCAATTCCGTCTTTGTTGTCGAACATCTCAAGGGCGTTAATCGTTGCACCGATTCCTAACTCGGTTTTTTCAATTGCGCTAAATCCGCGAAAATAATTTGAGGATTTAAATAGCGTTTCAATTGAATACCGCTTGAGCATATCCAATTGTTTGCTCTTAAACAGTTCGTCAACTTGAACGTACACAAACCAAGAGAGGGCGAGCAAAGCAATAATAAAAGCTGAAAAAACAGTAATGTTTACCCATTTTTTGGGCTTTTTGCGCAGCACTTTGCCTTGGGCAAATTGGGAATGCATTTCCGTGAGAACTTTTTCAAGCTTATTCAAATCTTTAATAAATTCTTCGCAATAAGGGTACCGCTGATTCGGGTCTTTCGCCAAAGCGGTCATTATTATTTCATCTAACAATTTCGGAGCACCGGGAATAATCTGAGAAATCTTTTTAGGCTGCTTTTTAAGGTGTGCGTCCATTATGTCGTATTCACTCTCGTAAACAAAAGGCGGCTGTCCGGTCAACATTTCGTAAAGAGTGCAACCAACGGCATAAATGTCGGCGTGGTGGGTAACTCGCTCGCCCTGGATTTGCTCGGGACTCATGTAATAAACAGTACCTACTTTTGCACCGGTAGCCGTTACACCTTTTTCAAATAAAGATTTCGAAATACCGAAATCCATTATTTTGGCAACGCCTTCATTATTAATCAAAATGTTAGAAGGTTTAATATCTCTGTGGATAAACCCCTTTGTATGAGCGTATCCCACACCGGCTAAAACCTGCTTGGTAATGTAAACCGCATCGTAGGGGTGAAGTTTTCCTTGTTTGTGGATAATCTCGTCCAGCCCTTGCCCTTCGACGTATTCCATTACGATTCCAAGAAGTCCTCTTTCCTCAATAAAGCCGTAAACGGTAACGATGTTAGGGTGAATTAACTTTGCTTGGTTTTTAGCCTCTCTCCTAAAACGTTCGATGAAACGGCTTAAATCCGCAGCCTGAATATTCATTATTTTTATTGCAACAGGTCGATCTAATTTAAGGTCGTATCCCCTGTAAACAATGCCCATTCCGCCCTGTCCTATTAGGGCTTCAACCCGGTAACTTTCGATTATCCTGCCAACAAGGTTTTGCATTTATTGCCCTTTAAATAAATGTAAATAATAATTTCAAATATAATGATTTTTAATATTAAAATTATTTGACTGTAGAAAGGTTTATTTTTTAGGGAACAGAGATATTAAACGCTAGACGCAAGAAGCAAGACGTGAGACGTCCGTCTTAGTCAGCGCTTCGCTGGACTACGGCGCGACAAGTCCGTCTTCGCTATCGCTACACTCAGGCTATGCCGCAACAAGCAAGACGCTAAATCTTTGCAGTTAACAGATAACAGTGAACAGAGAAAAATGATTTTTACTTAAGACTTGTTACTTGGTACTTAAGACTTAAAAAGTGATTTGTCATTTGTCCTCTCTTTCG
>JALWGH010000187.1:8662-10445 GCA_027013735.1 Melioribacteraceae bacterium
GTAAATCAGTTAACAGAGAACAGATAACAGTGAACAGTGAAAATTAGGATTGAGAAATTGCAATAAAGTGATTTGTCATTTGTCCTCTCTTTCGGAGAGGCAGGCCCGCCTTCGGTTCCGCCGCTGGCGGAACAGGCGTCGCGTCATTCATTGTGGTAGAATAGACTGGAGTAGCAAAACGGAATTGAACCGTAGCGCGGATTGCTTGCTCCGTAAGGAGTTCCTTCGGAACAATCTGCGGAGGTCTTGGTAAAATGCGCTCCACTGTGCCGTTCCTACGGAACTCGGATTAACTTTTTTGTTTTTGCTACAAAGGTATCGTGCCTACGGGACTAAATCTCAGCGGGGTTAATTAGGATACAATTTCTGTTAGGGGCAGTCCAAAAAGCACGAGACTCGTCATTGCGAGCGGCTCCGACTTGTCGGAGGCGCGTGGCAATCTGTGTGTTTGTCAAGCCAATGCCGAATGTTCAACAGATTGCTTTAGTCGTCTTCAGACTGGCGTCTAAAGACTCCTTCGCAATGACAGAAGAACGTCATTACGAGCGGAGTGAAACGGAGCGAAGTAATCTGTCTGCCTAAAAAGCAACAGCTGAATGAACAACAGATTGCTTCCCCCGCATTCTGAGGGGTCGCAATGACGAATAAAACAAAAGATTGCTTCGTCAGTCTTCCGACTATCGTCGGAATCCTTCCTCGCAATGACGAGAGGGTAACAAAAAACCGTAGCGCAGATTGCTTGCAATCTGCGGAGGAGCGTTGCTGTTGGCGAAGCTATCCCTTTGGGACAGTCGGTAGAAATTCGGCAATTTGGTTTATTTCTTGATTACTAAATCTCCCGAAGAGATTACTTCCGTTTTGTCACCGACTTGAAGAATAAGGCGTCCTTGTTTGTCAACGTCTTTAAACAAGCCGAATAATTCACGGTTGCCTTCAATAATCCAGATTTTTTCACCAATTAACTTACTGCGATCGCGCCATTCGTCAAGGAGTTTTTCCGGTTCGGTTTTTAAGCGTTCGATGTTTTCTTCAAAAATGTTCAACAATTCACTCAGCAATCTCTCACGGCTAATAAGTCTTTTTACTTCGTTGCGGATTGAAGTAGGGGGCATGCGGTATTTGCCTGCAAAACTTACTTGATTTACGTTAATTCCAATTCCGATAATTAACTTTTTAACGGTTTTTCCCTGAACTACCGAATCGCAGAGAATTCCGGCAATTTTTTTACGATTAACCAAAACGTCGTTCGGCCACTTCATTTCCGGTTTTAGCTGGAAAAGATTTTCCAATGCCATTCCGATTGAAAGCGCAGTTGTTAAATTGTAAAGATTTATTTTTTTTAAGCTGACGTTTTTGTTTAGAAGAATTGAAAAAAGCAAATTTTGTTCTTTTGCGCTTGTCCAAGTTCTGTCCAGTCGTCCGCGCCCTTTGGTCTGGAACTCGGTTAACAAAACCGTTCCATTTTCTTGAAATTCTTCATCTTTCATTAAGAATGAATTTGTCGAATCGATTTCCTCGCAGTAAATAAAATTCCTTCCGACGTAGTCCGTGTTTAGTTTAATGTCAAAATCTTCTATGTTAAACGCTTTTTTTGTTTCCATTAAAAACTCTCATAAAGTTAATTAAAAAGCCAAAATGTCATATTAAATACCGTTAGTGCCAATATGGCAGTATTGCTGAAAAATAGACTAAATTCCAAAAAATGCTAACTTACTAAAAAATAATGAGTTACGCACATTTCCTTTTGGCACGACATTTGTTAATGTGAAATAATGGTTATTTA
>JALWGH010000188.1 GCA_027013735.1 Melioribacteraceae bacterium
CTCCAAAATCTCACTCAGAATTAATTTTGACACTAATAACAGAATTTTAGGAGAAACTTTCTCCGCCGTTTACAAAGGGAGTAAGAAGGAAGTCTTTTCAACCGACGGCAATTTTGAAATCGATTTGGTTTGGACATATTGGAGCGCACCGGGAAAGAAAAACAACGGAGACGTTCAACTGAAACTAACTAAGAATGATTTTTACCTTGAAAATTCCGAAACAACCGTAGGGAAAGACGGCACACAAAATTTATTATTGCTTTTAACAAGTAAGAAGTTTCCTTTTGCAATAAAAATAGAATACACACTCGGAAAAAATTCTTTTTACTTAAGAAAACAATTAACCATTTCGGACACTGTTTACCAAGACCATTTTCTTCAAAAGATTTTCGTCTCAAATTCAAAAATCACGGGCATTGGCAAAGTACTGAAAACAGGAGGCTTCGGACAGCCTGTGGCATTTTCAGCCAATAATCACAGTGTTTTCGTCGGTGTGGAATATCCCATTTCCACAACTCACCTAAAAACGGTTGGAAGTAATTACTACTTAATTACTCAAGAAGAATTCGGAGAAAAAATTACGGGCAAAGGCGTCGCCTCCAAGCCTGTTGTTTACGGAATTACCCCGCGGGGAAAAGTTAAATATTATTTCAATAAGTACATTGACGACATTCGTGTTGCCCCGTTAAAACCTTACGCTCTTTACAACAGTTGGTACGATTTGCGCTCTGCGGAATACCCCGGAGTGAAACCAAAATACAAAATGAATGAGGAAAACGTGTTCAGAATTATTGACGAAATCCGTAAAAACTTTATTGAGAAACACGGCATTCAAATAAACGCATTTGTGCTGGACGACGGCTGGGACGTTTACGAAAGCGATTGGCAACTCCGCAGAAAGCAATTCCCACACGGATTAAAACCGATTTCCGACAAGCTAAAAAAAATGAATACGGTTTTGGGAATTTGGTTCGGCCCAACGGGAGGCTATTCGTTCCGAATGAAAAGAATCAACTGGATGAAACAGCACGGCTACGAGGTTGTCGGCTCGACAAAGAAAAACTGGCAGGCAATGATGTGCCTCGCTGGTAAGAATTACAAACGGCTTTTTACAAAACGCGTTACGGACTTTGTTAAAAATTACAACGTAGGCTATTTCAAGTGGGACGGAATTCAATTTAGTTGCAGCGAACCAAACCACGGACATCCTGTCGGTATTTACTCCCGCCGTGCGGTGATGAACACTGTTGCGGAACTCTGCGACATAGTGAGAAAACTCAATCCCAATGTTTTTCTAAACATTACTTCGGGTACTTGGCTAAGCCCGTGGTGGGTAAAGTACGCCAACACAATTTGGATGCAAGGCGGCGATTACGGCTATTCGGACGTTCCTTCAATCAGCAAAAGGGACAGGGCAATTACGTACAGAGACATTACGCTCTACAATGATTTTAGAAAAAACAATTTCTGGTTTCCTATTGCAAATTTAATGACTCACGGAATAATTAAAGGCGAATTGCAAAAACTCGGCGGCGCTGCCGAACCGCTCGACAAATTTACAGACAACGCCGTTCTTTATTTTGCCCGTGGCGTAACGATGTACGAGTTTTACATTTCGCCCGATATCCTTACCAACGACGAGTGGGACGCTCTCGCAAAATCTTTGAAATGGGCAAAATACAATTTCGACATTTTAAAAAACTCCGAAATGTTCGGCGGTAATCCGGAAAAGGGCAAGCCTTACGGATTTGCCCACTATGCAAAAGACAAAGCAATATTCGCCGTAAGAAATCCAAAAATCCAACAGGATTTTATTACTTTGAAATTGGACACAACTTTGGGTTTTGACAGTAAAGCAAAAAACATTGTATTGCAGGAAGTTTACCCGCGTAAAACTTTGTCCGGCAAGATTTACAAAGCCGGAGACAAAATCAAATTAAAACTTGAAGGATTTGAAACGGCTGTGTTTTACGCTGTTCCACAAAACCAAATTATTTACCCGCCTGTTAGCGGAGTTGAATTCCTTAGCTTAAACAAAAACTCAGCAATCCTTGCACCAACAGGAAAAGAGATTAAAATTCTCGATAAAAAACTCAAAATTAAATTAGGTAAAAATTTTGTTACCGAAGAACAATTGCAAAAATATTTAGTGAAAAATTTCCCCGACCGAAAACCGAACTAATAATTGGAGAAAAAATCAAGTAAATACATTTTTAAATATTCCTTTTCCTCGAAAGTTAAAAATGCCGAGTTGAACTTTTTAATCAAAACGGACAAAAATGATTTGCCTGATTTTAAAGTCGAATTAAACGGTAAAGCGATCAAAGTTTCCTCTGTTAAGCAAAAAAGGAAATGGTCTTGGAACACTGTTAATTTAAGCGACACAAATAATGTTGTAATTACTTTTCCACAGAATAAAAAATACACAGTAGCTTTTTATTTAACCGATTACGAAAAAGCAAAGACCACAAAAATCACTTTCGACAAAGAGCTAAAAAGCTTACCTCCTTTACCGCCAAGACCTTGGAAAGAAAATCTGATTAAACAAATTTATCCTCTTACACTTAAACAATAGGATTACAACAGACTTAATTACTTATTACTTAAGACTCGTTACTTAAGACTACTTTGCGAAAAATTCCTCTGCGCCCTCTGCGTGGAACAATTTCAGAAAACGAGTCCCGAGAACAATAAATCATTCAACACTTGCCTGACGTCAAGCAAGTTCAAAATTCAACATTCAAAATTCTCTAATCTTCTTCGTCCTCACTATTCAAAAACAAATTTAACAGTTCTTCCTTGTCAATTTCCTTTTGCAATTTTTCCTCAATGTCTTCCTTCTCCTCTCCTCTGAGCATTTGGAGGAACCGCTCGCTCTTAATCAGCACGCAAGCGTTTACTTTTGCGTAGGCTAAAACTTCCGAATCCGAAGAAACCACTGCAACTGTTTTTGGATTTCGAGACAAGTCAATTTCATCGCGAATGTTTTCGTCCGCTGTTTTGTCGTAAGAATAGTGGATTCTGATTTTCCCTGAAGGAATTGCCTCGGCCGGGTAACCGTCGAAATGCAAACTTACTTCAACTTTTTTGAATTTAAAGAAACGCGAAAGTTTCAGCACGAGCGCTTCCCTGCTCTTTTGTGGGAATTCTTTTTGCAACTTTTTCAATTCCGCATCTTTGCCAATTAAGTTGTTTCCGTCAATAATGTATTTTCTAACCGTTCCCATTACCTTCTGCCCGAGTACAAACCTTTGGTTTTCGTAACCTTAATGTCGCGCAATTCGGGAGCTTTCATTCTTATCTCAAAATGGAAGCCTCTGTAAATTCCCAACGGATTCCAATTGAACCGCATTTCCCAACAATCCATGTCCCTGTAAATTGAAACTGCAGGAGCGGAAATTTCTTTGCGGATTAAATCGTAGTTGCCGCTGACGTTAAATCTCCATTTGGGCGTAAGGTTGAATGCAAGGTTTAATCCGATGCTTGCCGTTTTGGAAACGTAATTAGGAGTGGGCTTGGAAATATTGTAATTCAAATTCAGGCTCAGGCTCCACGGAATTTTAAAATCAACTGGCTGTTCTTCCCCAAAAAGAGAAATGTAATCTTTTTTCCGGAACGCAGGAGGCTCTTCCTCCCCTTTTTGTTTTTCCTTTTTGTCTTCCTTGCCCTTCAGTTTTTCCCCTGAGATTGAAGTTGAAATCGAGAGGGACATTCTGTTGAATCGTAAAAGTCCCTTGCCTTGAGAAAGTAAAAATTTGTTGATTCTTCTACTGCCGTTGTAATCGTAAAACGTGTAACCTGAAGAACCGTAGAAATTCAAGTACTTACCCAACTGTGTTCTGTAGCTAAGACTCAAATCCGAGAGCTTGTTGCTGTCCGCCGCAAAGTCGTAACTGATTCCCGCCGTCAAATTCAGCAGTCTGTATTTCTTCTCTTTGGAAGTAGTGTCTGTCGGGTCTTTCATTGTTTTCATTTCAAAAAGATTGCCAACGGAAAAAGACAGTCTTTGACTCTCCCTCGAAGGCACGCCTCCGAAAATCTCCCGCCCGAATTTGTCGTACCTGACTTCCTTGCCATTCTTGTCATAATAAACATCGTAATAGCCCCACTTTTCTGCGGAAAAATCCGGCGAATAATTGTAAGAAATGCTCGGCGAAACCGTGTGCCTGAAAGCTTTGATGCCGAGCATCTCGGGCTGGGCAATTCCGTAAATCTTCGTGGAAGCCGTTACGCCGAAATTAAAAGTCCGGACAAAATTTATTTCGTGGACGTCCTCGTCTTCAACTCTGTAAACGTAAGTTGAATCTTGCGGAACTGCAACAAGTTTTTTACGCGTTCTTTTGTTGTACCACTTTTCCGTGTAACTCAAATGGGGAGAAATATTAAGGTGGGCAATCTTCGGCGAGGCGGAAACGCTGAACGAATGTTGAATTCCACCCCTGATGTGAAGCCCCGTATTGTTTTTAATTCGCTTGTTAATAAACCTGCCCGTGTAACTGTAGCCGATGTATTCGTACCATTTCATTTTTCCCGGCACCGCCGTCTTGCTACGAAACGGGTAACTTTGTGCTTTGTTGAAAGTAATGCCCGGCAGTAATTCGGAAATGGTCCCGTTGTCCAAATTTTGAACACGGTTGTAATTTATTGTTAAGCTGTTACGGGATTCTTCCCAACGCTTGCTAAACGTAGCATTCGAAACAATGTTCCGCCGGAGAAGTGAATTGTAGTCGATACTGTTGTTCCGATAAAAATTACTCGTTTGGAATCTTAAGTTGACGTCCAAGCGGGTAGTGGGATTAAACCTCTGGTTATGAAACCAAGAAATATTCCAGTCCGTTTGTTCCTGCCTTTTCGGGTCTTCCGGTTCGCCGATAATGATTCTTGAAATTCCCGCATTAAAATTTCCGCTAAAACTGTAACGCTTGGCGTAGCGGAATCTTTGACGGGCGCCCCAGCCTCCCTTTGTGTAATAGTCCCCTGTTAAAGCCAAGTCCATGTAATCACTGATAGCCCAGAAATATCCGAAGTTGTGAAAATACTGCCCGCGCCGTGCGTCCATTCCGTAGCCGGGCGGAATAATTCCCGAACGCCTCCCTCCCCTGTTCGGGAAAACTCCGAAAGGCAAGGGCAACGGCAAAGGCACGCCACCGATGTACATCCAAATCCATTTTGCAATTATTCTGTCCTTTTGAATTACCTTCATCTGCTTAGCCGTAAAGTAAGTAACCGGCGTGTCGGACTTGCAAGTGGTGTACATTCCGTTTTTAATAAAGTAAACATTCTTTGTGACTTTTTTAACCGCCTCGCCTTTGTAATATTGCTTGTCCTCTTTGTTCTTAGCAACGGAAATAAAACCCTGTTTGGTTTTAAAATTGTATTTGAGCGCTGCGCCTTCGTAAGTTTCGCCGTTGTCAATCATCACGGGATTTTGAACAATCTTCTTTCCCGTCGAATCTTCTTTGTCGGGAACGCCGTAAGCAATCAACTCGTTTGTCGTAAAATCAACTTTAATTTTACCGCTCTTGAGTTCGCTCTTCTGGTATTTTACATCCCCTTTTCCGTAGATGGACATTTTCTTATTCTTAATGTCGAATATCAAGGAATCCGTTCCGCTGCTGTAAATTACGGCTTTGACGTCGTTAAATCCGCCCTTACTTTTTGTTGAATCTGCAACCCCGGTCGAATCGCTGTTTGCCGTAAGTAAAGAATCCCTTGAGGAGGCTAATGTGTCGTTTGAAATTGAATTCGTATTTTTCGTCAATGTATCGGCGGTTGCGACGAAAGAGAACTTCCCGCTTCGAGGGGAATAAAAATCCTTTGCTTCAGCCAAAGAGGCAAAGCCTGCGAAAAACAATAATATTAAAGCGAACTTAATTCTCAACTTTGCCACCGGATTTTCTTCAAACAAATTGCCGAAAATTCACAAACTTACTTCGATTTCTTTTTAAGGTTGTAGAAGACCAAAGCGGATGCGCCTTTAATACCGGCGTCGTTCTTCAACTGAGCAGGAAGAATATTTACTTTCGGCTTCAAAGATTTCAACACCCTGTCCACCGCTCCTTCTTTTACGGAATCGAAAAGCGGTTTGCCAAACCCTGCCGTTCCTCCGCCAATGATAATGGTCGGAATATCCAAAACATTGATTGTCGATGCGAGAGCGTAGCCCAAAAGTTTACCGGATTCCCTGATGAAGTTCAATGCGAATCCGTCCTTTTGCTTTGCCGCCTCGTTAATTAAGCGGGGGGAAAGATATCCGTTGTTTTCGGCAATTATTCTGTGCAGTTTAGATTCGGGATGGTAACGCAACGACCGCTTTGCCCTGTCAACCAAATGGGCATTGCCAATGTAGGCTTCAATGCAGCCGCGGGAACCGCAATTGCACTTCCTGCCCTTGTAATCAATGGAAACGTGCCCAATTTCTCCCGCTGCACCGGAATCCCCGCGAATAAGTTTTTTACGGTGAATTATTCCGCCGCCTACACCTGTTCCCAAAGTAACAAAAATAAAACTTCTGATTTCTTTCCCCGCACCGAAAATCATTTCGCCAATTGCCGCGGCGTTGGCATCGTTTTCCAAAAATACAGGATAGTTAAATTCCTGTTCCAAAATATTTCCCAAGTGCACTTTACCCCAGCCGGGAAGATTCGGTGGGTTTTCAACGCTTCCCTTTTTAGGCTTCACAATTCCCGGAGCGCCTACACCGATTCCTTTTATTTTCTTTGTCTCATTTTCGAGCAAATGTTTAATGCCCTTTTTCATCTGTTCAATCACAGTCTCGGGACCTTTTTTTGCCAATGTTTTAACCGAAACTTTTTTTACAATTTCTCCGTCTTCGGTAACAATGCCGCACTTAATATTAGTACCGCCCAAATCAACCCCAATAACGTATTTATTCTTCATATTCTCCTTTAAATAATTTCTGAAATAAAACTCCAAACAATCTGTTCACTGTTAACTGTTCTCTGTTCTCTGTTATCTGTTATTTACTGAAATTTCTGCGAAACAATAGTAATCGGCTCAGGATATTTCATTTTGCCTATTGGTGTACCGAGGACAGGCTCGGCAACAAGTTTAAGGTGGGAAGGCGAGCCCTTTGCTCCGCCGATTGTTAAGGCAAGGTTAATAATGTCGTCAAGACTTTTGTTCTTGAATATTTTCAACAAGTCGAACTTAACCTCAAGTGGAATTTCTCTTACTTCGCCCATCCCGGGCACGGTAACGGGTTTTTCAAGTCTTCCCGAAACCGTTTCCTTTCCGTTAACGTAAAGTTTCCACGGGAAATCTTCAATTGTAATGTCGGTTGAAGAATAGCCGTTGCCCGTGTTCGGATTTTTTGCGTCAACAATTAATGTAAACGAGACAGGTAATTTCCCCGTCGCGACGGACGCTGTTAAATTTATTAAATCAATTGGGCTGAAATCTTTAAGAGAAGTTTTATTATTAACCGGGTAGTTTAAAACCCTGAAATTTTGAACGGAGTTTAATTTAAATTTTAATCTGGACATATTGACAAAGGTCTTGTAAACACTGCACGAACTCAATGCAACAAGGAGGAAGCCCAATATTATCAGTAGTTTTCCTTTGTTTGTTTTTCTCATTCTCGATTTTCCTTTTTTAATTACTCAATCCTGTTTTTTCTTCAATTGCTTCAATGATGTCGCGTGCAATCTTCAATGCGCGTAAGCCGTCCTTGCCACTGACAATCGGTTTGGACTTTTCCTTAACCGCACGGATAAAAAGTGCGTGTTCGTGTTTCATTGCGTTAATTTCAGGAGTTTCCGGCTGTTCGTAAATTACATTTTTTTTCTTCTCCCCTACTCCCATCTCTCCGTACGAAATAAACTCCTCCGGCAATTCTCCTTCCTTTGGCAGCAAGCGGTAAATTTCGGAAGTTCCCGTAATAAAATCGAGGGAAATGTAAGCGTCCCTTTGAAACATCCGCATCTTCCTCATTTTCTTTTGGGAAATCCTGCTTGCCGTAACGTTTGCTACCGCTCCGTTCTCAAATTCCAAGCGCGCGTTGGCAATGTCGATTGAATCCGAAACCACGGCAACACCGCTTGCGCGAATGTCAACGACCTTGCTTTTAATCAAACTTAAAATAATGTCGATGTCGTGAATCATTAAATCCAACACTACCGCAACGTCCGTTCCGCGGGGATTAAATTGTGCAAGTCTGTCGGTTTGAATGAACATCGGTTCGAGTTTGTATTTTTCAAGCGAAATAAGCGCAGGATTAAACCGCTCGATGTGCCCCACTTGAAAAACGAGTTCCTTTTCTTCGGCGATTTCAACAAGTTCTTCCGCCTGCCAAATTTTTTCCGTAATCGGTTTTTCCACAAAAACGTGTTTGTTCTTTTCAAATGCCCGCTTGACAATGTCGTAATGGGATTTTGTGGTAGTTACAACAAGAACAGCGTCAACGTTTTCCAAAAGTTGGTCAAGGGAATCAAAACATTTCACACCCGACTCTTCGGCAACCACCTGACATTTTTCACGCTCAAGGTCAAAAACGCCAACCAAATCGGCATCCTCTGCTTCCTTAAAAAGCCGGACGTGAAGCCTGCCCAAATGTCCCACGCCGACTATTCCAAATCGTAAATTGTTCATTTGCTTTCTTTAATTTTTCCTTCAATTTTTGTGGCGGAAATAATTTTGTCGTAACCGCCTAAATCTTGAGAATCGTAAAACACAAAGATATGGTAGTCGTTTCGAGTTTCCCAAAAATTTCCTTCAAGTTCAATCCAATCGAAATTTTCGGCTTTGTCAAAACTCCTTTCCGACGTAACGTATTGGTAGTCGTACTTGCCTCGCTTTAACTCAACTTCAATTTCGTAAACGCCGTCGTTGTTTCCCATTTCAAAATCGGGCAAAATTTCCCAATTGGTAAATGAACCCACAAGGTAAATGTGCTTGTTAAAATTATCCGGCACGCGCAAACTAAAGGGGATGTAATAATAATTAGCGTAATAACTTTTGTAATTAGTTAATATTTCCGCCCCGTTTAAGTCTTTACGTCCGAATTCGTAAAAGCGGGAAAGGTCCAAATGACTGATTTGTGCACCGATATTGTCTCCGAAATATCTTTTCTCGTTTCTAAAATCGAGTTCTCTGTATTCGTTGCCCGGCTTCAAATCCTTCATAATAAACGTGAATTCGTCGGAGCCGTTCCATTCGAAAAATCTTTCCTTAGAATAATTAGAGCGAGGAATAATAAATGAATTTAGCAACATTCTGTTTTTTACAACTTCCACAAATTTCACTCTTGCAGGGTCAAGATTAACCGGTATTTTGAAACTTACTTTTAACACCGCTGTCCGGTCGTATTCCGTATTGTCGGAAATTTCATCTTCTGAACGGCTTTTGGTTAAAGATACTCTCAAGGGAAATTTTTGCTCGGCAACGTAAAAATATCCGTAGTTGTAAATTTCGGACGTATCGTAAGCAGCCGTAACTAAAAACATCCACTTGCCCGAAAACGGAAAAGTAATATCCCTGTTCGGGAAAGTTCCTTTAAAATGATATTGCGCCCCTCTGATTTGCGGATTTAATTTCGTCAATAATAACGGAGAATAAATATTCTTACCGTCATTGGCAAGAAATACGTTGGGGTAAGGCTGAAAATTAGAATTGCAAAATTTGAAAACCAGTGCAAGTTCCGGCGTAACATCCGCTTGCACGTCGAATTCAATCGTAATTCTTGAATGACGCCTGTCTCCCTTAAAAATAACCGGGAAATTCGTTTCCTTTGAGCCGGAGTAAACTTCCAAACTTTTAATAACGATATTCTCCGATGCAAAAATTCTCAATGGCAAGGAAAGAACAAATAAACTTGCTAATAAATAAAAAAGAGACTTTCTCATTTAAAAAATCTCAACACATTTAATTGAAGTAAACGGAACGTAAATTTTAATTATTTGTCCTTCGCGAACTGCTTCCAATAAAAGTCCGTCATCGTAAGCGGCAATTAACTTGCCCGTTTTAAAAACAATTTCGTAAAATGTCGGATGATCATCTTTCCTGCTGCCATAAACCACTCCGTAATTTTCGTACATTGTAATGTTCAGCGTTTGCCCGATAAATTGAGTCCAATCCAGAGTCATTGGTTTTCCCTTTTATTTGTTAAAAATTTTTGATTAAAATAATTAATTTGAGGAATAATTACAAAGGCAAAAAATGATGAATATAAGAAATTAGAAACGAGAAATAAGAAATCCACCTTCCCCTGCAGAATTCGGGGTACGGCGCGACAAGTGCTTTTCGTTAGACGCGAGACGCGAGAAGCGAGACGTTAGACGTAAATAATTGAAAGTTGAAAATTGAAAGTGAAAACAGTGAATAGATAGCAGTGAACAGAGAAAAATAAGCTTGAGAACTTGCTACAAGGTTATTTGTCATTTGCCCTCTCCTTCGGAGAGGCAGGTACT
>JALWGH010000189.1 GCA_027013735.1 Melioribacteraceae bacterium
GGAATAAACGCCGTGGTTTTTCAGGTTCGTTCAGAGTGTGATGCAATGTACGCATCCAATTACGAGCCTTGGTCTTATTGGCTTACGGGCATTCAGGGCAAGGCTCCCAGTCCCTATTACGACCCGCTCGAATTTGCAATCAAAGAAGCTCACAAACGCGGAATGGAATTACACGCGTGGTTCAACCCCTACCGTGCGGAACGTTCCGTAGGGCGCTACAGTCTTGCGCCTAATCACCCTGCAGTTAAACATCCCGAGTGGATAATCAGAATAGGAAATTTAAAAATCCTCGACCCGGGAATTCCCGCAGTCAGGGAATATGTTAAAGATGTGATAATGGATGTGGTAAACCGTTACGATGTTGACGGCGTTCACTTTGACGATTATTTTTATCCTTACCCGCCCAACAATATTACTTCGGAAGACAACAGTACATTTAATACATATCCTAACGGCTTTACAAACATTGACGACTGGCGCAGGAATAATGTTAACCTCTTGATTAAAATGGTTCACGAAGCAATTGACTCGGTTAAGCCGTGGGTGAAATTCGGAATCAGTCCCTTCGGCATTTGGCGCCCGGGTAACCCGCCTGGAATAATTGGGATGGATGCCTATTCGGAAATTTACTGCGACCCGTTAGCATGGCTAAAAGCAAAAACCGTTGATTACCTTTCTCCCCAGCTTTACTGGAAAATCGGAGGCAACCAGGATTATTCCAAATTACTTCCTTGGTGGGGGAGTAAAATAAACGGACGCCACCTTTATCCGGGGCAGGCTCTTTACAGAGTTTCCCAAAGCGGCTGGAGCAGCGCGGAAATCCCGAATCAAATTAAAATTAACAGGTCTGTGCCGCAATGCGAGGGGAGTATTTTCTTCCGTGCGTTAAACGTTCCCGAAAATCCGAGAGGAGTTACAGATTCCTTAAAGAATTATTATTACAGATATCCTTCCTTAATGCCCGTGATGAGCTGGAAAGATTCCATTCCGCCGGAAGCCCCGCAAATGTTAGCTTTCAAGCGGATCCCCGGCAAGGCTGTTTCGGGACTTGTTTGGGACAAACCGCCTGAGGCTGCCGACGGCGACACTGCGTACCATTATGTTGTTTACAACTTCTACACAAGTGGAATGGGTCCCGTGGATTTTGAATCGGGAGAGAATATTAATGCAATTACAGTAACCAATAGCTACGTGCCTGCCCGCTCGACGGGCGAAGCGCCGAGATACTTTGCCGTAAGCGCTCTCGACAGAATAAACAACGAAAGCGAACCGACGGATGTTATTGAAATTCCTCAGCCCGCAACGCCGGCGCTTTTGTCTCCTGCGGATGGGAAGGACAATCTGCCCGACAGCGTTGTGCTTGCCTGGCAATTTACCGATAACGCCTCGTTTTACGATTTGGAAATTTCAAAAAGTGCAACTTTCGACACGTTGGATTTTTATTTTGAAAATATTCAAGACACTACTTTTACGCTAACCGGAATGGAGGGACAGACCCGCTATTATTGGCGTTTGCAAGCTGCGAATGTTGCGGGAGAATCCGGTTATTCCGATGTCTTTTCCTTTACCACCGGTTTCCCTCAAATTCCTACGGCTGTTTATCCGGCGGACTTAATGCTGGACGTGCCTTTCGATCTTACTTTCGAATGGACTGCCCCGAAGGGAGCGAAAACCTACGCATTCCAACTTTCCAAGAGTCTTAATTTTGCTGCGAGTGAAATGGTTGTTGACACTTCCGGCTTGACCGATACGAGCATTGCGGTAAGCGGATTGGAAAAGAGCAAAATTTATTTCTGGAGAGTTGAAGCGCGGAACGACTTTGGCAGTAGCGGTTGGAGCCCTGTTTTTAAATTCAGAACCAAGACAACCTCTGCAGTTTCGGAAGGGAAATTTGAACCCAAAGGATTTAAGCTTTATCAGAATTTCCCGAATCCTTTCAATCCGGTTACGAATATTCGTTTTGAAATTCCGAAGGAAGGATTTGTTTCTCTGAAAGTTTACGATATCTTAGGACGGCTTGTTGCGGATTTGGTGAATAAAAATTTACCTGCAGGGACTTACAATTTTGAATTTAACGGAACTAATCTGGACAGCGGAATTTACATTTACGTACTTAGTTTTAATCAAACAAGATTAATTGGAAAAATGATCCTTCTTAAATAAACATTCCATTAACCAAAATAAGGAGTAGCTATGAAAAGAGTTACTTATTTAATGATGGCGTTATTTTTAATGGCCGGTATTTCCAAAGCACAATGGGAATACCAAGGTGTTTTCCCACCGGCAAACCCGGACACGGTTAAAGGCTCTACTCACGGGCTCGCCGTTGACCCCGACGGTAAAGTTTGGGTCGGCAACTATTTTGCGGACGAAAAAATTGTTAACGGCGCGGGTGATACGGTTAATGTTCACAGCATTAAAGTTTTTAATGCCGACGGCACGGAAGCGGATTTTTCCCCGATTACATGGTTGCAGATTGGCGCTTTTGTAAAAGATACTCTCTGGGGAAGCATTCGCGGAATGCGCGCAGACAACGAAGGCAATATTCTGGTTGTTACTTCCAAGCCTTACAAGATGTACAAAATCGATTACAAGAACGGTCAGGGCTTGAACAGTGTTGACTTCGGCTCAACTCCCTTAGGCGAAAATTCTCCTACCGCTCCGGCTGTTGACGAAATGGGAGACATTTTTGTTGCGCCTGTTGTTCCGGGATTGCCGATGATTATTCTGGACAAGGACTTCAACGTAATCGGTACTGCGATTAAAGAGACTCAAGGCTTCTCCCGTGCGTTTGAAGTTTCCAAAGACGGAAACACTATTTATTGGGCCGGCTACACACTTGGCAAAGTAATTGTTTTCCATCGCGACAATGTTTTTGCCGACTTTGATTCCGTTGCCACTATTCTCGAAGGTTTCCATTCCGAATCCTTTGCGTGGAATCCTGCTAACGGCTTGCTTTACCTCTCTGCAGGTTCTTACAACGATATGCCTACAAACGGTTACACCCCGGGAACTTGGTACGGCTACAATCCTACTACCGATGCAATCGTAGATAGCTTCTCCTGGCATTTTGTTGTTCCCGAAGATGCTGCCGAAAGACCGAGAGCAATCGGCTTTAGCCCCGATGGTAAATCGGCGTACGTAGGAACCTTCGGTACAAACGATGCTCCGATGATTGAGAAGTTCTACAATCCGAATGTTTCCGGTGTGCGTAAGGAAGTAGCAGGCTTGGTTACAAATTACGCTTTGGAACAAAACTATCCCAATCCGTTTAACCCGACAACCACAAT
>JALWGH010000190.1 GCA_027013735.1 Melioribacteraceae bacterium
CATTACCAAACCCTCGTTGGCGGGGCGTGATTCGGAGACAGTTATTTCAAAATCGAAATTTCTTTCTTTCATTAAGAGAAAAACATCGGTGAGCGTTTTGCTGTTGGAAAGGGTAATGATTTTTCTTTTACCTTCTAAATAGGGCTTTAGTTTTGAAATAAGTATTTCCGGCAGTTTGGATTCACGGTAATTAATCTCCTTTAAAAATTCAATCGGACTCTCACCCGAAATAACCAAAGAATGTAATTTCTCAATGTAATTTTCAATTGTGGAAAATTGGTTAAATTCTTTTCTCAGTTTTAAGAGTAAATCCGGCGTTATTGTATTCGGAAAGGACAAAAAATAATTATTAAGTTTCAAAAGAAGTTCTTTGCTTCCCGATGTGTTGTCTTTTAAGATTTCCGCCAGTTCTTCGGGTAGCCGGCTCATTTCGAATTATTAAATTGAAAACCTTTAATCGGGTCTCTTAAAGTAAGAACTGGGCAGGGAGATTTCCTAACCACTTTCTCGGCAGTACTCCCGAAGAGCAGATGTTCCATTCCCGTCATTCCGTGGGTGGCAATAATAATCAAATCGGCATCAATTTCAGAAGCTGTTTCAATTATTTCGAGGAAAGGACGTCCGGTTTTAATAATTCCTTTTGCGTTTACCTTTCCCGAAATTCTCTCTTTAATAATTTTTTCAATATCTTCTTCAGCCTGAGAATTAATGCTTGTGTCGATTTCCGGTATTGTGATTTGTCCCATGCTGAAATCGGCAGGGTAAACCATTGGCTCAATTACGTAAACAAGAAATAATTCGGCTTGAAACACCTGGGCAAACTCAACAGCATAATTCAATGCTTTAAGAGAATATTCTGAGAAATCGATTGGAACTAAAATTTTTTTAATCTTCATTTTCAGTTTCCTCTAAATATTGTGAACATTCACTTAGCAAGTTGCTGTATTCTTTGTTCAGTTCACGGAGTCTAACGGCAATTATTTCCGCCAAGCCTGTTAAAATGTGAATTCCCTTTGACGGGTACTTCTCGACAAACTCTTGCAAATCGGGTTTGAAAATTACCGTGACGGTTGTTTCGGTAACGGCAATAGCCGAAGCCGAACGAATTTCATTATCCAACATTGCAAGCTCGCCAAAAAAATCTCCTTTGTGCAGGCGGGCTAATTCCTTTGTGTTTCCATCTTTATCGCTGTGAGTGATTTTTACTTCGCCGGAGCGAATAATGTAAAGCCCGATACCCGGGTCGCCTTCGTAAAAGATGTATTCATTCTCGGCGTAGAGCCGGTTATGCATCATCTCCATTAAAAGGCGCATATACTTTTTGCTTAGGTCTTTAAAAGGAGGCATACTTTTTAACACGCTTTCCAGCTCGTCGCTTTCCGTTGGCGCTTTGAAAAAGTTACTCCAAAAACTACTTTTTCTTGAAATGTTTTGTGTGTGCATTTTTAACCTCAATTAAAAATTCCTTCTTCTGCGATTCTCCAAATTTTTTGGCAGGGAAATTTGTTCTCGTAAAAGGCTCTGCCAATTATTACCGAATCAATTCCGATTGATGAATAAGGTAAAAGTTTTTTCAAATCTTCGTAGCCGGTTATTCCGCCCGAGTGAGTAACCTTTACGTTCAATGCTTTTGCAATTGAAACAGTCAAATCAATATTGGGACCTACAAGCATACCGTTGCGGTTTACATCCGTTATGATTAGTCTTTCGGCTCCCAAATCGATTAACCTTTTGGCGTATTCAAGAGGGCTTATTCCCGTTTTTTGACTTCTGCCGTGAACCACTACCTCGTTGTCTTTTACGTCAATAGCTGCCGTGATTTTTTGAGAACCGTAAATTTCAATAAGCTTCTTAAATGTTTCCGGTGAATCGAAAGCAAGGGAACCGATTACAAGACGGAATACTCCGGCGTCAAACACTTTTTCCGCATCTTCAATGCTGTTGATGCCCCCGCCAAACTCAACAGGAATAATCACAGCGGAACAAATTTCTTTGACAATCTCGAGATTCTTTTTTGAATGCTGGTGTGAAAAGTCGAAATCAACGATGTGGAGCATTTTAGCGTTTTCCGCTCTCCAAATAAGAGCCATTTCCACCGGGTCGTCGCCGTAATTTTTACTGCCGATTTCAGGAACGCCTTTTACAACGCGAACGGTTTTGCCGTTAAGAATATCTATTGACGGAATAATTAGAATACCGGACATTTTTACTTTTGATTTTGAATTAAACTCTTAAATTTAATAAATAATTTTTTGCGGTTGGGAATTTTTTTATTTCTTGCTAATAAAAAAGCAGGCGAGGAATTGCTCCGCGCCTGCTTAAAAGGGAAATGAATTTTACTTGAACTTTTTAAGTACGTCTTTAACGATTTCTTTGTTTACCATAAAATCCATTATTTTCAATTTAACGTAATCTTCATGGTAAAAGAAGTAGCCTTTGTTCTTTCCGTTGAAAGCCCGTGAACCGGAATCTTTAATTAGGAACCAGTATTTGCCGTCTTTACCTTTCTTGTAGCCAATCAGGTGAATTCCGTGATCGTCTGTGGTTGTACGGTTGCTAAATCTAAACTGCCGTGCGTATTGGTCGATGTAAGCCGAGGGGATGTCGAACGAAGGGACAACTGCCGCTTCAACGTTTCCGTCAATTCCGGGTTCGGATACGTCCCCGCCGATAGCAAGAGTGTAACCGTGTGTAATAGCTTTTTTAATTATTTTCATGAACACGTCAAGAGGAACGTTGTAGTAGCTGGAATCGTGCCACCAATTGTCGGGAACTTCGTAGGGCACTTGTTTCCAATAAGGTTGCTGCATGTAAGAAAGAATGTCCACATAATCATCCGGGTTAAGTTGCAAGTAGTCCTTCAAATATTCCTTGGGTGTGTAAGTTTTTCCGTCAACGATTACTTTTGTCGGAGGAACACCCATGTACTTATTGAGAATTTGTTTAATCGTAGAAATTACAAAGTCCTCGTTCCACGCATCTGACTTTTTGACGGACTGAAGGAATGTGTGCATTTCGTTAAACATTTTGTCGTGGTCGTAAAATTCTTGTCCGGGTAAAAATCCGGTAAAAGATTTGTAAGGAACAATTCCGTATTTTTTGTAAATCCTTGTTACCGCATTAGCTTCCGAGCCTTGTGCAAAAAGGCTCTTGCCTCTTGTTCTTACAAATTCCTTCGCTTTTTCAACGTATTCCCAGTAAGCCGTCCACATTTCCGAAAGGGCAACTTTCTTTTTGTGCATACGGTAAACTTCCGATTCCATAAACGACGTGGTGGAAAA
>JALWGH010000191.1 GCA_027013735.1 Melioribacteraceae bacterium
CTTATATTACAGGCGGAAATATTATTTACTTGGTGTTAAACGATAAGGAAAAAGGGGGAAAATTCCTAAACAATCGTAAAATCCTCTTTTTTCATTTTAACTTAATTGAGGTTTAAAATGAAAAAAACATTTTCAAACAAAAACCACAAAATACTACTCTTAACTTTTGCCTTTTTAATTTTTACTTTTACCTTTTCTCTTGTAAGCTGTAACACAACCGAACCTCGTCCGAAGGCAGGAGACGGTTACCGGTTAACTCTTGAAAAAGAAGATGCGAGTTGTACGGAAGCGTGGCTTAAAGCCGGGGTAAAAAATTTTAACCTGCCTGTAAAAGTAAATCTTTACTTAAACGATTCCTTAAAGAAAACAATTACGCTTACAACGCAAGACACGGTAATCTACGACGACGGACTGTTGCCCGTCCATACTTACAAATACCGTGCTGAAATAGAGATGTCTCAAGAAATAGTAATGAAAAGCCAAACCGTAACCGTAATTACAATGGACACAACAAGCCACGATTTTACTTGGCAAACCTACACCTTCGGCGGAGCGAACGGAAGCAGTATTTTAAGAGACGTAGCAATAATAAACGAGAACGACATTTGGGCTGTGGGAGAGATACACACTTCTTGGACCGACCAATGGGACAGCAACGGAGTGTGGGTACAACCTTACAACGCTGTGCATTGGGACGGGGAAGAGTGGGAGTTGAGGAGAATATATGTTAATTATAGAGGTCGTCCTAATTTGGCGCCATTGCAAGGAGTTTTTGCATTACCAAATGGAAAGGTTGTTTTTTCAAGTGGGTTGCCCTATTTACCAGAGAAGGATCATTGGAAACTTTATCATTTGTGGGATATGGGAATATTAAATAATGACGATGGCAGTGTTTATTCGATCTGGGGAACATCGCTTGATAATTTATATTTTGTAGGGAATAAAGGCACCATTGTTCATTACGACGGTAGCGGTTGGGAGAAGATAGAGAGTGGGACGGAAACACAAATAAGAGATATTTGGGGTTATTATGATAAAGTAACGAGAATACAAAAAGTATTATGCGCGGTTTCAAATGTAATTACTCTTGGTGAAAATAAAATACTAGAAATAAATGAAGATAATACAATATCGGATATCCCTTGGAATACCGGAGATTCCGATAAAAGAGTAAACTCTATTTGGTTTAACGATAATCACCAAATATTTACTTGCGGTGGGGGGGTCTTTATTGGTAGCAGTAAGGGTTTATGGAAAAAACAAGATCTTCCATCTATCCACACAAATAAAATAAGAGGCAATGAAAAAAATGATGTTTTTGTTGCGGGAGATTTCGGATTACTGGCACATTTTAATGGAGTTGACTGGGAAGTATATAACACGGGCAATGTAGCTCTTTTTTATTCATTAAGTTATAGAAATAATATTTTAACAGCAGTTGGTGAAAGAAACGGAAAAGCTGTAATTCTTAAAATGAATAAGAAATGATTAATTACAAATTAAAATTTTTAGATAAACCGCCACCCAAAAAATAACGGTAGCGCTGCAACGCTACCGTCAATAATGTAAATAACGCGCCTGTGATACAATGCTTCTTAATATAGAAGACTGTGGCGCTTTTTATTTACACATACAAATTTACAAAACAATAATAATAAATTAGGAGAAAAATGATGATACATAAAATAAAATTAATAGCATTTTTTCTTGTTTTTTTAGGCATATCTTTAAATCTATTAGCACAAAAATTAAAAGTTTATGAGGATCATATTGACTTGAATAAGTTATATGAACAAGGTGCAACAACTTACTTAGATGAAAACAATGATATAAGAATTTATCCTTCTTCCAATCATCAAACTGAAAATGCTGTTGCGATAAATCCGGCAAATCAAGATAACGTTATTATTTCAACTAATGGAAGAGTAATTTTTGACGAAAATGGAGATTTTGTAACAGTTCATCAGCCGTATTTTTATACTTTAGACGGAGGAATTACTTGGAATGGCAGTGAAAATAATCCTAATGGAATATATTCATATGGGGACCCAGTTGTATTTTTTGATGTTTCCGGAAATGCTTACTATGTTACATTAGGAAATCCCGGGGGAGTGTATGTACTTAAAAGTACTGACGGTGGTGCAACATGGGGAAGTACAGTTAATGCGGACCCTTCAAATAGTTATAATGATGATAAAGAACATGCAGTAGCAGACGTTTCCGGAACTTATCCTAACAATTTATATGTAGCATGGACAGATTTTGGTACTACAAATAAAGATGTTGTTTTAACACGTTCTACAAATAGCGGGTTAACTTTTGGAAATAGAATAACTCTTTATTCAGGCTCAAATTCAGATTGGGGACAAGGAACAAATATCGCTATTGGCCCTAATGGTGAAGTTTATGTTGCATTTGCTTATTATAATGGAGGTTTGCCAGAATCAAGTATCCGTTTTACAAAATCAACAAATGGAGGTGTTTCCTTCTCGCCTGCAAATATAGCTTTTTCAATTAATGGTATTCGTACTTCATATTATGGAATTAGTGATTTTAATAATACAAGAGCAAATAGTTTTCCATCAATGGAAGTTGACCGTAGTAATGGTAGTAGGAGAGGTTGGATATATATAGTTTATGCAGATAGGCATACAGGTGATTCCGATATCTATTTGAGACGTTCATCTGACGGAGGAAATACATGGAGTAGTGCTATTCGTGTTAATTCCGATGAAGTTGGGAACGGAAAACAACAATGGTCCCCTTCGGTTGATGTTGATGAAATTACAGGAAAAATTTATGTTTCATACTATAATATGGATACTACAGGCTTTTTAACAGCAAGATATGTTGCAATATCAGATGATGGAGGCAATACTTTTAGTTGTGGTAGAATAAGCGATGTACGATTTACCCCGACCGAATTGGGTGCTGGCTATAGAAGTGGCTATATGGGAGATTATTACGAAACAGCTGTATATAATTCGAAACTTTTTGCAACATGGAGTGATAATAGGGAAGGTAATTTCCAAGCATATATTTCATTGGGAGTTACTGCTCATCAGTATTTATCGGATAATTCAACTGAAGTTGGAACTATAGGACATTGGGAAGCATCGCAGTTCGTTGATTATACGGCCCCAGTACATTTTGAGTTCTCCCCCGGTGAAACTCATGTTTTACGTGGTACTCAATCTATTTTTTCTAACGAAAAATATAATGAATGGGATTATGATAATAATGTAAAAAACTTTAGAAGTTTTTATATTTTACCAAATACAAATGAAATATCTGCAAAATTAAAACCTACCTTTACAAATATTACAATCCAAAATTCCCTGGAAATGACAAATCATAACGCTTCAAATGACTCAATTTCATTTAAAGACCCTTGGCTTATTGATTATCCCGACCCGCTTTATGGAAATAATATGCGCAACCGCGGCACTGATGCAATCTGGCATTCCTATTCTTCTCCATATCAAATAACAATCGGCGGCGAACATCAGGGCGTCTTCCTCGGGCAAAATCCACAGTTTAATCCGGATTTACCAATTTACACCGTAAAAGCCGAAAGTCCGCAGACGATAAACATAAACGGCAGAAACCATAAGTTTTATTTTCAATGGTGGGAAGCAAGCCCGGGCGGAAGCGCAACGTTTCAAGATGCCAATGCTCTTGAAACCCCAGTAGTATTTAACAACGCCGGCGCAACGGTAAAAGCGGCGATGAAAGGAACTCAATTATCCAACACCCCAACCGCCTTTGCCAACAACAGCCAACGAAAGATAGTAAGAACCACAGACGGAAGTTTGTGGATGGTTTACGAAAGTATGGGTAAAGTGTGGTTGGAAAAGAGTACGAATAATGGAAATACGTGGGAAATAACCAATAACGGTAAACCTCTAAACGGAAATACCGAAGCTAAAAATCCGGCAATAGACCAAAGAGGAGGAACATCAGAAGTAGTGGTGGTTTATCAGCAGAAGCAAGGAGACAATTATAATATTGTACTTAAATTTATAGATGATATTGCCGATAGTACGGAAATAATTTGGAACGAAACGGGAGATACTTACTCAACCGATGCAAATCCAGTAATAGCATGGTATCCTAATGGGCAGGCAATAATAGTATGGAAAAGAGTAACTCCTAATCCCTTTTACGGAAGTTCGGGTTTATATTATTGGTACGGTTTCATTAACGGAAAAGGTATTACTTCTTACAGTAACGGCATAGTTCCAAATACAAATGATAAATCTATGAATCCTTCGGTTGCAAGTATAAAGAAATATGATAATCTCGAGTTTCATCTTGCTTGGGAACAAGGTCCATCTTATGAACAAATTAAATACTATAAAGTTAATGTAAATTCATACTACAATACTATTTATTTTTCTGATTATTATACGGTTTCCGGTCCAACGGGATACGGAAGGTGCAAAGAGCCAATCGTTGTTGTCAAAAACGATAATTATCCAATGTTTTTGTACAAACTTTACGAACAAACAGGAGCTAATGCTCTTTATACTGTTAGAATTGAGAAATACAATTACGGTTGGTCTTCTGCCGAATTACTACGAGGTTCATCCGAGTATGTTAGATCCTCGTCTTTGGCTTATGCGGACGATGGCACTTATGTAACATTTTTTACCGATGAATATAAAAGGATTTGGTACAAAAGGAGTTACTGGAGTACGGGACCATTCTTAATAAGCAATTTAAACGCCCAAGATGTTCAAGCAATTAATTGGGACGATATGGGTAATATGAAGGCGATGTCATTTAACCATACCAGTGCTCCCTATGAATTCAAGACAACTCCACAGGCAGCGCCTCAAAAATCCACAAGTAAATCGATTAGTTCGCAAAAAATATTAGCTGTTCTTAAAAGCAAGGATGTTTATTTCGGTTACGGATTCGGAAATATTTTTTTGAATTCCGAACCCGTAAATTTTGTTAAACTTGATACCGATAAAAAGAAGAGCGAAAAGAAAAATACGGAAGAAGATTTAATGACGGAAGGATTTGTAATTGATAGAAATTCAGAGTTATTGTTAGACGCAAAATACTTTGTTAGCAACAAAATAAAAGCAAGAGAATTATTGGGTGAAACGGGATTTATTAAATTTGAAATGTATTTGGTTTATGATGACGACCCGAAAAAAGTAATTTGTAAGTTAAGAGAAGTTCAATGCGATAAGGATAATTTAAGTAAATCGGCTGAAAATTATTACTCATACGATACGGAAGGATTGGAGAATTTAAAAGTGCGAATTAGGTTAAACATAAAGAAAAACATAAAAGCGAATTTGTATATTGCAAAAGTATATCAAGGGAATACGGGAGATAACATAAAAAAGTCAAAATACGAAACGATAAAGCTTGATAATTCTAACATAGTGAAAGAATACGGTTTAAGTCAAAACTACCCTAATCCCTTTAATCCGAGTACGAGAATAAAATATCAAATACCTAAGAATGGAAAAGTAACAATAAAGGTTTATGATATGCTTGGCAGAGAGGTAAAAACACTTGTAAACGAATTTAAGGAAAAGGGAAGATATGAGGTTACATTTGACGGAGAGAATTTATCCAGCGGAATTTACATTTGCAGAATGAAAGCAGACAAATATTCTTCAAGTGTAAAGATGCTGCTGATAAAGTAAATTTAACACGGGGACGGAGAGGATAATCTCCGTCCCTCGATTTCAAGTACACCGTAAAAGGCGGACAATCCAATCATTCAAAATTTTCGATTGAATAAATTTTCTATTTTCAATTTTCCACTAAATAAGTCTTTTATCCAATAATGCATTCCTCCAATTATCCGAGAGTCCCGTTTGCGCGAGTGCTCTTTGATGACAGGATGGAAGAATCACAATTATTGAGTAACAATCATTTTTCCTCTGTTCACTGTTAACTGTTCTCTGAATAGGGTATCCGGCGCTTCGACTCACGCGTCTCGTACCTAACAAGAATGTCCTTCTCCTCTGAACCTTTTGTCTTTCTTTTTGCATCCAACAGTGTCAAATAAAATGGAAAAAACGATGAAGATATTATTTGCAACGGAAGGTGAAAATTTAGAAAGTAAAATTGCTAAACGATTTGGTCACGCGCCGTATTACTTAATTTACGATTCGGAAACAAGAGAGTTAAACGTTAGCGGCAACAAGGGACACAGCGACGACCACGCCGAGTTAATTGATTTGGTTGACAAAGGTGTTGAAGTATTTATTTTAGGTAATATCGGACCTCATGCTTTTGAGGTGCTTAATCGGAAAGGCGCTAAAATGTACCTCGCGCGTGGGGAAATTGTCCGGGAAGCTCTGGAAAAGTTTTTGAACGGTGAGCTGAAACCGTTGGAAAAGCCCACGTTGAAAAGGAGCATTGAAAATCATTCGCA
The DNA here is from genome assembly GCA_027013735.1 of Melioribacteraceae bacterium. Classification (GTDB taxonomy): domain Bacteria; phylum Bacteroidota; class Ignavibacteria; order Ignavibacteriales; family Melioribacteraceae; genus WFQV01. The sequence continues at coordinate 6,407 of JALWGH010000191.1, forward strand.
TCACGGTTAGCTTTGTTTGGTGATTTTTGGAGAAAAGGAAAAGATGAGATTTGTTTTCGGACCGGTGCCATCGAGGAGATTGGGCAGAAGTTTAGGCATTAACAATATTCCACCCAAGATTTGTTCCTACACATGTGTTTACTGTCAGTTGGGCAATACCATTAAACTTTCGAACGAGAGGAGAGCGTTTTACGAGCCGGATCAAATTATTGCCGAGGTTGAAGAGGCAATTAAACGTGCGAATGAAAATAATGAAAAGATTGATTACCTGACGATTGTCCCTGACGGCGAGCCTACTCTTGATTTGAGAATTGGTGAGTTAATCTCAGGGCTGAAAAAGTTTGGAATTAAGACAGCTCTGATAACAAACTCTTCGCATCTTTATTTGGAGGAAGTCAGAGTTGCACTGAAAGAGTTGGATTGGCTTTCCGTAAAGGTTGATTCCGTTACGGAAAAAACGTGGAGAAAAATTGACCGTTCGCACGGAAAAATTGACTTTGCCGATTACATTGAGGGGCTCCGGAAAATTGCGCAGGAGTTCCCGAACTCTTTGAACACGGAAACAATGCTTGTCAAAGGATTAAACGATTCGAATGAAGAGTTGACGGCTACGGCAAAGTTCATTACAAAATTGAATCCTGATGCGGCTTACATTTCCGTGCCTACAAGACCTCCGGCGGAAAGTTTTGCCGTACCTCCCGAAAGCACAAAAATCACGGAGGCGTACGGGATTTTCTCGGAATTTATTAAAAACGTTGAGTTGAACATTTCCTACGAAGGCGGCAATTTTTCGACGACGGGCAATTTTGTTAATGATTTTTTAAGCATCATTTCGGTTCATCCGATGCGGGAAGATGCGCTTGAATCTTTGCTTGAAAAGGAGAATGTTCCGAAGAGCGCTGTGGACGATTTGGTTGAGAAAGAAATTGTGTTGAAGCACGAATATTTGGGAAAGATTTATTACGTGAGAAATTTAAGGAAGGCGGCAAGTGGAAGCTTTTCTTGAAATATTAAAAAAGACGACTCTGATTACGACGTTTGTTTTTGCAATGATGCTCTTAATCGAGTACATCAACGTGCAAACACACGGCGACTGGCAAAACAAACTTAAGAAGACGAAACTTGGGCAATATTTACTGTCGATTTTTTTAGGCGCCGTGCCCGGCTGCCTTGGTGCCTACACGGTGGTTACGCTTTACGCTCACAACGTTGTCTCTTTCGGTGCGTTGGTGGGAACAATGATTGCAACCAGCGGCGACGAAGCTTTTGTAATGTTTTCTCTGTTTCCGGGCAAGGCGTTGCTTCTTACAGTAATCATTGCTGTGTTGGGTTTGCTCGTTGCATTTGTAACCGACTTGCTCTTCAAAAATTCATCGCTCCAAAGAGCCGTGCCCGAAAGAGAATTGCCTTTGCACAAAATACCCTCGTGCAATTGTTTTCCGCAGGACAGGATTTTGGAGCAGTTAAAGAATATTAGTTTTGAGAGAACATTACTCTTAATTATTATTGTTTTTACTTTGATTTTGCTTTCTGTTGGGAAAATCGGTCCCGAAAAATGGAACTGGATTAAAATAACTTTGCTGGGAGTTCTGGCATTTTCCCTCTTTGTCGTGCTTACCGTTCCCGAGCATTTTTTAAAGGAGCATTTGTGGAAACATTTGTTCAAGAAACACTTGTTGAGGATATTCCTCTGGACTTTTGGCTCGTTGTTGTTGATCTATTTCCTTGAAATGTTTCTTGATGTGGAAGCCTGGATTCATGCAAATTATTTCACGGTTTTAATCATTGCCGTGCTGATTGGAATAATTCCCGAGTCGGGACCCCACATGATTTTTGTAACGCTTTTTGCGAGCGGGAGTTTGCCCTTCAGCATTTTGCTTGCAAGCTCTGCCGTGCAGGACGGGCACGGAACGCTTCCCTTAATTGCCGAATCGCGGAAGAGTTTTGTGGTTCTGAAGGCAATCAATGTTGTAGTTGGAATTTTAATCGGCATTACGGGTTTATTATTTAATTTTTGATTTTCTAAATGAGAGAGACAATTGGACGAAATAATTACGAAAGAAGAAGTTGAGGAAATTATTAGAAACGTTGAGCATCCCGAAATTGCGTGTACGCTGGGCGAGCTCGGCATGATTGGCAATTTGGAATTCGACGCAACGGCAAGGGAAGGGAAATTCACTCTTGTTCTTCCTATGTTGAATATTCCGGTTCAAATCAGAAATATGATTTTGAATTCAATCGGAACGGCTCTCGGAAGTAAAGTTACTAAAATGAGAGTTTCCCTCGCGGAAATGAACGATGTTCAAAGGGAGAAATTTTTTGCGCTTTCCAAAGCCAATTGGAAACTTTAACCGGCGCTTAATGGAAAATTCCCGTTTGACTAATTAAATTAAAAGGTAAGTGAAAATAAACTTATCTTTGCAGGCTTTTTTATTTTTTTACGCAGGAGAAGATTTGAAACACATTAGAAATATTGCAATTATTGCTCACGTTGACCACGGAAAAACGACGTTGGTTGACCAGCTCTTAAAACAAAATAAGATTTTTAGAGATAATCAGGTGGTGCGCGAAAGGTTTTTGGATTCAAACGACCTTGAAAGGGAACGCGGAATTACGATTCTTTCCAAAAACATCAGCATCCCTTACAAAGATTACAAGATCAATTTGATTGACACTCCCGGACATGCGGATTTTGGCGGGGAAGTGGAGCGCGTGCTTAAAATGGCTGACGGCGTTCTGCTGCTTGTCGATTCCTTTGAAGGACCAATGCCACAGACGAGATTTGTTCTTGAAAAAGCACTAAGCCTGAAACTTAAACCGATTGTTGTAATCAACAAAGTTGACAGACCGGATAATCGTCCTGCCGAGGTTTTGAACGAAATTTACGATTTGTTCATTGAACTTGACGCAGACGACGAGCAGCTTGAATTCCCCGTAATTTACGCAAGCGGAAGGAGCGGCTGGGCGGTCAGAGAGTTGGACGATGAAAGGAAGGATTTGGCGCCTTTGCTTGAAGCGATTGTTGATTACGTACCCGAGCCGGAAAAAACGGAAGGCACGGCACAAATGCAAATCACAACTCTTGATTACAACGATTACGTCGGAAGAATAGGAATCGGCAGGGTTTTCCGCGGAACATTGAAAAAAGAAATGCCTCTGAGTCTTGTCAAAAGGGACGGAACCGTTAAGCCGGTTGAAATTAAGCAGTTGTTCATATTCGAAGGTTTGGAGAGGCTGGAAGTTTCGGAAGTGCCCGCGGGCGAGATTTGTGCCGTTGTAGGCGTGGAAGATATTGACATCGGGGATACCATTGCCGATGCCACGAATCCCGAACCGATGCCGGTTATTGCAATAGACGAGCCGACGATAAGCATGAATTTTACCGTTAATACTTCCCCTTTTTACGGCAGGGAAGGAAAGTACGTAACTTCGAGGCATTTGAAAGACAGATTGTTCAAAGAGCTGGAACACAACGTTGCACTTAGGGTGGAAGAAACTTCAACGCCAGACACTTTCAAGGTTTCCGGCAGGGGAGTGTTGCACCTTTCCGTCTTGATTGAAAACATGCGCCGCGAAGGTTACGAGTTTGCCGTTGGTCCGCCGAAAGTAATTTACAAGGAAATCAACGGCAAAAAAGCCGAGCCGATTGAAATATTAACAATTGATTTGCCGGAGCAATATTCGGGTAAAGTAATTGAACTCGTTGGGCAAAGACGCGGTGAACTTGTAAGAATGGAGCCGAAGAGTAATTTGATTCATCTGGAATTTCACATTCCTTCCCGTGGCTTAATGGGCTTGCGCAATAAAGTGCTTACGCTTACTTCGGGCGAAGGAATAATGCACCACAGGTTTTACCAGTACGAGTATTTTAAAGGCTCAATTACAAAAAGACAAACAGGCGTGCTAATTTCAATGCACGAA
>JALWGH010000192.1 GCA_027013735.1 Melioribacteraceae bacterium
ACTGTCGAAATATCGTCATAAATCATTTAAGAAACAAATATTCCGACGAAATATCGACGTTGTTTTGAGGGAATAATATTTTTTAGAAAATTAAATTGTATATTTGGTTGCCTTATTTAAGATTATTCCGGCTTTTAATCTTTTGGCATAAGATTTGCGTTATTAACACATTTATTAAAAGCAAACAGGAGGAAAAATGGCAAAGTTAGAAATTGGGAAAGAGTCAAAACCAAGGTATGAATTCAGGACATTCGGACAGAATTTTCAAAGAGAACATTATTATTTAGCTCGACTTTCTGTTCCTGTTCCCGAAAAGGTGTGGGTGAGAACCTCTGAAGAAATTTACATAATGTCCAAAACAAATGACGTAAACAATACGAAAATTCGCGATGAAAAAATGGATATTAAAACTTTTGTGGAGGAAAAAGAAGGGCTTGAACAGTGGAAACCGCTGATGAAAAAAGTGTTTCCCGTTTCTAAAGAAGAATTGTTAAATGAAATATTCCCTGCTTTCAAAGTTGAAATTCCCGAATTAACTCAAGATTCTTACACTCAGGAAGAATTCATTAAGATAGTGAAAGCCCACAAAGATTTATCCGCTGTCAGAGTAAAAAAATTACGTTACGGTTATTCCGTTAACGACACAATTTGCGAATATGCCGAGGTATTAATCAACGGTGCAAAAGTTTACACGATTAATTCGGAATCTACTGAAATAGAAGATATTTTGAAGACAATGAAAGATGTTGGAATGGACAAATACGAAAATATTAATTATTTGCAGGCAATTAAAAGGGTAATAGGCTGGATTGACAAACCTTTGGCAAATGAAGATTTTCAAAAATAAATTAAGGTAAAAAAAATGGGAAAAGAAATAGAACGAAAATTTTTGGTTAAAGGTGACGAATACAAATCGCTTGCTAAAAAAGCAACGAGAATAACGCAAGGTTATCTCTCTTCGGTTCCCGAGCGTACCGTTCGCGTTAGGATTAAGGGAGACAAAGGATTTATTACAATTAAAGGAATAGGAAACGAAAGCGGCGCTTCCCGTTTTGAGTGGGAAAAGGAAATTGACGTCGAGGATGTAAAAGCTTTGTTGCAAATTTGCGAACCCGGAATAATCGACAAGACACGTTACATTGTGGAATACGGCGGGCATACGTTTGAAGTTGACGAATTTTACGGAGACAACGAAGGGCTCGTTGTGGCTGAAGTTGAACTTCAAAGCGAAGATGAAGAGTTCGATAAGCCTTCATGGCTTGGCGAGGAAGTAACGGGTGACGTAAAATATTACAACTCGATGCTTATGAAGAATCCTTACAAAAATTGGCAATGATTGAAAATGAGATTTATTTTTCTCGCCATAATTTCGCTTTTTTTATTAAAGGGTAATACTTTTGCGGGTTACCCCGAAAAACCTATTACGATTGTTGTTCACAGCAAACCGGGAAGCGGAATTGACATCGCTTCCCGCTTGATTTCCAACATTGCTAAAAAATATTCCGATGCAACAATAATTGTGGAGAATAAACCCGGGGGGTCGGGTACTGTGGCGATGCGTACTGTTTTGGGAATGCGCGCCGACGGTTACACTATTCTTGCAGTTACCAAATCTTTTATTTCCACAATGCTTCTTGCAAATACGGGAATCGGCATTAATAATTTCGATTGGCTTGCTTTAATGATTTCCGACCCGGAATGTCTGATTGTTAATAATACTACGAAAATCAGAACGTTAGAAGATATTATTAAAGATGCAAAGCAAAAAAACGGCGAACAAAAATGGCTTGGACCTTTGGTCGGCGGGCTGGATAACCTGTTTGCCGAAGAAGTTTGGGAAAAACTTAACATTAAAGCTCACTGGATTCCTTACGAAAGCGGAAGCGATGCAATTGTAGCCCTAATGGGTAAACAGGGAGCTGTTTACGTGGGTAATCCCGGGGATATTTCCGGTCGCCCGACGCTCTCGATTGCCGTTGTGGCGGCGGAAAAGAGATTGGAAAAATTTCCCGATGTTCCCACATTTGTCGAAAAAGGTTACGATATTAAGAGCGAAGTTCTTTGGAGAGGATTTGCACTCAAGAAAGGAACGCCGCCTAAAATCAAAAAATATTTAACAGATTTATTCGCTAAAATTGCAAAAGATTCAATCTGGATTAATTTTGTTAACAACAGTTCTGCGGTTCCGGTTTTTTACGACGAAGAGGCATTCTCTAAAATTGTTGCAAAAGATCAGGAAAAAGCCCGTTATTATTTGCAAAAAGCAGGGTTGCTGAAACCACGGAAAGCTGAAAAAGACAAATACGCAAAGAAATTTTTAGTTGTCTTGTTTTTCCTTTTCCTTATTTCATTTTTAGTTTTAAGAAAAGTAAAGCCCGCAGCTCTTTCTCAGGATACTGTGATAGCCATGGTTTTGTTTTTCTTATCCGTTTACGTTTTCTATTTGAGTGCAGGCTTTCCTTCTGGTAAACTCGCCGGCTCGGTTGGTCCGGCAACAATACCGCAACTGTGGGCGGTTATTCTCGCTCTTTTTACTTTGTGGCTGATAGTCAAAAATTTCATTAATGCGGAGGCAAAAAACTCGAATCAAGAAAAAAACAAAGTTTGGAAAGCGACGGCTCTGATAATTTTAATGGCGGCATATCTTGTGATAATGCCTTTTCTCGGTTATTACATTTCCACGGCGGTTTTTCTAATTGCCGGAATGTTGATGTTAAATTACAAAAATTATTTAGTTATTTCTTTAACTGTTCTCGGATTTTTAATTTCCTCGTATTACGTAATTCAGCTGGTTTTGCAAGTTCCTTTGCCGGCAGGAAGATTATTTAATTGACGGTATGTGAATGAAACACGAAATCAAAATACACGACAGAAATCAGTTCGAAATCAAACTGCATTACGAATTTCGGCACAAATGGCGTAAAACCGATTATCTGGTTGAAACTTACTTTTTCGTGCCTAATTCACTTGGAATAAATAAGCTTTCCTACCACAAAAAGAATTTTTACGACAGCGTTAAAAATTACATTCGTTTTTCCACACCTGAATATTCTTTAACGGATTACCTTGACGGGAATAACTCGCCTCTTGCTAAAATTCAAAAGGTAGTTCAAGAAACAATTTCTTCCTTTTCGGATAACAGCCTCGATGCTTTTGAATATGAGATTAAAATGTTTACAACTGTTTTTGCTCTTTCGATTAAAGAAGGCGCCCTTGAAATAATGAGTTATGAAAAAATTCAAAAGCCGGAAGAAATTTCAAATTACATTGATTTGGTAAACCGGATTTACGAAAAATACAGGGAATTGGAGGAATTGCTTCAAAATTGTAAAGAACTCCTCGAAATATTCGGTTTTAGTGATGAGTACATTAGTCTGGTAATTGAAAGATTCTTTTTTGAAATTTTAGACCGCTACAAAAAGAAAAACTTAATTCGCAAAGACGATTTGACCAAAAAAATACTCAAATTAATAAAAAAGGAAATTGAGAGAAGGAAATTAAAGAAATACGATTCCATTGCCGAGGAAGATTCTTCCAACGAGAAACTCCTTTTCAGATTCAGCGCCCTTAAAAAATATTTCGGCAGTGTACTTTCCCTGGATGCCAACGTCGAAAAGGAAGGCACAATATTGGAACATTTTCTTTTCAGTATTGCCGCAGGTTTGGCTATGTTCTTTGCCACGGGTGTTGCTTTCTGGGGACAAATGGCTTACGGCAGGCTAACTATGCCGTTCTTTGTTTTGCTGGTGGTCAGCTATATGTTCAAAGACAGGATTAAAGAGATAATGCGCGTTGTTCTCAAACGGCTTGTTTTCAAATATTTATTTGATTACAAGTTCAAACTTTTTATTAACGAAAAGGAAAAAGTTGGAATAATTAAAGAAAGTTTCGACTTTATTAAATCCAAAAAACTTGACAGAGACGTTTACGAACTTAGGCAACTGGGCAAAACTCCCGAATTCGACAATAAATTCCAAAAGGAGAAAGTTATTCTTTACAGAAAGAAAATAAAGCTTAGTTCGCGTTATATGCGGAAATACGGAGAGTTGAACCTGAATTCCATTACGGATATTTTCCGATTCGATGTTTCCCGCTTCCTTACGAAAATGGACGACAGGAAGAAAATGTTATTTGTTCTTACTGAGAACGGTTATAAAAAGATTTTTGGGAAACGGGTTTATCATGTTAATCTCATCCAGAGAATTTTTCACGAAGAGGGAGTTGAGCTAAAAAGATACCGTCTCGTGCTTACGAAGAAAGGAATTGACAGAATAGAACCTGTAGCTAATTGAGAGAAAATTAAAGTGGATATTTTTACACATTTATTGCAAGGAATTGATTTACTATTAGGTTGGCAGCCGTTGTTAATTGTAATTAGCGGAGTGCTAATGGGTATTCTGGTTGGCGTGCTTCCGGGGCTTTCGCCTGCTATGGGAGTTGCGCTTTTGGTGCCTTTCAGTTACGGTTTGCCTCCTCTGTACGCATTGATTCTTCTTGTGGCGCTTTATTCCGCAGCAAATTACGGAGGTACGATTACTGCAATTGCAATTAATACACCTGGAACCCCTTCTGCAATTGTTTCCACATTCGACGGTTATCCGATGACAAAAAAGGGAGAACCGGGCAGGGCACTTGGTGCTTCGGTAATTGCTTCAACATTCGGTGGATTGTTCGGAACAATAGTTTTGATTTTCTTTTCCGTCCCGCTGGCAAAAGCAGCGCTCTCTTTCGGACCTGCGGAATATTTTGCCCTTGCGGTTTTCGGGCTTACAATTACTTCTTCCCTTGCCACGGGTAATTGGGTTAAGGCATTCATTGCAACCTTAATTGGACTATTGTTAAATACAGTGGGGATGGACCCGTTCACTGGTTACTTGCGTTTTACTTTCGGCGTGCCGGAGTTAGCCGACGGATTTAATTTCATTCCGGCTTTAATCGGACTTTTTGCACTCGGAGAAATTTTTCTTCAGATTGAAAAGGAAGAAAAAGTTCAAAAAGGATTGAAAAAAATTTCCGGCAGAATGCCGAAATTCTCGGAAATGTGGAAAATTAAAAGAACAATTCTGCAATCTTCCGTGCTCGGAACTCTTATTGGTGTTGTGCCCGGTGCCGGAGCAACAATTGCTGCTTTCATTGCTTACAACGAAGCAAAAAGAATCAGCAAACACCCCGAGGAATTCGGCAAAGGTTCTCTGGAAGGAGTAGCCGCAAGCGGTTCTGCTACAAGCGGTTCGGTTGGCGGGGCATTGGTGCCTCTTTTAACTCTCGGAATTCCTGGCAGCGCCGCAACGGCTGTTTTAATCGGAGCTCTTGTCCTTCACGGACTTACTCCCGGACCCGAGCTGTTCAAAGGCAACGCTCCTATTGTTTACGGAATTTTTGCAAGCATGTTGATTGCCTATTTGGTAATGTTCTTTTTCGGCTTTTTGGGAAATCAACTTTGGATTAAGATAATAAAAGTTCCCAAATCCATTTTGAACCCCGTTATTCTTGCAATTGCTTTTATCGGAAGTTATTCTGTCGGTAATTCTTTGTTTGACGTTTGGGTCTGCCTTGCCTTCGGAATACTCGGTTGGTTATTACGCAGAAATAATTTCCCTACGGCTCCGGTGATCCTCGGATTGATTCTCGGATTTTTAGCCGAAACGAATTTCCGCAGAGCTTTGCTTATGAGCGATGCAACAATTTTCTTTACGCGTCCGGTAAGTTTGATTTTGCTTATCCTTTCTTTCTTATCTTTGTTCTATCCCATTATGAAATCAAAATTTAAGACAATAAATAAAACGGAGGAAGAATGAATTTTCTGTTTAAAAAAACAAAGGAACTTGAAAAAAAGATTGACAATTATTTGGATCTGATTATTAAAGGTTCTACGCTTTTCAGATTAGGCGTTAAATATTATATGGAAGGCGAAATGGAAGAATTGGAATCTCGCCGTCACAGTTTGCACGAATGCGAAGCCGAAGGGGACAGGCTGCGCAGGGATATTGAATCGAGCCTTTACACAGAAACTCTTCTGCCGGAATCCCGCGGCGATGTCCTCGGTCTTCTGGAAGCGTGCGACAGGGTATTAAATCTTACCTACGAAACCCTTAGTCAGTTTGAAACCGAACTCCCTTTCTTTTTACCCGAAGTAAAGAATAAATATCTGGATTTAACGGACGTTTCAATGAAAGCTGTTGAGGAAATGGTTGGCGCTGTGAGAGCTTATTTCAAAGATGTCGTGAACATCAGAACTTACATCAGTAAAGTTCAAACGAGCGAAAGCGAATCGGATAAAATTGCGCGAAGAATAAAACACGAGGTATTCCGCACCGATATTGATTTGTGCCAAAAAATGCATATGCGTTATTTTGCTCTCCACATCGAAATGATTGCGGACGAAGCCGAGGATGTTTGTGACAGACTGGCAATTGCAGCAATTAAACGCTCAATTTAATCCGGAGGTGAATGATGATTTGGTTCTTTCTCTTAAGCGGAATTTTCTTAGGTTGGTCTTTGGGAGCAAACGACGCCGCAAATATTTTCGGAACGGCTGTCGGCACAAGGATGATAAAATTCCGAACAGCCGCACTGATTGGTTCTGTTTTTGTAATAATCGGAGCGGTGATTAGCGGTGCGGGCGCTTCGCATACTTTGGGGAAATTAGGCGCTGTAAATGCTATTGCCGGTTCATTTACTGTTGCGCTTGCCGCCGCCGCAACGGTTGCATGGATGACAAGACTAAGCCTGCCCGTTTCCACAACGCAAGCAATTGTCGGCGCAATTATCGGTTGGAACTTGTTTACAGGTTCTCCCACGGATTTTGATTCTTTAACAAAAATTATTTCGACGTGGGTGATTTGTCCTTTACTTACCGCTGTTTTTGCTTTCGTGATGTACAAATTAGCGGCAAGGTGGCTGCCTAAGTTGAATGCTCATCTTTTACGCCAAGATGCTTACACACGTATCGGACTATTACTAATAGGCGCATTCGGCTCTTACAGTTTGGGTGCAAATAATATTGCCAATGTGATGGGCGTATTTGTGCCTGCTCATCCTTTCGGGGATTTGGCTTTCGGAAGTTTATTTACACTTTCAGGCACGCAGGTGCTTTTCCTTATTGGCGGATTGGCAATTGCCACCGGTATTTACACTTATTCCAAAAGGGTAATGCTTACCGTTGGGAATGATATTTTCAAATTAACGCCGGTTGCAGCTCTAATAGTTGTATTGGCAGAATCTTTGGTGCTTTTTATTTTTGCTTCGAAAAGTCTTGAGCATTTTTTGATTAGTCACGGAATTCCTCCTATTCCGCTTGTGCCTGTTTCGAGTTCGCAAGCCGTTGTAGGCGGGGTGGTTGGAATAGCCTTTGCGCGGAGTGCACGTGGAATAAATTACAAAGTTCTCTTGAAAATAGCTTCCGGCTGGGTTACCACGCCTCTTGCCGCTGCGGTTCTCAGCTTTGTTTCTCTGTTTTTCGTGCAAAATGTATTTAATTTAACGGTTTACAATCCGCCGGCTAAGTCGGCTCAAATAAAAAACGAAAAAATTATTAAGATTGAAAATACCAAAAATGTTTTATCGGATAATCCGGAAATAAATTCAAAACAAAATAATTATTAACAACTTATCGGGAGGCTGTAATGAAACGAAATCTTTTTTTAACCTTTTTATTTGCGATGTTGTTTATGCTCGGACGTTACTCCTTTGCGCAAGAGAATTCGGTTGTAAAGGGTTACAACGAGTGGAAACACGGAATCCTGTTTTGGAAATCCGACGACGGTAATTTTTCCGGCAGGTTTGACGGAAGAGGATTCATTAACGGAGCTTACTATTTTGAAAACAAAAACGAGCTCAGCAACGGGACTCATTTACGCAAAGGCAGACTTGCAATTAAGATGACCCTTTGGAAAAACTGGCACACCGAATGGGACATTGACGTTGCCGAAGGCGTTGTGGAAGTTAAAGATATGTACTTCAGTTATGTAGGATTCAAAAATTCACATATCAAGTTTGGAAATTTTAAAATGCCTTTTGGCTTGGAGATTTTAACTTCTTCCCGCTACATTGTTTTCCCCGAAAGGGCTTATCCTGCGCTGGCTTTTAAAATGGGACGTCGGATGGCTCTTGAATATTCGAAGTGGGGAAATTGGTGGAATGTTCGTACGGCATTATTCGGGCAAACTTTCGACACAAATAAAAATAAAACTTACGACGAAACAGGCGGAGGATTTGCAGCGCGCTTTGCCGCAGCACCAATTCAAAAGAACGGGATGATTCTGCACGTAGGCGCATCATCCGTTTGGGAACGACCCGACGATAATAATTGGATGGTTAAATACAATGCCGAACCCGAGTGCAAAATCGGCGATGTTGAAATTTTGGACACCGAACATATTAAAAAGACCGACTACACGATGCGCTACGGAGTGGAAGGGGCTTTTGTTTACAAAGCTTTTCATTTGCAAGGCGAATATCAAATGGTTAAAGTTAACAGGTTCGATAATCTTCCCACAGTTAATTTGAGCGGAGGATATGTTTACTTAACTTGGACTTTAACGGGTGAATCGCGTCCGTGGGACAAAACTCAGGGCGAATTCGGTCAATTAATTCCAAAGAAAAACGGAATAGGTGCGTGGGAAGTAGCGGTTCGTTTTAGCAACCTCAATCTTTCCGATACGGATGCCGGAATACTTGGCGGCAGAGCAAACAATTACACGGTTGGAATTAACTGGTATCCCAATCCCAACTTTGTAATGATGCTTAACTATACTAACGTTAACAATTCTGAGAACGCAACCGGTGATGGTTTTGTCGGCGGAGATAAATTCAGCTATGTTCAATTTATGACCAAATTTTTCTTCTAAAAGAAAAAAGGAGACAAAAAATGAAATTTTACAAATATTTAATTCCCGTAATTGTTTTTGTATTTATGCTTGCGTCCTGCGACATAAATGATTCGGGAGTTGAAAAAGAAAAACAAAAGAGCGATTACAAATTGGTAATTAACGAATTTTTAGCCAGCAACGACGCCTGCTGCACGGATGAAAACGGCGAATATGATGACTGGTTTGAAATTTACAACTACGGCGATAAAGCCGTTGACATTGGCGGTATGTACGTTTCGGATAGTAAATCCGAATACACAAAATATCAAATTCCAACAGGTCATGCCGATGTTACTACAATTCCCGCAAAAGGCTTTTTGGTTGTTTGGTGCGACGGTCAAACCGAGCAAGGACCTTTACACACTAACTTCAAACTTTCGAGCGGCGGAGAAGATATTACTCTTGTGGAATCCAACGGTGTGGTAGTTATCGACGAAATAACTTTCGGCCCTCAGGATACCGATATTTCCGAAGGGCGAGACCCGGACGGCAGTAACAATTGGAAAAAGTTCACTACTCCTACTCCGGGAAAATCCAACAGTGGCGGTGCTTCCTCCTTCCCTCCGAAAATTTCCGACATCTCAATAACACCTTCAACTGTTAACCCGGGGGACGACATTACTGTTTCGGCAAAGGTTACCGACGAGGATGGCGATCTTGACAATGTTAAAATTACATACGGAAAAGACCTTTCTTCCGCTCAAACAAAGGCAATGACTGCCAACGGCGATGATTACTCCGCTTCGATTGGAAGTTATGAGGACGGAACTACGGTTTATTTTTTCATTACCGCAACGGACAAAGCTTCGCACGTAACCGTTTCCGATACTCTCTCGGTTGAAGTCGGGTTCGTACCGCCAGAGCTTTACATTAACGAGTTTGTGGCAAGTAACGATACAAGCTATTACGACCCTACTACGGATGATTACCCGGATTGGATTGAAATTTACAATGCCGGGACAAAAGCAGTTGATATCGGAGGTTATTACATCACTGACGATTTAGGCGATCTTACTCATTGGCAAATTCCTACGGGTAAAGCCGATTCTACTACAATTCCTGCAAAAGGATTTCTTGTTTTGCTTGCCGACAAGAAACCCGAAGCGGGTGTTCTTCACGTTAATATTAAACTTAGTAGCGGCGGAGAACAAATCGGGCTTACGGCTCCTAACGGAACGACCGTAATAGACTCGCTAACTTTCGGAAAGCAGACGACCGATGTTTCTCAAGGAAGGCTCCCCGACGGCAGTGACAATTGGGAGTTCTTTACCAATCCTACTCCGGGAGAAAGTAATCACAAATGACGCGGCTGGTCTTAATATTGTTTACAACCGTTTTTATTTTAACGGGTTGCAATTTGAACGATTCGACGGCGGTAACTCCGCCGCCGGATGGTTCTTTTATTAAAAAAATTGCGGA
>JALWGH010000193.1 GCA_027013735.1 Melioribacteraceae bacterium
GGATACAAGGCTTATTTAGTGGAAAATTGAAAATCAGTGAACAGTGGGCAGATAACAGTGAACAGAGTAAAATAATTGTTGCTCAATATTTTTGTTAATTCCATCCATGCATCCAATCATCCATGCATCCAAAAGCACTTGAGCACTCGCTCTAACGGGACTCTTGGATGATTGGAGGATTGGATTATTGGATACTGTTCTTATTGAGTTAATTGCTTCGATACCTTCGGCATCGGTTTTTCTTTCCTTTATTTTTTTCTAACATTCGACCCACGACGAAGTCGGGGTAGGAGAAGCAAAATTAACCTGTAGCGCAGATTGCTCGCAATCTGCGGAGGACATAAATTCCGAAAGAACCCTGAAAGGTTTCAATTCTGAAGAGAAAAAAATTAGAGAAAAAATTTCAATAAGAATATTTTGCCACTTATTTTAGACTTTTGCCGGATTTAGAATTGCACCGTAATTCTCTCCGCATTGTAGTTGAATCCCTTTTGCCGTATTTTTGCAAGATTAAAAAAAACGACTATTGAAATTTAATTTAGAACATATCGCACAAGGCACAAAAGCCCGTGCCGGTAAAATTGAAACCGCTCACGGAGTTATTGAAACGCCAATTTTTATGCCCGTGGGGACACAGGGCACCGTAAAGGCGGTTACGCAAAGAACTTTAAAGGAAGAAATAAAAGCGCCGGTTATTCTCGGGAACACGTACCATTTGTACATGCGTCCCGGTACGGAAATTCTTTCGAAGGCAGGCGGGTTGCACAAATTTATGAATTGGGACAATGCAATATTAACCGACTCGGGCGGTTTTCAAATTTACTCCCTTTCGGAGTTGCGGAAAATAAAAGACGACGGAGTGGAGTTCTGTTCGCATCTGGACGGCTCCAAACATTTTTTTACTCCCCAGAAGGTAATTGAAATTCAACGTGTAATCGGCTCGGACATAATGATGCCTTTGGACGAATGTACTCCTTACCCTTGCGAATACGATTACGCCAAACGCTCGCAGGAATTAACAAGCAGGTGGGCGGTGTTAAATAAGGAAGCTTTCGAAAACACAAAGCCGGAGTACGGTTTTGAGCAGGCTCTCTTTGGCATTGTGCAGGGGAGCGTTTACAAGGACTTGCGTGAAAAATCCGCGCGCGATTTAACGGCAATTGATTTTGACGGTTACTCAATTGGCGGGCTGGCTGTAGGCGAACCGCAGGAAACGATGAACGACATTACCGATTTTGTTACGGACATTCTACCCCCGGACAAGCCGAGATACTTAATGGGCGTGGGGCGTCCCGAAAATATTCTCGATGCAATTGAAAGAGGCGTGGACATGTTCGATTGCGTAATGCCGACGCGCAATGCAAGGAACGCCTACTTGTTTACGTCGAAAGGAATTTTAACTATTAAAAATGCAGTGTACAAGGATGACTTTTCCCCTGTTGACGAAGAGTGTGATTGTTACACGTGTCAAAATTTTTCGCGGGCTTATTTAAGGCATCTTTTTAATGCCAATGAAATTCTTGCTCTCGAACTTGCAACGATTCACAATTTGACTTTTTACTTAAATCTTGTGCGCAGGGCAAGGAAAGAAATATTGAACGACACATTCAAAGAATGGAAAAATAAAATTTTAAAAAGACTAACAACTAATATCAAACTAATTAAGGAGGATTAAGTGGAGTACTTAATTGCAATGGCGCCGCAGGGCGGTCAACAAGGCGGAGGAGGAATGGTCGGAACGTTAATAATGTTCGCAGCCATCTTCGCTATCTTTTACTTTATGATTATCAGACCGCAGCAAAAGCGCCAGAAAGAAAAAGAAAAAATGCTTAACGCTTTGAAGAAAGGCGACAAAGTAATGACAAGCGGTGGTATTCACGGTGTTGTTGCGGGAATGGACGAAAAAACCGTTCTCGTTGAAGTTGCCAAAGATGTGAAAATTAAATTCGAACGCTCGGCAATTACGACAATTACAGACACTAAAGGAAAGTAATTTTATTCCGGCAGGGAGAAGCAATGCTGTTTCTCCCTGATTATGAGTATTGGTTTAAGTGGGGTTATTCCAAAAGCAAATGAACTATCATTGCGACCCCGCAGGATGCGGGGGTGGCAATCTGTAACATTCTACTGTCATTGCGAGCTGAACGAAGTGAAGCGAAGCAATCTGTAGTTAATTCAGCAAATTTTAATAATAAGAATTTTTCCTTATTTTTTTTCTTTTCAGAACTACCCCCTTCCCTTACGAAGGGAAGGGGGCTTTTAAATGCACATTGTCAAGAGTCTCGCCCTCCTCTTCTCAAGAGGAGGGAAAGGGAGGAGTTCAAAGAAAAAAAGCCTTCCCAATTATTTCTCTGATTTGGCTAAAGTTGACTAAAACAACAGATTGCTTCATCCCGACAAGTCGGGATTCGCAATGACGTATGATATTCAAAAATTTCTGTCATTGTGTAGGGACAACTCATGAGTTGTCCCTACGGATTATGTTAAGCCATTCCATTGTAAGAGCCATATCATTAACCCACGGCTTCAGCCGTGGGGCTAAAGTTTGGCTAATTTCTCATAAAAAAAGCAGCAGATAACAAAGGATTATTAGAAAAAACCGACTTCGCGTACCGATAATTAGAGTTAACGAAGTGCAAAAAATTAACGTCAATAGCTCTTGAGTAAAGTTGAGCTCTAAGGACATTTATTATATCGCCCGTTGTAGTTCTATTAGATTTTTCTCTCGGATACCATTTAGGTCTTGGTAGTTGATTAGCAGAAGTAAATTTGGCAGTTCTGTGAGCAGCAATTAACAGTAAAGAATAAACAGCAACAAAAAAAGCAGGAACCTTTTCAACAGATTTTGCTTTTCTTACTTGAGCTTCACCAACCCCTAACAAAGATTTCTCTTCCTTAAAATTTACCTCTATCTCCCAACGCCAGAGATATGCTTGGAGAAGTTCCTCTATCCCTAAGTTCGGATCAGTACAAATAAGATATGCCGGTTTTCTGTAAAGAAGTCTTGATTTCTTTGTGAGTTTATATGCAAGGGGGCGAATAATAATCAACTGAACTATATTTTCACCCGAGGCTCTCCACCTTACATTTTTAATAATCTTAACATTAAAAAGGTGACTTTTGCCGGCAGCAAAAGCTCTTACTTCTTGCCATGGTATTTTGTCATCTTTTCTCATTTTCTCAGGAGTTTGAAGCAATTGACCATATATCTTACGCCTTCCTCTATTAGAGTTTG
>JALWGH010000194.1 GCA_027013735.1 Melioribacteraceae bacterium
AATCTTATGCCAAAAGATTAAAAGCCGGAATAATCTTAAATAAGGCAACCAAATATACAATTTAATTTTCTAAAAAATATTATTCCCTCAAAACAACGTCGATATTTCGTCGGAATATTTGTTTCTCAAATGATTTATGACGATATTTCGACAGCATTGCCTAAAAAATTTTCTAATACTTAACAAATGAATATTTCCAAGAAAGAATATTTTTTCGGTCTGACGATTGTCATTTTCCTGACTGCAATAGCTTTTCTACTTTATTGGGAAGTAACAAAAATTTACATCCCATATCCTGCAATGGGAAAGAAAAAAATATCGGTTGACAATTACCCCGACACTGTTAAAATTGGAGTTGTTTCCCGGTTCACCCCTGAAAAAATTTACAAGGGCTACCAACCCATAATGGACTACCTAACAAAAAAGACACATTACCTTTTTGAGTTAAAATTAAGTCCTTCTTACAAACAAACGCTAACGGATTTGAGGGAAGGTAAAGTTACCGCCGCATTCTTAGGTTCTTTTATTTTCGCACAAAATATTGAGCCTTCTTTGCAAGCTGTACTCAAACCGTTAAATAAAAACGGAAAACCTTTCTTACATTCGGTTTTATTCGTACGGGGAAATTCAAAAATCCGCTCTCCGCTTGATTTAAAAGGGAAAAGCGTTGCCGTGCCTTCGCGTGAATCATTCTCGGGAAATTGGCTTCAATTGATTGAATTAAGAAAATACGGTTTAACGCAAGATTCACTGAAAAAAATAACTCATTTCAGCTACCACAATTCCGTTGTTTTACAAGTTTTAATGCACAATTTTGACGCCGGAGTAGTAAAAGAAAGAGTTGCCAACGAATATCTAAACCGTGGAATTAGAATTATCGCTTATTCCGAAGAAATTCCCAGTTCGCCGATTGTGATTTCGAAAAAAAGCAATAAGAAAAAGGTTAGCCTTTTCGTTTCGTCATTACTAAACTTAAAAAATAATAAAATCCGTAAAAATTGGGACCCCGAATTTATGAATGGATTTGTTAAAGCCGACAACAGTGACTATTATGAATTGAAAAAACTAATTTACGACAGATAAAATGAAACTTTCTTTCATTTCACATCTTCATTTAAGAACTAAAATTCTTCTTTTTACCGGAGCGGTAATCACAATTATTATGGTTGCGGCTTCCGCTGCAATATTATTTAGTTGGCGTTCTATTATGCTCTCAAATTCAATCAGAAGTGCAAAGGACGTAACAAAATCCTTCGCTATTCCCGTGCTACAAGAAATCATTAAGAACGAGGAAAAGCACTTCTCTTTAGAAGAAGAATTGAGTTATTTGCTTCAAGAGTACAAAAATGAAGACACAAATATTAAATTCATTGAGATTGTAAATTTACAAAACAAAATTATTGCCCACACAGATTGGCAAAAGGTTAACGTGACAGATTCGCTCCCGATTACAACAACAGAAAACAACAAGGTTTTTGCTTCCATTTACCGCAATCGCGAATACGGAGACATAATAGAAACAATTTATCCCTTACATATTTACGGCAAATATTGGGGTGTAATGAAAATCGGTTTCGATGCCGTTCAACTAAAAGAAAAATTAAAGGGGCTTTATTTCTTATTGTTTTTTGCTACCATATTTGTGATTTTGGGCGCATTAACGGTTCTTTATTTTGTAAGCGGCAACTTAACCAAGGCAATAAGTGAACTTGTAACGGTAATGGAATCCCTCGATTTCGACATCGGGCAAAGCGAAATTTTCACAAAAGGTAGTAAAGAATCGCAATTCCTTTACAGAAAATTCGAAGAAATGCGAGACAGACTAAACCGCTCAAAAGAAGCATTGATCCTTGCTCAAAAGCAAATTTATCAGGCGGAAAAATTGGCTTCAATCGGCAGGTTGGCTTCCGGCGTTGCGCACGAAATCAATAATCCTCTTAACGGCATAAAAAGTTGTTTGTACGCAATAAATAGGAATCCTGACAACTATGAACAAAACAAAGAATATCTTGATTTAATTGACGAAGGAATTACAAACATCGAGCTAATTGTTAAAAAACTGTTGGGTTTTGCTCATCAAAAAAACATGAGTATTGAAGAAGTAAACGTAAACGAAAATATTAAAAAAGTTCTTTCATTGCTGAATTATCGAATTGAGCAGGAAAACATTGAGGTCATCTTAAATCTTGACAAAACCGAGCCCGTAATTAAAGCCGACGCACAATTGTTGCAGGAAGTTTTTATGAATCTGATATTAAATTCAATTGATGCAATTAAGCAAAACGGCAAAATAGAAATAACAACGAAAATAAAAAACGGCAATGTAATTTTTTCCGTTTCCGATAACGGCGAAGGAATTGAAGAGAAAAATCTCGAAAAAATTTTCGATCCGTTCTTTACGACCAAAGAGCCGGGCAAAGGAACGGGGTTGGGTCTGTCGGTAAGTTTCGGAATAATCGAAAATTTCGGCGGAACAATTAGTGTAAAAAGCAAAAGAGGAAAAGGAACAATAATCACAATAAACATTCCGGTTAAAAATGAAACTACTATTGATTGAAGACGAAAAATTAACAAGAATCACTTTGACGGACACGCTCTCCAACAACGGTTTTCAGGTAACAAGCTGCGAGAGCGGGACAGAAGGATTGGAGAAAATCAGAACCGAAAAATTTGACATTATTATTACCGATTTAAGACTACCGAAAGTTAACGGCTTGGATATTCTGAAAGAAGCGCTGGAACTGCAACCCGGGAGCAAGGTAATAATAATGACCGCCTATGCTACCGCCGAAAATGCCGTGGAAGCATTGAAAATAGGCGCCTACGATTACCTGATTAAGCCTTTTTCCCCTGATAAACTGCTTGCAACTTTAGAACATATCCGCAGTTTGAAAAGGATTCAACAAGAAAACATTCAGCTCAAACAAAAGCTCGGACGTTTTGAAAACCGAGAAATAATCGGGGAAAGTCCTCAAATGTTGCGTTTAATGGAAACCGTAAGATCTGTTGCTAAAAACAATTACACTGTTTTAATTCAAGGGGAAAGCGGAACGGGGAAAGAGCTTGTTGCGAGAGCGTTGCATTTTTACAGTAAGAGAGCAAATAATGCGTTTATTCCGGTTAGTTGTTCCTCTTTGCCCCCAACACTTTTGGAAAGCGAACTTTTCGGACACGAGAGGGGAGCATTCACGGGAGCAACTAAGACACACATCGGGTTTTTCGAACGAGCCGACGGAGGAACAATTTTTCTTGACGACATTGATGATTTTCCTTTGCACCTGCAAGTTAAACTTCTCCGTGTCCTTCAGGAAAAAGAAATTACTCGTGTGGGAAGTACAAAAACCATTAAAGTAAATGTACGGGTTATTGCAGCCACAAAAGTAGATTTAATGAACTTGGTAAAGGAAGAAAAATTCCGGCAGGACTTGTATTACAGATTAAATATTATTCCCGTTAAAATTCCTCCTTTGAGAGAAAGGAAAAAAGACATTCCCTTATTAAGTGAACATTTTTTTATTAAATACGGAGCTAAGGAAAAAATAAAACTGCTTTCGCCCGAACTATTACAAAAAATGTTAAACTATGACTGGCCCGGAAATGTCAGGGAACTTGAGAATTTCATTGAAAAAATAATTGCCTTATCTGACATTGACGGCTGGGAAAAGGAAGTATTTGCACATATTTCTACGGGAAAAGAAAATTTATTTTCTCCGTCTGACAAAGAAGAAAAATTCGACCTTCCGTTTGAGGAATACATCCGTCGTAAAGAAGAAGAAATAATTAAATGGGCTTTAAGAAGATCGAACAATAACATCTCAAAAGCCGCTTCCCTACTCGCATTGCCAAGAACTACGCTGAGAAGTAAACTCGAGAAATTAAATATTCTCATTGAGAAAAAGTAATTATTTTTCGTAAACGAGCTACATACTTAAAAACTAACAAAATATTATTACATTTGTTTCTAAAAATATAATTAGCGATTTTTGTAACAATATGAGAAAAATTTTCTTTGGGACAAAAACTTTGCTATTAGGGGAGTTCTTGTGAATTTAGATGAGTTTCGCAAAAAATTTTTAGAGATTAAAAATAAAGGATACGTAAAATCTTTAAGGAAAGGTCCAACAGGGGTTGGTTACACATTGGAAACTCTTCTTGGAATAAAGGAAAACAATATTGCTCTCCCTGATATTTCCGATATTGAAATAAAAGCACATCGTTCAAATTCAAATAATTTAATTACTCTTTTTACTTTTAACAGAAAAGCTTGGATTTTGCCCCCGTTAGAAGCAATAAGAAAATATGGCAGTGCTGATAAAAACGGAAGAATGGGTATTTATTACACAATGAGTCTTAAACCAAATAGTGCCGGTTTGTTTTTATTCATCGACAATTTGAACATATCGGTCAGGCATATTTCGGGAGAAATTATTGCTCAATGGAATATTGAAAATTTGGCAGAAAGGTTTCAAGAAAAGATTCCTGCGTTATTATTTGTTTCTGCTTTAACAGAAGAACGAAACGGAATTGAATACTTTTATTATTATCGTGCTCAACTAATGAAAGGGACAACCCCGAGCTTATTAGCAGATCAGTTTCGGGAAGAAAATTTAGTAATTGACTTAAGATTACATGATAAAGGAACAAGAGCAAGAAATCATGGAACAGGCTTCAGAGTGTACGAGAAAAAGCTTCCGTTGCTTTTTAACGAAATAATTGACGTTGTAAAATGACAACAGCAATAAAAAAACATAGAGATATTTCTTGGGACTTTGTAAGGGCAGACACAAAGACATTCACCCATTGTTTTCATAATTACCCCGCTATGATGATTCCTCAAATAGCTGAAAAGCTAATAGAAGAATTTGGAAAGAATGCTTCCCTATTATTTGATCCATATTGTGGTACGGGGACATCTTTAGTGGAAGCTAACATAAAGGGAATTAATGCAGTTGGTACAGACTTGAATCCTTTAGCCCGGTTAATTGCGAAAGCCAAAACCACGATTTTAGATTTTAAACTGTTAAATGATTATTTATCAAGATTTGAACAACTTGATTTCAGCCTGTTGTTTGGAATAGATCCTTCAACAATTCAATATAATAGATTCCCAAATATTGATTATTGGTTTGACAAAAAAATCCAAGAAAAGTTAGCAATTATTAAAAATTTTATTGAAAAAATAGAAAATGATTCAATAAAGAACTTTTTTTTAGTAGCTTTTAGCGAAACAGTACGGGAAAGTAGCTGAACAAAAAACGGTGAATTTAAACTTTTTAGGATGTCCGATAAACAAAGAAAACAATTTAATCCAAATGTATTTTCAATTATGCTTAACAAATTGTACCGAAACAGAAAGGGATTAATAGAATTTACTGATGCTGTTAAAAACAAAAATGTTTATGCCAAAATCTTTGATTTCGATACTGTTAAAGAAGTAAAATTTCTTACAAGAGAAAGTGTTGATATTGTAGTTACATCCCCACCATACGGCGATAGCAGAACAACGGTAGCTTACGGACAATATTCAAGATTATCAAATCAATGGTTAGGTATTTCGGAAGCTAATCAGGTTGATAAAAAACTTATGGGTGGAACTCTACCAAAAGAAATTGAGAAATTCGGACTGGAATTGCTTGACGAAATATTAATTGAATTATCTAACCTTGACCCCAAAAGAGCACGAGAAGTTTTTTCTTTTTACAGAGATTATTCCAAATCAATTAAAAATGTTGCTTCAGTAGTAAAAGAAGGCGGTTACGTTTGTTATGTCGTTGGGAACAGAAAAGTAAAAGGGTTAACTCTCCCAACAGACGAAATAACAAAATTGTTCTTTGAATTAAATAATTTTTCTCACATTACTACCATTATTAGAAACATTCCCAATAAAAGAATGCCCAAAAGGAACAGTCCCAGCAATCAGGTAGGAATAACAGATAATACAATGTCGAAAGAATTTGTAGTTGTGTTAAGAAAAAATTAAGAACAAACTATATTCCGAAAGCTATTTTGCTCTTTAATATCTAAAATTAAATATACAAGAACACACAAAAATAGGACATCCTTAATAATAATTACCGATAGAAGGACACATTAATTCCTCCAGTAAATCATTTTGAATATTTTTTATTATTTCTTAAATTTGTTCTATGCACAAAATAAGAAAGAGGCAAACATGAAAGGTTTTAAGTTTTTATTTAGCGCTATTTTATTTACGGCTTTGATTCTAACAGGTTGCAATAAGCATAATAACCCCATTGGACCAAACGACACAGGGACAAGTACAAATAGTATTTCTATTACCGGCACTATTCAAAATTGGAATTTAGGCAGCCATTACAAGATTCTTTTAGAAGTGGAAAAAGATACCAACAGATTTGTGGCGGGAGAATCAAGTATTGGTTCCAATGGCTCTTTTGATATTAAAAAAGAGAAAGATGTCCCCTCTGAATATTTATCTCCTAGTGAATTCACTGGAATTTCGGGACTTAATGTGTCAAACCCAGATGCAAATAGTGCGGAAGCAAATTTCTACATAGCTGATTCAAATAACTCAGAACAATTGTTGGTCATTTATATAGGTGGAAATGATTCTACTTTATTTAGAAAATCTTATGAGTATCTGGATAGTGATTTAAAGGTCACTGGTTCGTTAGAGGATGACTACAATTACCAAGTTAGTGTTAATTTAAACCTTAAAAAGGGTTGGAATGTAATTTACTCTATTAATCATACGAATACCAAAAAATTTATAATGACAACCGAAGAACCTCAGTTAAACGGAGTTTGGGAGATTTATGACTGATGACCACTAACATAAATTTAATTACGGAAAATTCAAAAGCGGTTGGGAAATTATTAGTTTAATCTTTCCCAGCAGTCTATTTATGCTAAAATAATTATTCAAATAAAGTTGGGAGTGCTTCTTCTTTATGATTATTTTTTCAAGATATTAAAATATTTCAATCTCTAGATTTTCATTATTCCTCTTTGTTCCTTAATTTTAAAAGTGTTTTCTTAATATTAAAAAAGGAGGCTGACTGTGAAAAGTTTTAAGTTTTTCTTCAGCGCTATTTTATTAGCGGTTTTTATTTTTACAGGTTGTAACAAGAACGACAACCCCACCGAGCCTAACGACGATTCGGGCGGGAATAGTTTTTCTATTAGCGGAACTCTGCAAGTTCATTTTCTTGGAGATTTCAAAATTCAATTAGCTATTATGAAAGATTCAGCTCAGGTAACATTTGTAGCGGGAGAATCCGACCTCGACAACAACAGTTCCTTTAACATTAAAACGGTTAAAGACATTCCTTCGGATTTATTAGAGCCTATCACAAATGATTTACCTGAAGGACTAACCATCTCAAACACTAATGTTAAAGGTCAAGGTGCAGACTTATATCTAATCGACAAAAACGGCAATGCGGTTTATGAAGTTACTTATCAAGGGAATTATGATTCTTCGGCATTTTTTGTGCAGTATTTGTTTTTAGATAGTGACGTAAAAATACAAGGAAGTGGAAACGACCCGGATGAAGGTCCATTTACCTTTGATGTAAATGCCAAAAAAGGCTGGAACAAAATTTTCCTAATATTTGATATGAAACGCCAGACAACAACAATTACAACAAACGATCCTCACAAAAACGGGAAATGGGTTGCAGAACCTCTTGGTGGAAGTGTTGTGCCAGAATAATTTTCGGCAAACAAAATTTTCACTTTTCATCATTAAAAAAAAGGCAGAGCTTGAAACTCTGCCTTTTTAATTTTGATTAACGTTTTTCGTACGGGGGTTGTTTCGGATAAGGATTAGGATATGTTTTCAGTTCTTTCAACACCTCTTCCACGGCAACTTTCAATTGCGGGTCGGTACCCTTTGCAAGCTGTGTCGGGTCGTCAACCACTTTAATATCGGGGTCAACGCCGTGTCCTTCTTTGAACCACGTGCCATCGGGATTGTACATTCTGAATGTCGGAACGGTCAAATAACCGTTGTCGATCAACGAAGGCACGCCGGAAATCCCGATTAAACCGCCCCACGTTCTTAAACCGATTAGCTTGCCGATTTTCTCTTTGCGGAAAAAGTCGGGGAAAGCGTCTCCGCCCGAACCGCTCCAGCCGTTAATCAGCATTACTTTCGGACCGAAATTTGCATACGGAGGCCACTGCCAATTTTTGCCGTCCCGCACAGCCCAAAACGCTAACGGTTTTCTGTTTAAAAGCTCAACAAACCTGTCAGGAATTTGTCCGCCGCTGTTAAAACGTTCGTCAATTATTAAACCTTTCTTGTCTATTTGTGCAAGAAATTGACGGAACAACTCATTTTGTCCTTCCGTGCCCGTATTGGGAACGTAGATGTAACCCAACTTTCCACCGGACATTTTTTCAACGTATTTCCTGTTGTGCTCAATCCAAGCGCGGTTGCGCATTGTTGTTTCGTCGGAAATTGTTTTTACGAGCACTTTCCACGAGCCTTCGAAATCCGGTTTGTCGTTTACGGTTAACTCAACCGTTTGATTAGCCAGTCCTTCAAATGCCGCGTAAGGCTCGGCATCCGTCTTAAGAGGAATTCCGTTAACAGCAAGGATGTAATCCCCTTCTTTCACGTTCACGCCGGGTTGGGCTAACGGTGAACGCCCGACAATATCCCACGGAGCTCCCTTAATGATTTTAGCTACTTTGTAATGCCCGTTTTCTACTGCCCAGTCAATTCCCAACAGTCCGACGTTCTGATGTTTTCCATGCTCTTCGTCTCCCCCGCCACGGTAGGTGTGGGAAGAACTAATCTCGCCAATCATCTCGCCGATTAAGTAGTTCAAATCCCAACGTGTAACAACATCCTTAAGCAAACTTCCGTAACGCTCGCGAACAGCTTCCCAATCCACACCGTGCATATTCGGGTCGTAAAAATAATCTCTTTCCATTCTCCAAGCATCTGTGAAAATTTGTTTCCACTCCTGTGTCGGATTTACCGTCATTGTAAGCTTAGTCGTTTTAATTCTATTTTTTAATTTTTGCTTTGGCTTGATTGAAACAACGTAGAGCGTCCTGCCCTTGAAAACCAACATTTTTTTACCGTCGGCGGTAATCGTAAAATTACTTGCTCCGTCAACAACGGTAACTTCTTTTTTATCTTTGAAATCGTAATATTTAATTTTCGAAAGCTCATCCGAGCAGCCTGAATTCGGGTAACGCACGTAAACCGGTTTGCCTTCGGCTGCACTTAAATGTCCGTAATTGCCGGGAGGAATTCTCAACAATTCCGCCCGTCCTTCAAAATTCGCAAAATCAATTTTAACTTCTTTGACCTTCTCCTTTTTCTTTTTCTTTTTTTCTTTCTCTTCTTTTTTATCGCTTTTTACTTCAACCGTGTCGCTCTTGGGAATGAAGGGCGAAGCTATTTCCTTCGTTAAAGGAACAACGGCAATGTTTGTAGCGTTAGGATAAATAAAAGTGTTGTCAACGCTGCTGTAAACGGGTCGGAATGTTCTTTGCGTTAAATAGTAGAGATACTTTCCGTTTCTGTCAAACGCAGGAGAAGAATCCGAGTAAAACCCCGAAGTTACCTGATGCGTTTCACCTGTTTTGGTGTCGTAAATGAAAATAGCATTGTGCTGGTTGTCCAAGCCGTGGGAGTAAGCCATCCAGCGGCTGTCCTGCGACCAACTGACTTTGAAGTTTTCCAACGCCCCTTCGAACATTGCTATTCCCTTGTCAACGTCAATTATTTTTTCTTTGTCAAAATCGTAAATGCGAATCCGCATTGCGTTGTCGACAAAGGCAATCTTTTTTCCGTCGGGTGACCAATAAAGATTGTATTTGAATTTCGACCCTGTTTCCGTTAACGTCTTTTGCTCGTAAGGATTTTCCGTGTTGATTACCGTCAATTCGTACTCGCCGGTTTTGTCGCTCCAGAACGCAATCTTTTTGCCGTCGGGTGAAAAAGATGGAAATCTTTCCGCCACACCTGAAGAATTTGTCAAATCGTAAATCGGTCCTTCCTTAACAGGAAGCGAGAAAAGTTCTCCCCTTGCCTCTACCACCACCCTGTTTCCGTGCGGTGAAATGGTAGCGTTCTTCAAATAGGTGGAAACTTTCTTTTTCTCAGGCAACAAAGTAATGTTGTCGGTTACAACTTGAATCTTTACTTCCTTGTACTTTTCCGTATTCAAGTTGAGCAAATAAAGTTTTCCGCCGGCTTCAAAAACAATGTCTTCCGGGC
>JALWGH010000195.1 GCA_027013735.1 Melioribacteraceae bacterium
AAGTAAGGCTGAGATTAAAACTGTTGATTATGTCGGGGATTATCGGACCGAGGATGTTGGTAAGGAACGAAATCACGAAAAACACAAGGAAAATAAGTCCGACGATGAAGTAGTTCCGTTTCATTCCGCCTCTTCGGATTGTTCGAGTTTTTGCAGGGCAAAGGCGTAAGCGCCCGTCATTATTGCTTTGCTTGTTCCGAGTTTGGAAATTCCCACACAAATTCGCGGCTCGGGATTGTAGATTACTTCTTTCCCCGACGGCAGTGTGATTTTCGAAGAAACGTTTTTCAGGAATTCTTCTTTTTCCGCCTCGTCTTCTAAGTTAAAAACTTTTTGAACCAGTCGTCTCTCTTTTCTTCCGCCGGGTAGTGTGAAGTAACCGTTCATTTGTTGAACGAGCGCTTTCAAGAAAAGCGGGTGGGCGTTTGCAATTCCTCCGCCGATTACAACCGGAGCGTCGATCAACGTAACGGCGTTTGCAATTGCGTCTCCCGCCGCTCTGCCGAATTTTTCGTAAGCCTCAACCGCCGCGGTTTTGTTTCCGGCTTTTGCGCCCGTTCCTATTTCGTAAATTTCTTTTGGTGAAGGAACTTCCTCGAACGGGATACCTGCCGCTTCCGAATAAAATCTTTTAATTCCGCGAATGCTGATTTCTTCTTCGATGTTGGCGTCCTTGAGATTAAAGCCCCGCTGAAGGAAAATTTCCGCTCCGCAGGAATTGTCTCCCAAGTGCAGTTTCCCGTTGCTCACAATTCCCGCGCCAAAGCCCGTGCCGAAAGTCAAACCGATTAAATTTTTGTAACGCTTCGGATTGTCGGCTTTTGCGAGCAGGCTGTTGACCCCGGGCAAAAATCCCGCGATTGCTTCCCCGTAAGCAAACAAGTCGCCGTCGTTGTTCATAAACACGGGGATTCCGAATTTCTCTTCCAATATTGGTCCGAGCGGCACGCCGTCGTTGGCAAAGGCAGGCAGGTTGCCTAATTTACCAACTACGCCTTTTGTGTAATCTGCAGGACCGGGAAATGCAAAGCTAATAGCCTCTGCCGGTTCTTGGAGAATGGAAAGAGTTGTTTCAAATCCTTTGAAAATGGTGGCGAGGCATCTTTCCAAATTGTCCGCGTTGGAAGGGAGGGAGATTTCTTCCGTTATTTGTTTGCCGCCCCTGAGCGCCGAGAAAACAAAATTGGTTCCCCCGGCGTCAAGGGTTAAAACAACACGAGAATCTTTTTCGATGTTCATTAATTTCCCGCTTACATTGTGAGCGACATTATTGCCTTTGCTGTGTGCAGACGGTTTTCGGCTTCGTCGTAAACGATTGAAATGTTTTCGTCGTCAATTACCTCGTCGGTAACTTCGTGGTTTCTGTCTGCTGGCAAAGCGTGCATTAGCTTAACATCTTTGTCTGCCAAGTTAATTCTGCGTCTGTCGCAAATCCAATCTTTGTGTTTTTCCAAATCGGCTTTCATTTGTTTGGAAATTTCCTCCTCGTTGTCGAGATATTCCTGAACGCCGTAATAGCCGAAGCCTCCCCAGTTTTTGGGAATTACAATTTGTGCACCTTCGAAAGCTTCGTCCATATTGTTAGTGAATGTTAACGAACCTCCGCCTTCCTCGGCGTTCTTTTTGGCTTTCTCAACAATGTAGCTGCTGAGCGGGAATTCCTTCGGGTGTGCGACGGTAACGTCAATGCCGTAACGCGGGAACAAAAGAATTTGCGTTTGCGGAACGGAAAGCGGTTTTGCGTGCGTGTCCGCGTAAGCCCAGGAAATAGTAACCTTCAAGCCCTTTGTGTTTTTGCCGAATTTTTCGAAGATGGTCATTAAGTCGGCAATCCCTTGGAACGGATGGTAAACGTCGTCTTGAAGGGACATTACCGGTTTGGAGCTCCAGCGCGCCATTTCGGCTAAGTAATCTTTACCGATGCCGTAAAAGCAATTGCGCGAAGCAATTCCGTGCCCCATTCGGGAAAGGATTATTGCCGTGTCCTTTGCGGATTCTCCGTGCGAGAGCTGCATCTTGTCTGCCGTCAAATCGTGAGCGTGCCCGCCGAGCTGGGTCATTCCGGCTTCCATTGAGTTTCTCGTTCTTGTCGATTGCTCAAAGAAAATCATAAACAGTGTTTTCCACAGCAGGTAAAGTGTATCCTCACCTTTGTAGAATTTTTCTTTTAATTCAAAAGCCCGCTCGAACATAAAATCAAGTTCTTCTTTTGTCCAATCTTCGGTTGTCAAAAAGTGTTTTCCTTTCAAATCCATTTTAACCTCTCTGCTTTGTGAAAATTTTACCTGCAAATATAATGGAAAGAGAGGAATGAAACACCTGTAAAGCCGGAAAGGAATTTGTTTAGAACGCAGGATTTTTGGATGGATGATTAATTTTGAATTTTGAATGTTGAATTTTGAATGGTCAATGGTTTGTTGGAATGGCGTTACCAAATCCGACGGTAATTTTGGCTTGTTTTTCTTTTTCTTATTTCATCAAAATCATCTTCTTTGTTGCGGTAAACTCTCCTGCTCGTAACGAGTAAAAGTAAACCCCATTAGGTAAATTGTTTGCATTGAATTGCACTGAATATTTTCCCGGCGAAAATGTATTGTTTAAGATATTACTTATTTTTTGTCCGAGTATGTTGTACACATCAAGTTTAACGCTTAAAAATTTTTCGGTTGTTTCTTTACCGGCTACGGAAAATTCTATTGTAGTAGTCTTACTGAAAGGGTTCGGATAATTTTGTTCCAAGCAAAATGAGAAGTTCTTTTGAACTTTTTTATTTGGGGAAGAAATTATCGGTTCGGACGACCTGTAAATTTTGTTATGCGCTAAGATATATAAATAATTCTCTTTGTCTGCTAGCATCTTATCCGTATATCCATCGTTAAACCCGTAACAAGTTTTAATCCAAACCGTGTCGTTTTGAACGGTTGAATGATAGATACCTTTAAAATCGCATCCAATGAAAATATGTTCGCCTATAGAATAAATTGATGAAACAAATAAATCGCCATTTAAAATTTTAGTCCAGTTTTTACCATCATCCAAACTTCTCCATAACCCTCTCATTCTGTCTTGCCCCCCTGTATAAAGCCTTCCGTTTCCGGCCGAGGCTATTGCAGTAACGTCGCCACAGTTAAAATAGCCTGTTCGTTCCCAATCAAAACCGTAATTAGTCGTTCTGTAAACTCCACAATTGGTACCCGCCAGTATAGTGCTGTCGTTAAGAG
>JALWGH010000196.1:0-18273 GCA_027013735.1 Melioribacteraceae bacterium
ACGGAACGTTCCGCACGGTAGGGGTTGAACCACGCGTGTAATTCCATTCCGCGTTTGTGAGCTTCTTTGATTGCAAATTCAAGCGGGTCGTAATAAGGGCTGGGCGCTTTGCCCTGAATGCCCGTAAGCCAATAAGACCAAGGCTCGTAATTGGATGCGTACATTGCATCACACTCTGAACGAACCTGAAAAACCACGGCGTTTATTCCCGCGGCTTTTAGCTGATCCAAAAGTTTAATTAACGAAGATTTCTGTTGTTCAACCGTCAAATGATTTGACGTAGGCCAATCTAAGTTTGCAACCGTAGCAATCCAAGCTGCTCGGAATTCTCTTTTGGGATGCTGCGGAAATAAAATTAGCGTTGGGAAAATTAGGAGAAAGAGTAAAATTTTTTTCATAAAACCGTTCTTTATTTTGGAATTCTAATTGTCTAAAATAAATAAAAATAATTATTCAAAACAAAAAATATTTTATTACAGCAATCTTTTCTACTTCAATTAATAACGTCCCCGCCAACGGCGGAGCAAATGACAAATCATTCCATTGCGTCTCTGTTTACTTATTTCCCAACCTTCCATTTTACACTTTCAATTAAATAAGTATTGTATCCAATAATGCATTCCTCCAATTATCCAAGAGTCCCGTTTGGGCGAGTGTGCGAGTGCTTTTGGATGATTGGATTAATGGATGAATGGATGGAATTAACACAATTATTGAGTAACAATCTTTTCTCTCTGTTCACTGTTATCTGTTCACTGAGTAACTGTTTCTTGCGTCTCGCTTCTAGCGTCTTGCGTAGAATCCATTTCTTATTTCTCGTTTCTTCTTTCTCATATTTTCAAATCCCTTACCAATTATTCCCGATTTTTAATATCTTTGAAACGAAAGTAACTCAGGAAAAAGTAAAATGAAGAAAGCACTACTGTTAGGAGACGAAGCTATCGGGCAGGGAGCAATTGACGCCGGTATTTCGGGCATTTACGCCTACCCGGGAACTCCTTCCACAGAAATAATGGAATATGTTCAACGCTCGCCTAAGGCAAAAGCAAACAACGTTCACGCGCGTTGGTCGGCAAACGAGAAAACGGCAACCGAAGCGGCTCTGGGAATGTCCTACGCCGGTAAGCGTGCAATCGTGTGCATGAAACATGTGGGATTAAACGTAGCTGCCGATCCTTTCATGAACTCTGCAATCACAGGAACAAACGGCGGACTGGTAATTGCGGTTGCCGATGACCCTTCAATGCATTCGTCACAGAACGAACAGGACTCCCGCTACTACGGCAAGTTCGCACAAATTCCCGTACTCGAGCCTTCCAACCAGCAAGAGGCTTACGATATGACACGGGATGCTTTTGAGCTTTCTGAAAAATACGGCGTGCCTGTTTTGCTCAGGGTTACCACAAGACTTGCTCACTCGCGTTACGGAGTAGAGCTAAGCGAACCGTTAAAACCGAACGACTTGCATTTGCCGGGCGACCCGAAGCAATTTGTTTTGCTTCCTTCAATTGCAAAGAGACGCTACAAAATTTTACTTGGCGTGCAGGAACACATCGAAGAAGATTCGGAAAATTCGAGATACAATAAATACATTGAAGGCAAGGACAAAAGCCTCGGGATAATCACAACCGGAATTGCATTTAATTATTTAATGGAAAATTTTCCCGACGGCGCTTCGCCCTATCCGGTTCTGAAAATCGGGCAGTACCCTTTGCCTAAAGACGCAGTAAATAAAATTTTTAAGGAGACGGAAGAACTTCTGGTACTTGAAGAAGGTTACCCGTTTGTGGAAGAATATTTAAGAGGAGTAATCGAAAGCGGGCACAAAATTCATGGCAGACTCGACGGCACGGTGCCCCGCGACGGGGAACTAAATCCAAACATTGTTGCAAAAGCTTTGGGTAAAGATTTACCGCCCGATTACTCTCCGCCGGAATTTTTAGCAAACAGACCGCCGGAACTTTGTCCGGGTTGCGGTCACCGAGATTTGTACGATGCGCTGAATGACGTAATGAAAGACTACGGTCCGCAAAGAGTATTTTCCGACATCGGTTGCTACACACTGGGAGCGCTGCCTCCTTACAACGCCATTAATTCCTGCGTGGACATGGGCGCATCAATTACAATGGCAAAAGGCGCTGCGGATGCCGGCGTTCATCCTTCCGTTGCGGTAATCGGCGATTCAACATTCACGCACTCGGGAATTACCGGCTTGCTCGACGCCGTTAACGACAACACTCCGGTAACCGTAATAATTCTTGACAACGCAGCTGTTGCAATGACAGGCGGGCAGCCCTCGGCGGGAGAAGGACGAATAGAACAAATCTGCATCGGCGTAGGCGTTGAGCCGGAACACGTTCGCACGGTAATTCCGTTGCCAAAGAACCATGACGAAATGGTTCGTGTAATAAAAGAAGAAATCGAATACGACGGCGTTTCCGTCGTTATTGCGCAAAGAGAATGTATTCAAACGCTTGTGGCAAGAAAAAAAAGAATGAGAAAGAAAAAATGAAAAAAGATATTATTTTAGCTGGAGTCGGCGGTCAGGGAATTCTTTCCGTTGCCGCCGTTATTGGCTTGGCTGCATTGGACTACGGTTTGGAAATTAAACAATCTGAAGTGCACGGAATGAGCCAGCGGGGCGGCGCCGTTGTTTCGCATTTGAGAATTTCCGATTCCACAATCCATTCGGACTTAATTCCCGAAGGCACGGCTGATATGATTCTCTCTGTTGAGCCGCTCGAAGCCTTGAGATATTTGAACTTCCTCAAAAAGGACGGTTGGATTATTTCCAACACAAAACCGTTTGTTAACATTCCCGACTACCCGCCCGTCGAAAAGATTTTGGAAGAAATAAATTCTTTACCCAATTCCCTGACAATCAATGCGGACGGCATTGCCAAAGCTTTAAAATCGCCGCGTTCCTCAAACATTGTAATGGTGGGAGCTGCTTCGCCTTACCTCGACATTCCCGTTGAAAACATTGAAAACGGAATTCGCCAAATTTTCGGGCGAAAAGGTGAGACCGTAGTTGAGCTTAATATTGCTGCGCTTCACAAAGGTCGTGAGTTTGCGCTCGGAGAAAAATAATTTTAAAATTCTTTTCCGAAACTTTTCTTGAGGGAAGCTAAAGCCTCCTTTATTTTCAAGGGCTTTAACCCATTAGACTGCATTTTGTCAATATTCATCGACACATCCGCCACTTTGTATTTTACAGGCGCATCTTTTAACGACACAGGTTTAATCAGCGAATTGTCAAAGCCGAAAACTTTACAGAGAGTCTCGCCCAACTCAAACCGCGAAACCCTTTCCGTCCCGCCGAAATTCATTATTCCCGCAGGAATGTTTTTCGAAATTATTTCAGCTATTAAACGTGCGGCATCCGAAAGTTCGAGAGGTGTTCTGAATTGGTCCGAAAAGAGCGGAACCCCTTTGCCTGCTTTTAATTTTTCAAAAACGGAATGGAAATGATTTCGCCTTCCGTTTAATCCGAATCCGTACATTAAAGCGTTCCTGAGAATTACAAAATTTTCCGTTTCCGTGCAAATTACCTCCTCCGCTAAAATTTTTGATTCGGCGTAAAGTGAAGCGGGACCAAGCGGAGCGTCTTCGGTTAGAAGTTCTCCTTTGCTCTCGGCGTAAACCAAGTCAGTGGAATTAAAAATCAATTTTGCATTTAACTTGCGGGCAAGCACAGCAATAGTTTTTGTTGCTTCCACGTTTACTCTGAGAGTTTTTTCTTTGCCTGCCTCGTCGGCAAGCGCAGCATTGGAAATAGCAGCGTTGTGCACAACAACGTCAGGTTTGAAAGAGCCGAATACCATCTCTAAAAATTTAGAATCGGAAATGTCTCCTTGCACGCTGTTAAATTGTTTGGCGTTGCCGGCTTTTAAATGAAAGACCGTGAGTATTTCAAATTTTTTCGAAAGCTCAATGTTCAGATATTGCCCTAACAATCCCCCGCCGCCGGTAATAAGAACTTTTGTTCGGTTCATTTTTTTACTTTACTCTTTGAAAAAATCACAACAGATTTGTTTCAGCCTGTTATTATTGGATAATCTTACGGCAGGCATATTTTCCCCAATATTGTCGGGCGTTTGGCGCCTGTAACGCTCGGGATGTTAGACGGATTCCCCGAAATTGTTTCGTTTGCTAACACGGCAAAACAAATTGCCTCTTTGGCGTCAGCGGAAATACCCGTCGCTTCAACGTCCTTCAGCTCCGTGTTTTCAAAAAGCTCTTTCAATTTTTCCATTAAATACTTATTCTTCTTCCCGCCGCCGCTGACAAACAACTCGTCAATTTTAACTTCGGGTTTAATGAACTTTTCGTAATTTCTGTAAACTGCGTACGCCGTAAAATAAGTCAACGTGTTTAGCCAATCCTGCGGAGGGACATCCTTAAATTCTTCAAAACAGCTTTCCAAAAATTGCAAGCCGTAATATTCCCTCCCCGTCGATTTCGGAGGAGGCGCTTCAATAAAAGAATCTTTTACCGCCAGGGCGTTGAACAAATCCTCATTAAATTTTCCGCTTGAGGCAATCTCCCCGCCTTCGTCAAACTTTTTACCGTAAAATCTTTGCATTGCCAAGTCGATTAACATGTTGCCCGGACCCGTGTCGAAAGCGACAACGTCCTCAAGACGGGAATTTTTCTTAATAATCGTAATGTTGGAAATGCCGCCGATGTTAAGCAACGCGCGGCTCTTGGTTTCGGAGCGGAAAGTCAAATACTCAAAGTAAGGCACGAGCGGTGCGCCTTCTCCGCCGAGGGCAATGTCCGCAGGGCGGAAATCCCCGACCGTAACAATTCCCGTTAGCTTTGCCAGGACGGAAGGATCTCCAATCTGCAATGTGGACGCGGTTGAATATTTCCCCCAATATTCTTTTTGCGGCAGGTGTTGAATTGTTTGTCCGTGACTACCGATTAAATCCACGTCGGAAAAATTCAGTCCCATTTCTTTCAAAAGCTCGCCGATTGCATCCGCGTAAATTTCGGCAATCACAAAATTAAGTTTGCAAATTTGCTCAACGTCGCTCGATTCTTTAACGGAGTTTTTCAAAATCAATTCCCTGACATCCGGCGGGAACGAATATTCCAAAAATCCTTTTAGCTGTAATTTTGTTTTTATTCCGTTGCCGGTTATTTCCACCAGAGCAACGTCAACGGCATCCAAGGACGTGCCGGACATTAAGCCAATTACCGTTTTGGT
Source organism: Melioribacteraceae bacterium (assembly GCA_027013735.1). GTDB lineage: Bacteria > Bacteroidota > Ignavibacteria > Ignavibacteriales > Melioribacteraceae > WFQV01. The sequence continues at coordinate 5,213 of JALWGH010000196.1, forward strand.
CTCTTTGTTCAACAAATTTAAAAATTTATTCATCTTGTTTCTTTCTTTGTTTAACAATTTCGTAAAGTAAAATCCCCGTCGCAACGGAAACATTCAAAGACTGCACCTTACCGCTCATCGGAATTTTTACAAGGAAGTCGCATTTCTTCAATATTGACGGGCGTATTCCCTTCCCCTCGTTACCAACCACAATAACGACGGGCATATTGTAATCTATTGTTGTAAAATCTTTTCCTCCTTCCAAAGAAGAGCCGACAATCCAAAAACCTTCGGATTTAAAATCTTCCAGTGTCTTTGAAAGATTCCGCACGCGTGAAATTTTCAAGTGGTTTACCGCTCCGGCGGAGGTCTTTTCCACAACGTCGGAGAACGGCGCACTGTTGTGAAGCGTAACAATAACGGCACTAACTCCCGCTGCATCCGCTGTTCGTAAAATAGCGCCCAAATTGTGCGGGTCTTGAATTGAATCCAAAGCAAGTACAACAGGATTGTTTTCCTTCTTTACAACTTCGAGAATTTCCCTCTCGCCGTAAAATTTCAAGTCGCTTGCAATGCCGATTACCCCTTGTGTATTAGCCGTATCTTCAAACTCTTTAAATTTTGCGGCGGACATTCTGCTTACTTTAATTCCACGCTTTTTAGCGGCAATGATTATTTTTTCAATAACCCTGCCGTGTTGATTGTGCGCTATTATTACTCTTTCGATGTCCTTGCCGGAGTTCAGGGCTTCCAGTAAGGGTTTCCGCCCTATTATCTTTTTCATTTCATCTCGCAAACTTAAAGCATTTGTCAAACGAAAATAATAAAAGTAATTATTTCCTCAAATCTTTATTCAAGAGTTTTTACTCAAATCGAAAATCTTTCTCAACTCGAATATTGCAATTCCGTAAGCAACCGCAACGTTCAACGACTGCTTGATTCCGTACTGTGGAATTTCAATTGCAAAATCGCACAGGTCGATTAACTCCTGCGAAACCCCCTTAATTTCATTGCCGACTACAAGGCACAAAGGGAAATCATTTTCGCTTAAGTTGTAATGCGGAATACTCGAATCGGTTTGTTCCAAAGCGCAAATTTTGTAGCCTTGTTTTTTTAATCGCTCAATCACTTCTTCCGGTTTTTCAAAGTGCTCCCATTGCACGCTTTCCTGCGCGCCAAGTGCTGTTTTAAGAACCTCCTTCTGTGGCGGGTAAGGAGTGTAACCGCAGAGGTTCAATTTCTCAATCATTGCCCCGTCCGAAGTTCTGAAAATCGAACCCACATTGTAAGCGCTGCGGATACTGTCCAAAACAACTTGCACCGGAAGTTTTTCAACTTCGTGCAACGTTTCCGTTGTGCTGCGGTTTCGGGATATTTCTTCGTGCGTTAGTTTTCTCAACGTTCCAACCTAAATTAAATTAAAAACAAATCGAAACTTAAACTTTAAGTCGAAGTTTTTAAATTAAAAAAATTTTTTCCAAAGGTAACATTTTTGTTTTAATTTCATCTATTAAAATGAGAAGAATAAATTAAACGTTGAGAGAAAAAGAGAAAGAAATATTGTTTCTTCGCTACTACGAGCGGCATAAGAATGCGGTTTACAATTATGCCGTAAAAATGCTGCACGACAGCGACAAAGCCGCAGACGTTACACAGAACGTATTTCTTAAGCTCTTTGAAAATCTTCAACTAATCAGAGACGAAAACAAAATTTCCGTTTGGATTTTTGTTACCGCGCGGAATGAAATTTACGGTTACTTCCGTTCAGCTAAGAGAAAAGAAAATTACTACGATGAAGAAGAAATGGAAAAGCTGAATTTACAAAGCGGTGAAAACACGCAATCCGAAACCGAGTTAAAGGAACTGCGTGGAATAATCCTAAACGAACTAAACAAAATTTCGGAAGTTAACCGAGAAACATTTCTGCTTAGGGAATTCGGCGGTTTAAGTTACAAGGAGATTGCCGAAGTAACGGGAACGGAAATTCACAACGTTAAAAGCCGTTTGTTCAAAACGCGCAAAAAACTGATTGAGAAAATTTCAAAAATTATTTAACCGGAGGAAACAATGCCGGAAGAAAAATACGAAGAATTAATCGAAGCCTTTTTTAACAACGAGCTGAGCGAAAGAGAAGAATCGCTCTTGTTTGCTTTGCTTGGAACGGACGAGAACGTAAAGAAGTATTTCAAGCAGAGCGCATTTCTTAAAGCAGGAATAAATTCTGCGGTTGAAGAATTCCCGCCCGAACTCGACGAAAAAATTTTGAGCGGAGTAACAACAAAGCAAAAGCGCACACACAAAGTTTTTAATTCAAAATTCGTGAATGCTCTTGCTTACGGACTTGCGGTTGCCGCCGTTACTGCCTCATTGTTCTTTTACTCACTTGCAGCCGAATACCGCAGCGAGCTCAAGACCGTTTCCCAAACACTTGAATACCAAAATGCAACAATGCAATTGATTATGAACAGCTTCCCGTCCGTTAAGGTAACGGGGAGTCTCCCCAACGAAGTGATTATTAACAAAAAACTCTGAGAGGTAAAAAATGAAAAAGTTAGCAGTTATTCTCTTGTTGATTGCGCTCGCAGCTTGCAGCAACACAGACGAGCGTAAAAAAATTCTTCCCGATTACGAAATCCTTTACAACTACGGAGAGCTGAAGTATTCCACAAATCCGCAAGCGCTTTACTTCAAAAACAAAATTGCTCCCGAAATTGTGAACGAGGTCAAACAATATTTAAACAAATTTGAAAAAACCTACATTCTTAAAATCCGGGTTTTTATTAACGAGGACGGCAGGCTCGACTACGTGAAATTTATTGAGGAGCCTCATTTTATGGAAGGGAACCCTGACATTGAAGAAGACATCATCGCCATAGTTGACAAGCACACATTCCCCAAAATTAAACTCGAAGGCTCATTTGCCAAGTCTGCTTTCGACTTAAAAATAAAGAACGGCAACGCATTTGACGAAGACGAGTACGCTGTTTCAGTTGAAAAGATGCCGCAAATTATAGGGGGAATACAAGCTTTGGCAAAAAACATTGTTTACCCCGAAGAAGCAAAAAAATACGGAATTGAAGGACGTGTATTCATCCGTGCATTTGTTGACGAGAAAGGCAATGTAGTTAAAGCCGAAGTAATGAAAGGTGTTGGCTTCGGGTGCGACACTGCTGCTTTAAGCGCTGTGCAAAAGCTTCATTTTGTTCCTGGCGAACAAAAAGGCAAACCGGTAAAAACACAAGTAACCATCCCCGTTACTTTTAAGTTGAAGTAAATAAAAAAAGCGGGGGCAAACTTCGCTCCCGCTTTTGTTTTAATCGTCGCAAAAATTCTCACAACTTTAACTTCTCGATTCCTTCGTCCTTTTAATTACGGCAATCAAAAAGCCAAGTGTAATAATCAGAACTCCAATCCAAATTAAAGAGACAAAGGGTTTAATACTTGCTTTAATTGCAAAGACTTCTTTAGGTTGAATTCCGTTAATATTCGAGTTCAAGTCGGAAACAATAATATCCACACTGCCGGCAGCGTTCATATTTGTAAGAGTTACCTTCAAATTTAGCTCCGGCGCTTCTGCGGTTGTAAAACTTTTTTGTCCCCCGCCCATTTGAAACTCGGGAATCAGCTCGGCGGTTTTACCATCCTTAACGGCTTTGATTTTAACGCCTATTGAAAACGGTTTGCCTTCGCTCATATTTTTAATTGATTCTTCGGAGCGGTAAAAGTCTTCGAATGTTAAAGAAACTCTGTTAACGGTTTTTGTTTCCCCTTTGTTCAAATGAACTTGTTTACCTTTGTTGGCAGCGCCCCCGTTACTATTGTAGTTAAGCGGGGTAATGTAAAGGTCTTTTACAAAGCCGGCAATAATGTCGGGTTCGCGCATCAGCTCCCCGTTAAATTCGGAGATGTACATTACCGGCGCAGATTCGATTACTGTGTTGTCTTTTTCAACCCGCACGTGGAATTTGTACTTTTTGCCGGAGTCGAAAGTCGAATAGCCAAGGAATGTAAAATTGTAACCTAGCACTTGCTCCGTTTGCCCTTTAACCAAATCGACGCTCACCTCTTTCGAATAACCTCCCGTGGAAAGAACGCCGATGAAAAATATTGCCATTCCAATGTGCGTAACGTAAGGACCAAGAGACAAAGCCTTTTTGGTAATTATCCGAATTGCAATTTGTCCGTTAACTACGAATGTGAAAATTGACGAAAAGCTGAGCAGGGCAAGCATTACGTCCGTTACGCCGCCGATTAAAACCACCAACAAGGTTAAAATAACGGAAACCGTAAGCGGAGGAATCAGACTCTTCAGAACGTCTTTGCCTTTGTTAAATTTCCATTTCAGCAAAAGGCTGAGTCCGTTCAAAAGCCCTATTATTATTGCAATCGGCAGGTTCATCTCGTCGTAAAAGCGCGTTTCTACCGACTGCCCGAAAATAGGAGCGGAAGTTCCCACAAAAATTATTATTGCCGAAGCAAGCAATGCCACGGCGCCTGTAAACAAAGCAAGTTCACGGCTCCAAAAAGCATCTTCCTCTCCCGATTCTTTCTCAAGATATTTCCATCTTAAAACAAGTGAAACAGCTCCCCAAACGAAAAATGTTAAAATGAAAACAATCAAGAAGAAGTAAACAATTGCACCCGGATCAACAAAGGAGTGAACGGAAGAATCCCCGAGAATTCCGCTGCGCGTCAGGAATGTGCTGTAAAGTACAAGCAAGTAAGTTAACATCGCAAGGATTAAATTAGTGCGGGCATACTTACCTATTCCGCCGTAAAGTGTCAGACTCTTCTTTTGTATTAGCATTGTGTGAATTAAGGCAACGCCGACAAGCCAAGGGATCAAGCTCGAATTTTCCACGGGGTCCCAGCCCCAGTAGCCTCCCCAGCCGAGCACGCCGTAAGACCAATATCCGCCGAGCATAATTGCAAGTCCGAGAACCATCATTGCGGCAAGAGTCCAAGGAAGCGATTGACGAATCCAGTCTTTGTATTCGTTTTTAATCAGAGCCGCCATTGCAAATGCAAACGGCACTGTGGTTAGCGCAAAGCCGATGAACAACATCGGCGGGTGAATCTGCATCCAGAAATTTTGAAGCAGCGGATTTAACCCGCGACCGTGAATAATAAATTTGTTAAGGGGAATTCCCGCGGATTTTAATATTGCGTAAAGCTGTGGCGACATTTTAATAAAAGACTTCCCCGAGGACGTGTCCTGAAAAAAGAAATTCTGCAAAAAGCCCTGCGAAAAGAAATCGGGATTAATTTTCTTAATGTCAATGTAAGTGGCGTTTTTCCAAATGTAAACAAAAGGTGATTTCAACAACGGGCTAACCATAACCAACAAAAAGAAAGTTGCAAGAGTAAAAGTAAACATCACTCGCGGTTCAAGGTCGTCCCTTGAGGAAGTGTATTTAATGAGAACAAGTCCGATGATTACAGTGAACAATAACCAGAGCATAAAACTGCCTTCCTGTCCAGCGTAGAAAGTTGACATTAGAAGTCCGAGGGGAAGGTCGTCGTTGCTGTAATTAAAAACGTATTTCAGTTCGTACTGGTGATTTAGTATTGCGCTCATCAATAATACCGAAGCGGCAAAAACGCTGACAGCCGCAACGTAAAAACCGAAACGTGCCGGCTTAAGTGTATTCTCGTAACCCTTAATGCTCAGAAAATACATTATTCCGGCAAACACGCTGGAAATCAATCCGAGCGTTAAAAATATATTTCCCCACATATTTTTTCCTTTTTAATTTTGAGTTCGGCGCCCTTTCAGGAAGTTGATTTCTGTTCTTCCTTAAATTCCTGCTGATATTTTGAAGGGCATTTAGTAAGAATATTGGTAGCCTCGAAGTAACCGTTCTTAAATTTGCCAGTTACCACTACGCTTGAAGAGGATTCGAAGTTGTTAGGCATTGCTCCCTTGTAAACAACTTTCATTACGTTACCTTCGGCGTCTTTCAAATAGAAAGTAAAAACTTTATTGCGGGGATCAATTTTGTAGCTTCTCTCTTTAACCCACTCACCCGTTGCCCTTACGGTACGGTGCGTTTGCATTACTTTCGCAAAATCGTTTTCGTAACTGATGTTGGTTTGCGTAAACAGGTAAGCCATCACGCCGAGGAAAATCACAATAATAATTCCGCCGAAAATGTATTTGTTTTTCATTTTATTTCTCCTTCAGCTCTTCTTCGATTTTTTCCAATTTTTTTTCGGTGTTCCACAAGAAGAGGAAAATTCCCAGCCAAATGGCAAGGACAATAATCATCACAATGTAAATAGAATTATTTTGTAAAAACGAAACCAAGCCGTTCAATTTTACCTCAAACTAATTTTTTAAAAACTTTATTGTAAATCAAAATGGAGCGAACTCTCAGCTTCCACATCCAATAATAAAGAAGAGTAAAAGCAATTAACGAAGTAAAAAAGACAATCATCATATTGCCGTTCATTTTAAAATCCACTACGGGTCCGGCAGTTGAATCGTTTGCCGAGCCCGGGTGGAGTCCGACCATTATTCTCGGCATAATGAAGACAAAGAAAGGAACCGTAAGAAAAGCAATGATTGAGTAAACAGCAGAGAGCTGAGCGCGTTTGTCTTCGTTTTCAATTGCCGAGCGTAAGGCAAAAAGCGAACCGTAAATTAAAAACAACACGAAAATGCTTGTCTCCCGCGGGTCCCAATTCCAGAAAGAGCCCCAGTTAAACTTTGCCCAAATTGAGCCGGTAACCGTTGCAAGAATTACGAAAACCATTCCCAACTGCAAAGAAGCAAGGGATTTAACATCGTAGTCAAGTTCCTTGGTTGAGAGATATTTAATGCCGTAAATCATTGAGCTTAAGAAAGCAATAACAGCAAGCCAAGCCGTTGGCACGTGGAAGAAAATGATTTTTGCTTTTTCTCCCAAGCCGGGAATTACGGGGAATTGATACCACGCACCCGGATGAGGAACAACAGGAAAAGCCAAGCCCGCAATTATTACAAACGACATCAAAACAAGCAATAATATTTTAAGCCAAAATGATTTCAAATTCAGAGCCACTAATTGTCAAAAAATCATTTGCTAATTTAATGGTATTTTTAACAACTATAAAGAAATGGCTACCACAATCATTTGACAGGCTAAATATTTGATTCGTTAAGAGGTCTTTGTTTTTTAAACCACTAAGGGCACTAAGGACATTAAGAAAATAAATCTTAAGATTAACTCTGCGGTCTCTGCGTGGGAAAGAAAGTTATTGTCAGATTCTCACTACAAATCCGAATCATAAATTTTGAATATTTTGTCCGCCGGTCGGATTTCATCGTAAAGTGCACGCAAGTTATCGTAAGCCTTACGGTCGCCCAAATAATAAGCTCTCCTGTAGTAACGTGCGGCTTCCGCTTTGTTTTTCCTGACAACAATCCCTTTTTCGTAAAAATAAGCAAGGGCATTTATTGCCGGAGTTGAACCTTGAGCCGCCGCATTTTTTAATACGGTTATTTCTTTCTTGAAATTTTTCTTTTTCGAAGAATAGAGTATTGATGCAAAAGCAATTCTTACTTCCGCTTCTCTGTTGCCGAGCTTTGCGGCTTTGTGCCAGTATTCCTGCGCTTTCGTAGGATTTTTCTCAACCGCTGCGCCGTTAAAATAAGCAAGACCCAATTCAATCAAAGCAGGGATGTTGCCATTGTCCGCAGCTTTTCTTAATAATTCGAAAGCTTGTTCTTTTGTGATTTGAAAGGAGAAATTAAGTGCTGCCAATGCAGCCCAAATATATTCCGCATCACCATTACCCGCGTCAGCAAGTTTTTTTAATTTGTCAAAGAATCCTGCACTTTGAGAAAGTTTAATAATTTCAGAATAAATTTCCGCCGCTCCAAGGCGTAAAGCTCTCAAGTAATTTAGCACAGCTTTAACCGTATCCTGCGGAACTTCAATTCCGTATTCGTAAAATTTACCAAGAAACTTAAAAGCATTGGGCGAACCGTAAGAAGCCGTTTCTTTAATCAACTTCAAAGGTTCCTCTTTTATTTTAACAGAGTCGTATTCCCCCAGACCAAGTTTGTCAATTAATTCCTTGGAGTTCTTTTTTAGCAAAGTTTCAAGTTTTTTCCCTTTGCTTCTCTTTGTGGAATCATTCTCAAAGTTAAAGTAACTCAACTCCCAATTTGAATTCAGAAGCTCGGTTTTGGGATTGTAAGAATAGTTCAAAGATTGGACATTCCCTCCCTTTGAACTTTCGGAAGAAGTGTCGGCATTTGTTGCAACTTCAATGCCGTTTTCTTTCATTCTTTCCAAAAGTTTTTCGGCTTGTTTTAGTTTGTGTCCTGCAGCTTTCTCAAGCCATTTAAAAGCAACGGAATAATTTTTGTTTACAACAAGGTTGTCAAGATAAAAAGTAGCGTAAACATACTCCGCTTCCGGCATACCCGCTTTTGCTGCAAACTCGAAATTTTTAAACGCTTTAAAAGGATTCCACTCAACGCCAATTCCGTTCATCAATATTATTCCGTAATTAAACTTTGCTGTTGTTAAGTTGTGTTCCGCTGCTTTACGAATCCAGAAAACCGCTTTTGCAGTGTCTTTCGGGAAACCGCGCCCTAACAAATAACGCAAGCCCAATTCGTGCTCGGCAAACGGGTCTCCGCTTTTAGCGTCTTTCATCAGCAAATAGCCAGCCACAAGCGGGTAAGAGCTGTATTTCGGTTTGAACAAAGGAGGATGAAAAAACGGATTTTTCTTAAACGCTTCGCTCTTTGTGCTGTCCTGTGCCTGAAGCACGGAAGCTAAAACAAACAATATTAAAAAAAATTTTTTCAATAAAATTTATTTTTGTTTCCAAATACTTTTAAAATGCCTTAACGTTTTTCCAAGCAATAATAACAGGACTTTGGAACTCCGATACTCCTCCGACCCTTTATTTACGGAACAATTCTTCGAGGTCAACTTTGTCAAAAAAGTCGAGTTTTTTACCAAGGAAAAGTTCGGCGATTTCTTCGAACTTTGTTTGGATGTCGCTTACGTAAAATTTATTTCCGCCGATTGAATTTGAATCGTTTTTCAAGCCTCTGCCTTCGAGATATTTCCTAACCTCGCGCGATGCGGCTTCCCCGGAATCCACAAGTGTAACGCCCTCGCCCATTATTTCCGAAATGGTTTCGGCAAGAATCGGGTAATGCGTACAGCCGAGGATCAACGTGTCGATGCCGGCTTCTTTTAATCCGCTCAAATATTCTTCGGCAATTAATTTTGTGGCAGGGTGTTTAATCAAACCTTCTTCGGCAAGGGGAACAAAAAGGGGACACGCTTTCTCAAAGACTTGGACATTACTGTCAAGCTCTTTTATTTTTTTAGAATAAGCTTTGTTATTTATCGTTGCGTAAGTTCCAATCACCCCTATTTTTCCGGACTTCGAAACTTCCAAAGCTCTTCGTGCGCCGGGCTCAATCATTCCGATAATCGGGATCTCGAATTTTTCCTGCAAGTGATTCAAAGCTACGGACGAAGCCGTGTTGCAGGCAACCACAATTATTTTTACATTTTTTTGCAAAAGGAATTGCGCATCTTCCGTGGCGTATTCAATCACCGTCGTGTTCGACTTGTTTCCGTAAGGCACGCGGGCAGTGTCACCAAAGTAAACAATGTTTTCGTTAGGCATACATTGGTTCAAACGCTTAACCACTGTCAAGCCGCCGATACCGGAATCAAAAACGCCGATAGGATTTTCTTTATCGAAAAACTGCAATTATTTCTCCACTATTTCTTTAATTTTCTCGTGCAAAGTTACTTTAATTAATTCATAATTTTCCGGTGAAATTTTTTGGTTCAGAGTGTCCAACACGTAAAAGAAGCTGCGGACGTCCCTTTCCACAGTGTCTAACTTTGCCAAGTAAACTTTTAAATCGAGCTCGTAAAACGCCTCGGTAATTGTGTAAAGCAGACCGATTGCGTCGGGGCAAAAAACATTTATTTTAGTAAATTGTTCTTCTTCCTCAATGTCAATTAAAATTTTACCTTTCTTCTTAAAGATCTTGTTACCCAGTAATTTCCACTTTGAGCGGTATTTCTTAAATTCCTTTGTTATTTCAAGGTCAAAGTCAACGGCAAGGGCAATGTCGTTTTTAATTTTTTCAAACTTCCCTTTGTCCACCGTGCCGCCGGTGTGGGAATCTGTTACTTCAAAACTATTGATTGTTACGCCGTCGCTTCGTGTAAAAATTTTTGCCGTGCGGATGTTCAAGTCATTTAGCGTTAGCGCCCCGCAAAGGCTTGACAGCGGAAGCTCTTCTTTACGCGTGAACACACAAATATTTGTTACGTTATCTTTGTCCCAAAATGCCACGCGAACTTTGTCACATTTTTCGATTTCCTCGGCGTGCAGTCGAATTTCTTCCGCAGTGAAAGAGTTAAAATAATTTAAGTCGTCAATCCTGTGAATGTGAGCGCCTAAGCCCCCGGCGGAAATTCCAACGTATTCACCTTCCCTTACAAATGCGCTCTCAACACGGCTCAACCTTTCCTCAACCAAAACGCGTGTTCTTAAAAACAGCTTATGTAACACTTCCTTTTTCCAAGGGTTTAATACCAACGGGTTTGCGGCAGACAAGTCCGCAACGGTCAATAAATAAAGGAGGTTCAGCGATTCAAGAGAAGGGAAAATGTCGGCTAATTTTTTTAAAGCATTAATACTATCGCCGGGATATTTGAAAGCGTAGTTAGCCATCAGCAAATGATTTCTAACGAGAAAAGCCACCAGCTCTGTTTCTTTGAAAGAGTAACCAAGCCTATCCCCAATAGAATAAGCGTACTCGGCACCTATTATCTCGTGTCCCTCGATGTTTATTGGCTTTCCGATGTCGTGCAATAAAAGTGCGAAGTAAAGCAAATCTTTCCGTTCCGTCAATTCAAACAACCTGCCAAGCTCGGTGTTTTCTTTGCCTAACAACTCAAGATTTTTTATTGCGCGTAAGGTGTGTTCGTCGGTTGTGTACTTGTGGTAAATCCCTTTCTGGTAAAACCCGTTCAGTTCTCCGAACTCGCGAAGGAAAACAGAGAGGAAACCCAACTCGTGCATTGCATTCAAAGTTTCGGCAACGTTCTGAGGCAGTTTTAGAATTTCCCTGAAGAAAACCGAGGACAGCGCATCCTCCGGTTCGTTTTCTTTTAGTTCCGCAACGCTCTCCGAAATTAACGCGCGAAGATGCCTGTTAAAACGAGCGCCGTAGTAACCCCTGTAATAAAAGGCGCGCATTATTGCCGAGGTTGAAAGCAGCTTCTTTCGCTGCGTGCAAACCCTGTCTCCCTTTAGCGTAAAGTCTTCGTCAAGCTCTATCCGCAAATAGTCGGACAACGGTTTTTCAATGTCCTCCCGGAATTTCTTAATCATTGTCCGGGAAAAACGGTGAATAATGCTTGCGGCTTGAAAATACTCCCTAACGTAATTGTGCCACTCTTCTTCGTCAAAGTCGAAGAGCTCAACAATTTTTTTCTGCGCAAGAAAATCTAAGCGGTCGTTTTTTCTTTTGCTTACAATGTGGAGCAGATTCCTCGTGCGTAAAATAATTTCGTAGCTGTTAAGGATTCTTTTCTTTTCCTTGGCGCTGATTAATTTTTCTTTGTAGAGGCGGGTAATAAATTTTTCGGTTTGGGTTATTTCACTTTCGTCCGTAAAAATTTCACGGTGCTTTAAATTGTACATCCATTCAACAGCCTGCATATCACGCAATCCGCCGGCAGAAAGTTTTACGCTCGGCTCCAAAAGTTTAGGCGAATCGCCGTAAAACTCGTGTCGTTTTTCGATTCCCTCAATGTAACTCTCTATTAATCTCTTTAATTCCTTTTCCTTAAGAACGGAGAAAAGCCTCTTGTTCCATTTTTCGTAAATTTCTTTTTTGCCAAAGACAAAACGCGTTTCCAACAACTGCGTAAAAGCAGGCAAATCGTTTTGAAGGGATTTTTTAATATCGTCAAAATATTTTACGGAAATTTTAAAACTTAACGGAGCTTCTTTAAGCGTAGAAATAATTTCTTCCACCTGCTTTTCAAAAACATTTTTTCGAGGCAGAATAACGAGCAATTGAATTTCCGAAAAAGGCGCAAGCTCCCTGCGGCTAAAGCTACCCGTGGCAGCAACAATAAATTTAAACCTATTGTGCTTGAAAAGCTCGTGTAGCAACTCTTCCACAAGCAGGCTGTACTGCGCGCAAAACTTAAGTCCGTTGCGCAGGACAAGTTTGCTTCTTAGGAGTTTACTCCGTTCTCTTTTAAATATTTTAACCGCTTCACTCATATTTTTAAAAATAAAAAGGACGGCAGAAACACCGTCCTTGTTTGGTTAATTATTAGAGTCTTTCAAAACGAGCCTGGAAAAAACGTAAGTATTTCGGCTCGTAAACCATTTTTAATCCTTTAATTTTCTTTCTTTTTTCGTAAACTGCGGCAATGGACTCGACCGTAACGTCGATGTGTGCCTGCGTGTAAACACGACGCGGGAATGTAAGACGCACAAGCTCAAGTTTGGGATAATGGTGGTCTCCCGTTTTGGGATCGCGTCCCGCGGAAACAACGCCGCGTTCCATTGAGCGGACGCCGGAGTCAATGTAAATTTCCGCAGCTAAAGTTTGAGCCGGAAATTCATTCTGCGGGATGTGCGGCAAGAATGCTTTCGCATCAAGGAAAATTGCGTGCCCGCCAACAGGATGAACAAAAGGCACGCCGAATTCTTCAAGGCGTTTTCCCGCGTACTCAACTTGCCCCACACGTGCTTTGATGTTGTCGTAGTGAACCATTTCTTCAATTCCTCTTGCCATTGCCTCCATGTCGCGTCCGGCAAGTCCGCCGTAAGTGTGCAAGCCTTCGTAAACAACCACAAGGTTTCTTGCTGCCTCAAACACTTTACGGCTGCGTGTGGCTAAAAAACCGCCGATGTTTACCATTAAATCTTTTTTGGCGCTAACCCAAAGTCCGTCGAAGTAAGAGCACATTTCTTTCAGAATTTCAGCACTAGATTTTCTACATTGATCAAGTCTCATGCAATTTGCTGGACAAAAAATGCAATTGCATTTTCTAGAGTTTATTATTTTATAAAAACAGATACAC
>JALWGH010000196.1:18283-32759 GCA_027013735.1 Melioribacteraceae bacterium
ATAGATGTTCTAGCGTAGCCTTTCTCACGAGCTTTGATGAAGTAAGCATTTTCGCAGGCGCGTGTGGCGTCGAACCAAAGTTTAATTCCGTGTTTTTTCGTAAGTGCTCTAACCGCCTTGAGGTTTGCCATTGAGAACGGTTGACCGCCCGCCATGTTAACGGGACCAGCCATGCTAACGTAAGGGATTTTCTTTGCCCCGACTTCCTTAATTAAATCTTCCAATTTGTTAAGGTCGATGTTCCCCTTAAACGGATGCGGATTTGTCGGGTCGTGCGCTTCGTCGATAATTACGTCAACAAAAGTTCCGCCTGCCAATTCCTGATGTAACTTGGTGGTGGTAAAATACATGTTGCCGGGAATGTAATCGCCGGGTTTAATCAGAATTTTGGAGATCAAGTGCTCGGCAGCCCTGCCTTGGTGCGTGGGAACGAAGTAAGGCATTCCGTAATATTTTTTTACGTTGTCCCAAAGGTAGTAAAAGTTTTTACTTCCTGCGTAAGCTTCGTCGCCAATCATCATCCCAGCCCACTGGTAATCGCTCATCGCATTAGTTCCGCTGTCGGTAAGCAGGTCGATGTAAACGTCTTCCGACCTTAGCAAGAAAGTATTGTAACCTGCTTTCTTCATTGCCTTTTCGCGATATTCACGCGTAGTCATTTTAATAGGCTCAACCACTTTAATCTTAAACGGCTCAGCCCAACTTCTTTGAATCACTTTTTTCTTTGCCATGTCAACTCCTCAATCTTTTCCTTAGTCATTCTTTTGTTTGTATTCAACCTCAACAACACTGCTAATGCCCCCGCGAACATTGAACTTAGCCGTTAGCTTCATGTACCGCGGCTGGCAAACTTCAACGAGGTCATCAAGGATTTTATTTGTAACGCTTTCGTAGTAAATGCCGTCGTTTCTAAATGATTCCAAATACAGTTTGTAAGATTTTAATTCCACACAAAGTTTGTCGGGGATGTACTCTAACACTAGAGTAGCAAAATCGGGATGCCCTGTTTTTGGACAAAGCGATGTAAACTCCGGTGCAGTGTGAATTATTTTGTAATCCCTGTCGGGGTATTGGTTTTCAAATGTTTCAAGCATCTTGGTTTTTTCGCTCATCTTGTCTCCGTATTGTTTAAATAATTCGGTCTTATTTTGTAGGGTATCGGGTCTTCAATTCCAAGTTGTTGAAAGGCTCTCAAACGCAAGGCACAACTGTCGCAAACGCCGCACGCTTTGTCTTCGTTAACGTAGCACGACCATGTTAACTCAAGCGGGGCTTTGAGTTCAAGTCCTTTTTTAATTATTTCCGCTTTGCTCAAATGAATAATCGGCGTCTCGATTTTAATTTTTGTTTCCGGCTTTGTCCCTAAATTCACAGCTTTTTCAAATGCTTCGAAAAAATCGGGACGGCAATCGGGATAGCCGGAAGAATCTTCGTAAACTGCACCGATAAATATTCTCGAGGCTTGCAACACTTCCGCCCAGCTAACGGCGGCGGATAAAATGTTTGCGTTACGGAAAGGCACGTACGACGTCGGGATTTCTTTATTTGTCAGATCTGCTTTGGAAACTTCAATGTTTTTGTCGGTCAAAGAACTTCCGCCGATTGCAAGCAGATGTGAAAAGTCGATCACGAGCCGCTTTTTAATTCCGTAAAAATCGGCAATGTCATTAAAGGCTTTCAGCTCACGCTTTTCCGTCCGCTGTCCGTAATTAATATGCAAAGCGGCGATCTCGTAATTTTGCGCAGCAATTGCAGCCGTAACACAACTGTCCATTCCACCGCTTAAAGCCACTACAGCAAGTTCTTTTGACATAATTACCTTTCAAAAAATTAAACTCAAAAATATAAAAATACTGCGTCAATTTGAAACCACATCTTTCCCACGCAGAGCACGCAGAGATTTTGCGCAGAGAACGCAGAAAAATATTTCCTTACACTAATCTTTTCCACCACAATGAATGACAATGAATGACGGGGCTGTCCAAAAAGTAATTTTTTCAGAGAGAAGTAATTAAAAAACCTTTGATTCCCTGCAAAACATTATAGGCCTGCCTGCCGACAGGCAGGTTGCCACGTCGCTTCACTCCTCGCAATGACAGTTCTGGTGCTTTTTGGACAGCCCCAAATGACAAATCACTTTTTGCAAGTGCTCGTTCTTAATTTTCACTATTCTCTGTTATCCATTCACTGCTAACTAACAAAGGGACTATCGTCTAGCGAAAATCATTTCCCGTTTTTTCGTATTTTAAAGTTTATTATTCAGCAAATTATTTGTGGAGAAGAGCCAATGAAATACACACGAAGAGAATTTGTAAAAATCGGGGGACTCGCTACAACTTCTTTACTTGTTAACGGTGCATTGAATTTAAAATCCGGCAAAAACAAAACAGGGACATCCAAACCAAAGGTTATCTACACTTGGGATTACGGTCCCGTGCCGGGTAAAACCGCTTTGGCTTTAATAGACAAAGGCAAAACAAGTCTTGACGCTGTTGAATCGGCAATAAAAATAATTGAAGCAGATCCAAATGTTTTAAGCGTTGGTTACGGCGGACTACCCGATGCCGAAGGAAAGGTAACTTTGGACGCATCGGTAATGGACTGGAAAGGAAATGCAGGCGCCGTGGCTTTTCTCCAAAACATTAAACATCCCGTTTCCGTTGCGCGTTTGGTAATGGAAAAAACTCCTCACGTATTGCTTGCCGGCGAAGGCGCTTTCGAGTTTGCAATCGAAAACGGATTCAAAGCCGAAAATCTTTTGACTAACAAAGCAAAAGCGCGCTGGGAAGAATGGATGAGAACAAAAAAATTAAAAGAAGCAACTCACGACACAATCGGAATGCTGGCAATAGACAAAAACGGAAACCTTAGCGGTGCGGTTTCCACAAGCGGTTGGGCGTTCAAAGTTCACGGCAGGGTTGGCGATTCACCAATTATCGGCGCAGGTCTTTACGTTGACAACGAAGTGGGCGGCGCAGCTTCCACCGGTTATGGTGAGATTGCAATCAAAACCGCCGGCAGTTTCACAGTGGTTGAAAAAATGAGAGAAGGTTACTCCCCTTCGGAAGCTTGCAAAATAGCCGTTGAACGTAGCTTAAAATACCAGAAAGAAAAACACTGGCAAATTTGCTACATTGCCATTAACAAAGACGGAGAATTCGGCGGTTACTCGCTCGAAGACGGTTTTGCCTACACAATCGGAGACAAAAAAGGAATACGACTTAAAAAAGCAGGCTCTCTATTTTAGCAGAACCATTGGCTTGGTAAGGCTTTCTCCGTTAAAGTCCAAACGGTAATAATAAACTCCGCTTGCCAGCGCCGGGTATTTGTCCGCATCAAAAACCACTTCGTAATGACCCGGAGATAAATACTCGTTTTCCAGAACGGCAATTTTTTGCCCCAACGAGTTGAAGACTTCCAACTTAACATTTCCGGGTTTGTTTAATTTAAACGAAATGCGTGTGGCAGGGTTAAACGGGTTCGGGTAATTTTGTGCAAGACTAAAATCTTTAATTTGAACAAGGGACTCAACAACATTCGGTTTGCCGCGGTAGATTATTCTGAAAGCATCCGCAGCAACAGTCCCGCTTGCCTTGTTTGTTAAAGTAATTTTGATTTGTCCTTTTCGGGTAAGTTCAACTCCGGTTAAAAAGTTCCATTGTCCGCCTGCGGTTTTCTCCGTTTTCTCAATCGATTTAACTTCTCCGCCGGCTTCCACTTGAAAGTTAGCGTCGAAAGCAAAATTCTCGTTAACCGGATACCATGCGTAAACGTCATAGTCTCCTTCGTCAATGGAATCGGTAAGATAAACAATCTTTGCCGAACCGTCGCCGGCAGGAGTGGTAAGAAAATAATCACCGAAGAATTCGGTGCCGCACGTGTCCTTTTGCCAAATCCCCGTTACAACAGCATCTTCATTGTCCAAAATAATCCTGCGCGGATGCGAAAGTTTAAGATACTCGCCGATTGCGTAAACCGTTCTTTGACCGATTGCGTAAAGGTTTTCGTTCGTAACTTCCTCGCCGTCTGAATAATAATCGTAGGGAGTTTCGTACGTAAGAGCAAGAACTTTGTCCTTGTAATGATCCCACAAATAACCTTCCGGAAAATAACGGTGTAAATTGGAATAGCTGTAATCGTCCTTATTAAAATAAGAGATGTCGGATGTTGCAAGGTTAGCGTACTGGTGTTCAATCCGGTAATATTTTTCCGAAGTTGAGCTTGCGGTGTGAATCCAAAACGTACAACTGTTAGAAGCTTGAGAATGCAAATTTTGAAAAACGGAAATCACTCTTTTTGCATTTACTTCCTGCATATGTCGTCTAAGAGCTTTAACTTCGGGAGCTACATCCTCGTCGGATTTTGCCCACTCTCTTTCCAAATCAACGCCTTCGGGATTTGTGCGGGAGTTTCCGTAATAAACGCCTTCGGGATTAACAAAAGGAATTAAGTGAAACTCAACTTTTTCCCTGTAATATTGAACAACAGGATCGTTGCTTAAAAGGGTTTGAACTATTCCGTCAAACTGGTAAGACGACGGTGTTTCTCCCGGGTGTGTTCTTGCGTGAATCCAGACCTGTATTTTACCCGTGTCCGGTGTAAACGGATCGGTAATCAAAAGCTCTTGCAACGGCAAACCTTTTTCGCCGTAACCCAAAGTGTCAACCTCAATTACGAAAGGACTCTTTCTCCACTCGGCAATTCTTGATTGCAAATAGCTAAAAGTGTAAGGAATGTAGTAAGCAACGTAAACCGTGTCCCTTTCGTATTTTTTACGGAAATAGTTAATGTAAGGCGCTTCCTCTTTGGTAAATCTTTTCCACGATTTATCGTCGTAGGAATACATTGGTCTGTCAACGTCGCTGCTGGTAACCGTTACGCCAATTTCCTTATCTTTAACGCCTGTTATTCTGAAATAGAACCAACGTCCGCCGATGTCCCTTCTTGTAGTAACTTCGTATTCGTTCGAATCAACTTGTGTCACCGTATTGATGTTTCCGCTTTCAAAATCCGCATCGAAATGAACCTGAGCAAACAGAGTAGAAAAAGAGAAGAACAAAACTCCTAAAGCAATAACCTTATTTTTTTTCATTTTAACATCCGAAATTTTTACCTCAAAAATAATCAATATTTTCTCATTTGCAATTAAAGATTTTTAATGATGATTCTCAAGGATTTATTTTTCTCTGTTCACTGTTCTCTGTTATCTGTTCACTGGAAGATGTGTCTTGCTTGTCGCGCCGTAGTTCCCGCAAATACGGGACAAGCAAGCGAAGCGCAGACGGAGGCGGATTTCTTCTTTCTTATTTTCATCCGTGTGCTCTTAATCACTGATTAGCAAGAAATGTTTTAGTATTTTCGTTTCAAAAAAATAGGGAAGTAATGCAAGAAGTATTAGCAAAAAAAGAAGTACTTAAAAAAGAGAATGTATTAAAAAACTTACTCTTGAAATTTCTGTGGCTTCCTTTTAAGTCCGGGTTGGGCGGTTTTGCTACTTTCTTTTCAGTTTTACTTTTCACGAAATTCTTTGCCTATCTTATCGGAGCACAAGACACTTTCGAAATTGATTTCGGAGATATTTTGCTTTCGTCAATCGGGTTTGTTTTAATGTTTCTTATTAAATTCCTTGAAAATTTCAGGGACAAAAATTAACCGTTTTTCAATTTTTCCGCTCTGTCGGCAATCTTTAATTTTTCAATCAACTCAAACAAATCGCCTTCCATTATTCCCGAAAGGTTGTAAAGCGTAAGTCCGATTCTGTGGTCTGTTACTCTATTCTGGGGATAATTGTAAGTTCTGATTTTTTCGCTCCTGTCGCCGCTTTTAACCATTGATTTTCTTTGAGCAGCAATTTCGTCCGCTTGCTCACGGGATTTAATGTCAAACAGTCTTGCCTTGAGCACCTTCATTGCCTTCTGGCGGTTTTTAAGCTGCGAACGTTCGTCCTGACATTGAACTACAATTCCCGTAGGAATGTGTGTAATACGAATTGCGGTTTCCACTTTGTTCACATTTTGCCCTCCGGCGCCGCCGCTGCGGTAAACGTCTATTTTCAAGTCGTTCGGGTCAATTTCCACTTCAACATCTTCAACTTCGGGAAGAACAACCACGGAAGCTGCGGAAGTGTGAATCCTCCCGCTTGCCTCGGTTAGAGGCACGCGTTGTACGCGGTGAACACCGCTTTCGAATTTCAAATCCCCGTAAACGCTTTTGCCGCTAATGGAAACCGTTGCCTCTTTAATTCCGCCGAGTCCCGAGGATTCATTAATATCAATGACTTCAAATTTCCAACCTTTCAATTCGGCAAAACGGTGGTACATTCTCAACAAATCGGCAGCAAAAAGAGCTGCTTCTTCCCCACCCGTTCCTTGACGTATTTCCATGATCACATTTTTGTCATCGTTCGGGTCGCGGGGAATAAGAAGGAATTTAATTTTTTCTTCAAGTTCTTCCTTTTCTTTTTTCAGAGTTTCAAGTTCTTCTTTTGCAAAAGCAACCAGCTCCGCATCGTCCTCTTCCTCAATTATTCTTTGATTTTCTTCCAGCTCTTTTTTTAATTCTTCGTAACGGTCATAAGCAGAAACAATTTCTTCTAACTCGCTTCTCCTTTTACTCAAACTGATTATTTTCTCTTGATCCGAAAGAACTGCAGGATCGGAAAGCTGGGCATTGATTTCCTCAAACTTTGCTTTAATATCCTTTAATTTTTCTACTAAGTCCATAATTCCTCAATAATTGAAAACAAAAATACGAAATTCGATGCTGAATTACTTTGCCTGAAAGTTAAGTTGTGAAATTTGATGCGGAAATTTATTTCCGTCCGAGGCACTTATTGTTTTTGTTGTTATAGCGCTTGAATTTTTTACACCAAACGGCAAGGTCGCGCCGGCAAGCGCCGACAGCACTGGGATCAACAAACTCCGCATATTTACAAGTGTAATCGCAGTAAAGCGGAAGTTCTTCTTTTTTCTTTGTTTTCGGCAATTTTTTCTCTCTTTTTCTGCAAATTGAAAATTAAAAGTGTGCTAATTTAATCAAAGTTTATTATTTTTGATAATTACGTAGTTTTTCCTTAGTGAGAAAATGGAAGTATTCCCTTATTTAAAAAACATTATTGAGAAAAAGGGAGCCGGATATTTAGTCCTAATTGACCCGGACAAAATTGAAGGCGAGCGGCTCGGAAAATTTGCAGATGTTTGTAAAGAATCCGGAGTTGACGCATTCTTAATAGGCGGAAGCCTTTTAACAAAGGGAAATCTTGAAAACACAATAAAAATAATTAAAGCCCACACGGACATTCCCACAATTATTTTCCCAGGCGGAGTTGAACAATTGTCTCCTGTAGCAGACGCAGTTCTTTACATTTCTCTAATCAGCAGTAGAAACGCAGACCAAATTTTCGGCAAACACGTTTTAGCCGCACCTATTATTAAACAAACAGGAATTGAACCTATTTCCTGCGGCTATATGCTGATTGAATCCGGCAAAACCACCACAGCGGAATACATTAGCGGCAGCAAACCGATTCCGCGGGAAAAGCCCGAGATTGCAATGGCAACCGCATTGGCAGCCGAATACTTGGGAATGAAAACGGTTTACCTTGAAGCCGGCTCGGGAGCTTCGGATTCCGTCCCGGAGAAAATGGTAAAAATGGTTTCTTCAAACGTCAATATTCCGGTCATTGTCGGAGGAGGAATCACTACTGCGGAAGCAGCCCGCCAAAAGGTTGAAAACGGCGCATCCTTTGTGGTAACAGGAAATTTTTTCGAGGACGAAAAAAACTGGGACAAACTAAAAGAATTTGCCGATGCCGTTCACATTAAACAAAACAGAGTTTAAAATGAAATTTGACGCTTTTATTCTTTCCTCTCTCAAAGAAAGCTCGGAAATAAAATTAAAAATCGCAGAGAAATGTTCGTCGGAAATTTCAGAGGCAATTGTATTGCTTGCCGAAGCGTTCCGGCGGGGAAACAAATTATTGATTTGCGGTAACGGCGGCAGCGCGGCAGACAGTCAGCACATTGCAGCGGAATTTATGATTCGCCTCAGCCACGATTTGAACCGCCCGGCAATTCCTGCTATTGCGCTTACAACGGACACTTCAAACTTAACCGCAGGCGGGAACGACATCGGATTCGAAAATGTTTTTGCCCGTAACGTTGAGGGACTCGGCAGTAAAGGAGACGTGTTGCTGGCAATTTCAACCAGCGGGAATTCCGAGAACGTGGTTCGCGCGGTAAAAAAAGCAAGAGAAAAAGAAATGAAAGTAATCGGATTCCTTGGCGGTAAGGGAGGCAAACTTAAAGATTTGACTGACGTTTCCATTGTAATTCCAACCGAAAACACGCAGCGGATTCAAGAAGGGCACATCACGGTTGCTCACATCCTTTGCGAAGCCGTTGAAAGGGAACTTTACTCTTAAAGGCGGAACAATGATTGCACGAATAAAAGGCAAAATAATTTCCAAGCATCCGACCAATGTAATTTTGGACGTAAACGGCGTGGGATTTGAGATTAACATTACCACCACAACTTTCGAGTCAATCGGCGATGCCGAAGAAATTTCCTTACACACTTTCCTTAGCGTGCGGGAAGATTCTCTTACGCTTTACGGCTTTGCCACGGCTGCGGAAAAGGAAATGTTCAAACTCTTAATCGGCATCAGCGGAATAGGTCCAAAACTCGCGCAAAGCATTTTGTCCGGCATTCAAATAGATGAGTTAAAAAACGCAATCGCACAAGGGAACGTTTCAAGAATCGTAGCTATTCCCGGAATTGGCAAAAAGACAGCCGAACGCTTGCTTGTGGAATTGCGGGACAAAGTTGAAACGGTTGAGGAGTTTGCGGAAACGACGGAGACTTTCTCAAGCGTACGCTCGGATGCCGTGCTCGCACTTGTGAGTCTCGGTTACAATCAAAAGCAGGCTGAAAAAATTGTCCGCGGTATCTTAGCCACGGAACCGGATATTTCAATTGAGGATTTAATCAGAAAGTCGTTGAAAAACATTAACGCTTAATTTTGAATGGCTCAAACTTTTTACTAACCGGGTAAAATCTCTTAACTTGCACATTATTTTACCTAATAATCCACTTTGATTTTTTCAGCACAGTGCCATCAACAGGGCTAATTAAAATTTCTTCCCCTTCCGCTTTGTAACTTTTTGCACCGCCAAATTCCTTTACCGTTGTAATGATGTGCCAAACATATTTGTTTAATTCCGAGTTCCACCTAAAGTTAACATCCCACTTTTTGAGTCCGGCAGGAAGTTTGTTTTTTCTTGCAATTTCAACGGCTTCGGCGCTATCGATTGAGTAAACGCAATTCTGCGGTTCAAAAACACAATTTGGTATTCCGACAATTCCGTACCTCTTTAAAATTTTGCCTGCCGAATCTACGGTAAAATAAACGGGCTCGTTAACAAAATCGTATTCGGGACGAACGTAATTGTAACGGAGAAAATAGCCTTCCTTAATTTTTCTGCTTTTCAGACTGTCGAACTTAATGTACTTGTTAAATACAAAAGTACCTGTTCTGGACATTACGAAGTCATTTGCCTTTTTAAGAATGGAAGGCGGGACAGAAAAATCCGGTTTGTTTTTCTGCGCAGTCGAAGAATTCTTACAGCTAAAGAAAAACAAAAAGAAACCGATAATTAAGGACCAAACAATTATTTTTTTCATTTTGTCTGTTTGTTGTTTAATCTTTAGGAAATAATTATTATTTTTAGATTAAAGGTAAACAAATTTGCGAAAAATTTTTACTAAAATTAAAAAACGACTATGGGTGAATTAGGAGAAGAAAAAAAGTACAGAATTCTTATTGTTGAAGACGATTTTGAAAATCAGAAATTTTTAAAAATGTTTCTCTCAAGAATCTTCCAAACGGACGTTTGCGATTCGGAAGATACATTTTACAATAAAATCGAGGAAGGCAATTACGATATTATTTTGATGGATATTTCGTTGAAAGGCAATAAAGACGGGCTTCAGCTGATTGAAGAAATCCGCAAAGACCCGAAAAGAAAGAACATCCCCATTGTTGTTTTAACCGCACACGCATTTCAGAAAGACAGGGAAAACGCTTACGCCGCAGGTGCCGACGAATTTCTGACCAAACCGGTAATGAACAATCTGCTGTTGAAAACCCTCAAAGAAACTTTTAAAGAAAAGACTGGTATCGAGATTAAGTAAGAAGTTGAATCGTCTTTTAATCCCAACCTTCTACAAGAAACTTTCAGGATGTAACCTTTTTTGCAATACTTACGTCTAAAAAGTAAACTTTTGAAAGGTGAAATTATGTTGCGTTCAAAAATTTTACTTCTTGTTTTAATTTTAGTAACACAAGCACCCGTAAATTCCTTTGCACAAGATTCGTCCAAAATCGAATGGAAAGAAGAATTCGAAATAAACGATTGGGAAAATTCGGGTAATCCTTTTTGGGAAATTAACGCGGGGACAGTTAATGCAGGGTTAAGAAGTTCCGCATTTAATTACGCTCCCTCTTTTTTAACGGATTTGAAATTAGGATTCAATTCTATCGACACGCTCTACAAAAACGTACTCATTGAATACAAAGACAATTTTACTTTTGTCTCCAACTATTCTTCAAAGTACAATTCTTTCTCAAAAAGCAACGATCCTCTTGACATCAAGTTGGACGCTTGGCAGTTGGGCTTTGCTTCCCGAAAGGCTTACGGTTATTCGGGAAAATTTCTGACTCTTGTTCCGTACTACCAAGCAGGAATTGGCTGGTCGGTATTAAAGTTTCATTTCCCTGAAGTAAAAACGTTTTTACCTCTTGATGCCAAAGCCTCCGAGCGATTTGAAAAAGGGGTACGTTTCGGGATGACCAACGAAGCGGGAATTTTATTACGATTTGGCAATCACATTGCGTTTAACACCGCTTACCGTTTTGACGTGATTTTTCCGCGTTATTTAATTTGGAAACACTTGGGTAGTATAATAATAGAGTACTCCACTCAAGAAGCGCTGAATAATTTTATTAACAAAGTTTCCGAAGCTTCTCCTTTAACAACACCTATTGTAAATTTCGTCTTGAAAAACGCACTTGCTTACGCTTTCTTTTCACTTAAGAAAGAAAAATCCTTTTGGCCGTTCGGAAGTGAAAGCCCATTCACTTTCAGAACTTTTAAGGTTGGTGTTACTTATTACTTCTGATTAAAACTTCACATCCTTGGAATAAGCCGAGCGTAAAAGTGAGTAATATTCGCTCAGCGAAATTTCTTTAGCGCCGAACATTTTCAGGTGTTCGGTAATAAATTGCACATCCAAAACCACAAACCCGTTCTCTTTCAAACGCTCCAGTAATTTAATCAGCGCAGACTTCGACGCTTGGGAAACCCTTGAAAACATTGACTCTCCGAAGAATGCCCCTTTGATTGCAATACCGTAAAGACCTCCAACAAGTTTACCCGACTGAAACACTTCAACACTGTGAAGGAAACCAAGCGAAAACAGATTTGAATAAGCCTTGATTAAATCTTCCGAAATCCAAGTGCTTTCCCTATTTGCACACTCCCTAACCACCTGCATCGTAACCGTGTCGTAGCGGTATTCAAAGTCGCATCCGGACATAAACTTCCTAAGGGTGCGGGGAAAGTTGTACTCGTTTGGCAAAATAACAGCTCTAACTTCTGGGAAATACCAACGGATTACGCCATCGTCGTCGGTCATCGGGAAAGCCCCTTGCGCATAAAGATTAAGCATCTTTTCAGGTTCCAAAAGGTCCCAGTCGGTTTGGTTGTTGTCCTGCATCGATTTATTTTTTGTGATTAAATTCTCAATTAAATAATTACATTTTAACAATTTTTAATTTTTTTTACCAATTCGATGAGCGAGAAAGAGAAGAAGTCGTTTTTACTTGCAAGCGGAGCTGTGCTTTTGTGGTCAACGGTTGCAACTGCATTTAAACTCACACTGCGGGGAATGAGTTTTGCGCAACTGCTGTTTTTTGCCTCTTTAACAAGCTTCATTACGCTTTTAATAATTGCGTTTTTTACAAGAAAGAAAGAGCTCTTCTCAGCGTTCGGGAAAAATGCTTTTGTTAAAAATATCACTCTCGGATTCATTAATCCTTTTCTTTACTATTTGGTGTTGTTCAAAGCCTACTCGCTTTTGCCCGCTCAGGAAGCCCAGCCATTGAATTACACTTGGCCAATAATGATTTCCCTTTTTGCAATAGCTTTTTTAAAAGAAAAATTTAAAGTCAAAACTTTAATAGGCTTACTGCTTGCATTTTCGGGCGTCGTAATAATTTCCACGCGCGGGCACGTTTTCCCCCTCCGGTTTCACGACTTGTGGGGAGTAACGCTTGCCTTCGGAAGCTCAATTATTTGGGCAACATTTTGGATTCTTAACCTTCTTAACAAAAGGGACGCGGTGGTAAAGCTGGTGGGAGCTTTTTTCTGGGGAGTTGTTTTTTCGGGAATCTACGTTTTTCTGTTCGACTCTTTCAACTTTAATAACTTTTATTCTTTGGCTGGAGCTGTTTACACGGGACTTTTCGAAATGGGGTTTACATTCTTTTTGTGGCTAAAGGCGTTGGAATATTCCGAAGACCGGGGCAAGACATCTACCCTTGCCTATTTTTCACCTTTCCTCTCAATGCTTTTTATTGCATTTGTTTTAAGAGAAAAAATCTTACTCTCCTCGCTTGCAGGACTCGTGCTGATAGTTGGCGGAGTGATTTACCAAAGGTTGGGAAAGACAAAATAAATTCCTTTTAGCGGAACAAATATTTTATTATTTTGTAAATTAAATAACGAAACAAAAATTTAATTTTGGAAACAACACAATGAAGGGAATAAGAAAATGGCTATTGAAAAGAAATACTCAAAGGACAAAAAAATTTGCAAGGTAACGTTTACAATTCCGAAGGAGACAGCCCAAAATTTCGACACAATTTCCCTCGTAGGGGAATTTAATCAGTGGGACCCGAAAGCCAATGTTTTTGCCGAAGTTGGCAAAGACGGCTCTTTCGAATGCTCATTGGAATTGGAGTCCGGCAAAGAATACCAGTTCAGATATTTGGCGGACGGGGAAACTTGGCTGAATGAACCGGACGCAGACAAATTCGTACCAACCCATTACGGAGACTCTGAAAACTCGGTAATAGTTATTTAAATCTTAAACACATTAAAAACAAGAATCATTCAAAGGAGAAAATATGTTAGAGAAAGTTCTTTTCCCAACCGATTTTTCCGAATCGGCGGAAAAAGTAAAAAACAATTTGCTTGAGTTAGGTAGTGCCATTAAGTCCTTAACGCTATTTGCCGTTATTGACAGCAGAATTTTTTCCTACACTACTTGGCTGGACGAAATTGAAATAGACAACCTCGAAATTCAAGGACAAATTTACAAAGCCCACGAAGAAAAGCTGAAAGCTTGGCAGAATGAATTCGAGGCAAAAGGAATTAAAACAAATTACAAAATTGCAGAAGGTATTCCGCTCGATGAAATATTAAAGGAAGCCGAGGAAGGCGGTTACACTTCAATATTCGTCGGCGAGAAAGGACAAACGGCAGGCGAGAGACTAATCCTCGGCAGCACGGCGGAAAAAGTAATTCGAAAAGCAAAACAAACGGTTGTGCTTGTCAAGTAAAAACATTTTTGCCTTGAGGTAATTCCAAAAACAACCTCGGAGATTTTGGGAAGCACAAATAATTAAAATTCCTTGAAACAAAAGTTATTTTTGATTATTTTTGAATATGCCACTGCGGAAAAGCGGTGGCATTTTCTTTTAAATCAACGGAAATAGAGAAAGGAGATGCCTATGACGAACTTTGTTTATTTGACAAGGGAACGTTTGATTGAAATCGAAAAAGAGCTAAACGACTTAAAAACCCGCGGCAGGAAGGAAATGGCGGAAAGAATTGCAGAAGCCCGTTCTTACGGTGACCTTTCCGAAAATGCGGAGTACGACGCAGCGAAAGATGCCCAAGGCTTGCTGGAACTCAAGATAAACCAACTTGAACAATTGCTTTCACGTGCAAGAGTGATTGACAAATCCAAACTGCCGAAAGACGAAGTTGCCATTCTTTCGACCGTGACCGTAAAACATCTTGGCAACGGCAAAACTTTCAAATACACTTTGGTTTCACCCGAGGAAGCGGATTTGGCACAAGGGAAAATTTCAATTACTTCTCCGGTTGGCAAAGCTTTAATGGGCTACAAAAAAGGCGACGTGGTTAACGCAAAAGTTCCCGCAGGTGTCGTCCAGTTCGAAATTCTGGAAATTGAATAGGCTGCTTTAATGCCCACACAAAGGGAAAACAAAATAATTAAATTCATTAGGGATTTTAACCTCATTAACAAAGGCGATTACGTGCTCGTTGCCTTCAGCGGAGGAGCGGATTCTCTTTGCCTGCTTGATTTTCTTAACCGGAACAAACAGCTCCTCGGCATTGAGCTTGCCGCCGTTTATGTTGAGCACAATTTGCGCGGAACCGAGAGCAAG
>JALWGH010000197.1 GCA_027013735.1 Melioribacteraceae bacterium
CGAAAGAAATTATTGACGAGTCAATTAAAGAGCTTAACAAGGAAGGCAAAGATTTTAATCCCAATTTGAGTTTGGGAATAATGATTGAAGTTCCTTCCGCCGCCGTAATGGCAAATAAGTTTTCCAAATACGTTGATTTTATTAGCATCGGAACAAATGATTTGATTCAGTATTTATTGGCTGTTGATAGAGGCAATGAGATTGTAAGCGATCTTTATCAGGAGTTTCACCCGGCGGTTGTAAGGTCTCTTGGCTTTATTATTAGGAGCGGAAAGGAAGCGGGAATTTTGACTTCCATTTGCGGCGAAATGGCTTCCGACCCGATTGCCATTCCGTTACTTGTGGGTTTGGGGCTTAATTCCATTAGTGTTAACGCTTCTGCAATTCTTCAGGCAAAGCAAATAATAAGAAGCTTGAATTTCGAAGAGGTTAAAAAACTTGCCGAAGAATGTTCTGAAATGGAAACCGAGTGTGAAATAAAAGCAAGGTTGAAAGAATATTACGAGAAAAAAATCGGAGATAATTTTCAAAACATAATTTGATTGGAGTAGAAAATAATTTAAAGAATGTTGAAGATAACAAGCGGAGTTTACTGCGAAACTTAATTTGAAGAAATGTTTTTAGTAATAACTCACCCCCTGTATCCCCCTCTCTTTCAAAGAGAGGGGGATACTGTTGCGCCTGAATTTTTAAGTTGGTTTGAACAGGGGGAGAGTTTAAAGGTGGAAATGAAAAGCAATTTCCGAAATAATTAAAGCAAGTATTTTCTTACTTGTACTGGAAGAATAAAAAGAATATTTAGTTGAACTGCTAATTTAATACTTGAGAGGTAAAATGGAATTAAAAGAGTTTATTGAAAAGTACGACACACAAAACCAGTATGACGTTTTAACAAATTCATTTTCCCAAATTGAATTTGTTCAATCTTTGGACAATCCTGAAATTGAATTTTCTGCCGAAGAAATAAATTCGGTTGTTGTTTGCGGGCTTGGTGGCTCGGCAATTGGTGCGGATTTGTTTTACAATTTGTTTGGCAAAGAACTGAAAGTTCCTTATTTCGTTAACCGTAATTATTCTCTCCCTGCATTTACGGATGAAAACACACTTGTGGTGCTTTCCTCTTACTCGGGAAACACCGAAGAAACTTTAAGTTCTGCTAATCAGGCAAAAGAATTAGGTGCCAAAGTAGTTTGCCTGACTTCCGGCGGAAAGCTTAAAGATTTTGCCGAAGAGAATGCCTACCCGGTTTTTGAATTACAAAAAGGTTTCCAACCCCGCTACGCTCTTTATTTGAACTTGTTTACCTTGGTAAAAATATTCGGATTAATCGGACTTATTCCTTCGCAGGAAAAGTTTTTTGAAGAGAGTGTTGCACTGTTGCAGACGAAGGCAGAAGAATTTAAAGTGCAAAATTTTTTACCTTTTCAATTTGCCGAATCTTTAGTAGGTTTTATTCCGGTAATTTATTCTGTTGACAACCAAACATCGGCTGTAGGATTAAGATTGAAAGGACAGTTTAACGAAAATTCGAAGTCTCACGCGTTTCACAACGTTTTACCGGAATTCAATCACAACGAGATTGTCGGCTGGGAAACTTACAACGAGAATTCGTTCAGGGCTAAAGCAATTTTCATTTGGGACGAATCGTATCATCCGCAAATCAAAAAACGGATTGAAATTACAAGTTACTTGATTAAAAAAGCCGGTGCGGAAGTTCTGACAATTAATAGTGAACAGAAAGATTTTAAATTAAGACTTTTGGAAATGGTTTTCTTTGGCGATTGGGTCTCTTACTATTTGGCATTGCTAAGGGGAAAAGACCCGTCGGAGATTGACAACATTTATTATTTAAAAGAGAAACTTGCTGAAAATTAAACTTTCTTACATATCGTTTTTTCTTTTGTTCTTTGCGCTTCAACTAAATGCGCAATATTATTTCTTCGGAAGGAACAAAGTCCGGTACGAAAAGTTTGATTGGAAAGTAATTAAGACAAAGCATTTCGACATTTACTACTACGGTCGTTTTCGCCAGATGGCGCAGATTGGCGCCAAATACGCTGAAGAGGCTTACGAAGACCACAAGATTAAATTTAACTTTGTGGTTAATACAAGAATACCGTTAATATTTTACAATACACACATTCAATTTCAACAGACGAACACAACACCCGGTTTTATTCCCGAAGGTGTCGGAGGCTTCTTCGAATTCATTAAGGGGCGTGTGGTTATTCCTTACCTCGGCTCGCTCAAGCAGTTCAGGCACGTTATTCGTCACGAGCTTGTGCACGTTTTTATGACGAGTAAAATAATGAATGTTTTGACAGACCACAGAATTCCTACCGATCGTTTTCCGCCGTTGTGGTTTACCGAAGGGCTTGCCGAGTTTTGGTCAACTGATTGGGACACGCAAGCGGATATGGTAATGCGGGATGCGGTAATAAATCACGAGTTTGTCCCGCTTGCCCGGATGGACAGGATTTACGGTACGTTCCAAATGTACAAGGAAGGGCAAAACTTTTTAATGTTCGTAAGCGAAACTTACGGCAAGGAAAAGATTTTGGAGCTAATGGAAAATATTTGGCGGTTCCCGAAATTTGTTGACAACCTTGAGTACACGCTTGGCGAAAGCCTTGAAAAAATTGACGAACGCTGGGATTATTACCTCAAGAAAAAATATTTCCCTTTAATGAAAAAAGAAACAACCCACGCTGTTAGCTCGGTTGCGGTTGTGAACAAAGGGTTTAATTACTCACCTGCCGTTTACAAGGACACAAACGGAGTTTCAATTATTTACGTTGGGAATCATATTGGTTACTCTTCGGTTTTTCAAACAACGCTGAACTCCGAAGCGCCGGACAGTAACGTAACTCGCATTCTGGTTGAAGGCGAGAGGGAAAAAACTTACGAGGCTTTTCATTTGCTTGAGCCTTCTCTCGATGTTTCAAAAAACGGACTTGTTGTTTTTGTTACAAAGTCCGGCAGGTCGGATGTGCTGCATTTTTACTCGCTTAAATTGAAAAGGGAAATCAGGGAATTCAGAAGAAAAGATTTGATTTCAATCAGCTCGCCTAAATTTTCTCCTGACGGAAAGAGCGTTGTTTTTAATGCCATTGACGACAAAGGCTTTAGCGATATTTACATTCTAAGGCTGAAATCTTTCCGGTTAAAAAGATTAACGAACGATTATTACTTGGACAAAGAACCGGTTTTCGGAAAGGACGGCAAAGTTGTTTTTGTCTCAGACCGCACGGGCGGAATTTTCAAAGGGAAGGAAAATCTTTTTGAAATTGACACGACTACTTACCGGATAAATTATTTAACCTATGTGAATGCAAATGTTGATTATCCGGGTTTTTCGCCTGACGGACAAAGGCTTTATTTTACTTGCGATTTGGACGGGGCGACAAATCTTTACGAATTAAAATTAAAAGACGGACTACCGTACGGAATGATTAAAAGTACAAATTTTCTAACCGGTCTGTTCGGCTTTTCGTTTCTTAATGATTCGACTATCGTTTACGCGGGGTTTGAAAATTTTTCGTTCAAGTTGTACGAACACACGTTAAAATCAAATGACGGAAAGACAGTAAAATCCCATTTTGAAAAAAGTTTTGGAATTTGGAAGCCGGAAGAAATAGCGCTGAAGAGTAAGAAAGAAATTCTCAGGTACAAAAGAAAATATTCGATTGATTACGCCTTCAGTCAGGTCGTAACCGACCCGGTTTACGGCACGCGCGGAGGAGCCGTAATGGAATTAAGCGATTTGCTGAGCGACGACAAATATTATTTTCTGCTTTACAACACGGCGGAGGTTCAAAGTGAAATTCTAAAGAGTTTTAACGTTGCAATTACACGGATTAACTCCTCGTCCCGCACCAATTACGGTTACGGCATTTTTAATTACAGCGGCAGGCGTTACGATATTCGTGAATCGAACGAATTTTTTTACGAGCGCATTTTCGGCGGTGTCTTTTCATTGATTTATCCCTTCTCGGTTTTCAACCGGCTTGAAGCCTCGGTTAGCCTTTCTAATTCCGACAGGGAAATTTACGAGAACCTTTCGAACAGGAAAGCTCTCTTGTTGAGTAACTCGTTGACGTTTGTACACGACAATTCCCTTTGGGGACCCACGGGACCACTGGACGGCAGCAGATTCAGATTGTTGTTGGGTTACACTACGGACATCAAATATTCGAACGTGAATTATTTTTCGTTTATTGCCGACTTCAGAAAATATTTCAGAACAAGTTTGAGAACGGCAATAGCAACACGCGCTTCAATTTTTATTAATCAAGGTAAAGAGGCCAAGCGTTACATTGCAGGAGGTAGTTGGGATTTGCGCGGCTGGCCAAGGTGGGGAATAAGAGGGGAGAAACTTTGGCTCTCGTCGGTTGAATTCCGCTTTCCGCTGATTGACAAATTTGTGGTTAAGTTTCCTTTTATCGGCATTGAGTTCAACGGAATAAGAGGCGCTGCGTTTTTCGACGCGGGAGGTGCGTGGGACACTAAATACAGACAAACGCTCGGAAGCATTGGCGTGGGTGTTAGAATTAATTTGTTTAATGTAATTGCATTCCGTTACGATATCGGGAAGAAAATAGAAAATAATTTTTCAAATTTACAACCCCGTTTGTTTTACCAATTTTTCTTCGGGTGGGATTTTTAAGATGAGGAAACTACTGCTAATATTGCCTTTGCTCGTTGCCGCTTGTGCAAGACCTTTAATAATAGAGAAATTACAGCCAACCGAAAATAAAATTGAAATGTTCGGCGTAACGCCGCAAAGAACTTTTTATTACGATTTTAATCTTTCCGATTCCTTAAAAGAAAAAGAAGTTTTGAAGACCTACGGCAGTTACACAAAGACAATGCCTTTGTTCTACAATAAATACGTATTTATTCCCGACTTAGCGGGAAGAATTTACTCCTTTAATTATTTGACAGGAAAACAAATTGGCTTTAGGAAAATCAAGGGGGAAATGGCTGTTACGCCGGTGCTGCACAGGACGAGAATATTTCTTGCCGTGAACAATTACAATGAAAACACTTTCGACGTTGAGTTCTACGATTACAAAATTGGAATGTTAATTTCAAACTACTCTTTGAAAAGCGCTGTTCACAACGAAATGATTAAATTGAAGGACGGCTTTTTAATTGTTGCCGACAACGGTACGATTTACAAATTTAATTTTATCGGCAGGATTGTAAAAACAGTCCGCTTGAAGGAAGAAGTCAGAAGTACGCCTGCAATGTGCGACGGCTTTTTGATTGTGCTTACTAAGAGTGGAAAAGTTGTACTTGTGGACGTTGAAAAAGAAAAGGTCGTTTTCAAGAAGAAAATTGCCGGAATGTTTGAGTCGGGAGTAACGGTGCAAAAAGGAGTTGCTTTCTTCGGAAGCGAAGAAGGAGAAGTTTTTGCTTTTTCAATTAAAAAGAAAAAGATTCTTTGGAAGAAAGCAACAGGTTACCCGGTTAAAGTTATTCCGGTTACTAACGGTGAAACAATCTACGTTGGAAATCTTAACGGAGATGTTTACGCATTTGAGAATGAAACCGGAAAGTTGGTTTGGACAAAAAAATTCGGCGGACTAATTAACACTACGCCGGCGTTGTTCAAAAACGTTTTGCTGCAACCTAACTTGCAGAACAAACTTCTCTTTATTAATCCCGAAACAGGTGAATTGTTAAAAACAATTAAATACAAACACAGGCTGAAAATGATTCCCGCGTATTTTAACAATTTGCTTTTCGTGGGGGCTGATAAGGGTGAAATGTTTGTTTACGGGGAAGAAAATGAAAATTAGATTTTTAGTCATCGGTTTTGTGTCTCTTTTGTTGGCGGATTTTGCTGTAGCGCAAAGCGCCGGAAAAAATGTAATTTTAAAAACAAATGCAGAGCATTCCGGCTTTTTCGTGAAAGATTCCTTAATTGCCGAAGGCTCGGAATTAAACCTTGAAGAGGGAAAATACAATATTCGAATTGTACAAAATTTGTACGAATGGAATTCGCCTTTTGTTACTAAAATTATTAACACTGAAAAATTTCGAACTCCCGTAGTAAAAGTTTTTTTCAACAAAAGATTTTTAATAGATTCAAAACCACAGGACGCCACTGTTCTGAAAGGTGATTCGGTACTTGGTTACACGCCGTTATTATTGAGCAAAATAAACGGTAGAAAATTAACGTTGCAAAAAGCAGGGTACGCAAAAAAAATATTTTCTCTATCCACAACTGAAAAACTTTATTTAACGCCTTTACCTTCGGTGCAAAATCAAAGTTTTACCGATTCAAAATGGTTCCCTGTTTTGCTTGGGAGCACAACTGTTTTCGGCGCGACGGCAGCTTATTTCAAATTGAAAGCCGATTCTCAATATGACCAGTATTTGGCTACTAAGGACAATGAGTATTTACGCAAAACAAATTTGTACGACTTAATCTCCGGCGTTGCCCTCGGAGTGCTTGAAATTAATTTCGGATTTTTAATTTACTATTTTCTTGCCGAATAAAAGAAAGGGGCGAAAAAATCGCCCCTTTTTATTTTCTTTTACAATTCGTCCGTAGGTTTCGGCATTTGCTTGTGAACAACGTCGCCGGGACGGTCGATTGGCAGCTCGTCCAGTTTGTTGTAAAGACGCATATCAATCCAACGGTAACCTTCTAAGAAGAGGGAATAACGTTTTTGTTTTAATACTTCGTCCAACGCATTATTAGCGTTAAGGGAGACGTTACCCAAACCGGCGGCGTTGCGGATGAAGTTAACATCCTTTTCGGCGGCGGAATAATTGCCAAGCCCGACGTTTGCTTCGGCACGGAGAAGAATCAATTCCTCGTTACGAATAATCGGGAACGGTTCGGTACTGCTTGCCGAAACAGTTTGAGCGTATTGACTTGTAAGTCCGTCGAATGTTGTCGGTTCGCTGCGTTTAAATGTTTTTGCAGCAACACGGGCATCGCCGGAGTCGGCATCGCTAATAAAGGAAGGATGCACCATAAATTTAATTGACGAAGCGTTCGGTACTTCGTAAACGGGGTTTAACTGGTCGCCTACACCCGTTCCGTAAACGAAGTAAACGCCTTTGGTCAACGGAGCTGTCGTGTCCAAGAAAGATTCACCGAGAGCGGTAATTGCAGTGTTGTAGTCTTTCTGGTAGATTGCAACCCGGGCACGCAAAGCACGGTTGAACTTAATAAAATCGGCGGGAGTATTGAATCCGGCAAATCCCGAAGAAAGCTCAAACGAAAATTTACTGCCTGCTTTTTCAAGGTCTTGTTTTGCTTCGTCCAACAAAGATGCAATGTAAGTAAGTGCTTTGTCTTTTGAAACAAACGGGCCGGGTTTGTCGCCTGCAACATCGATTTTTATTCCGTTCTCCCAAGTAAGATTAAGGTTAAGCAGGAATTGGTAAGCCTCGATTGTCTTCGCAAAACCTTTGGCTCCTGCATTGCCTTGCTGAATTAAGAAATTACAATTACGAATTACCCGGTATCGTGCACTCCACGGTCGGTTCACCAAAAAGCCGGAAGGGTCAATCTGAGTGCCGTCTTTTCCCATTAACGTTCCGGTGTAACGCGGATCGGCGGGCTCAAAGTAATAAGCCTCCCGTCCGATAACGGAAACGTCTCTGATGTAAATAGCATATTCGGTACGCATGCTTGCTTCTATTCCCGTTACAAGCGTTTGAACCGTTGTTTGTTCCAAACTCGGTCCGTTCGGGTCAACAAAATCCATTTCTCCGCAGGAAGTAAGCAGCGATGCAGCTACAACCAAAAGAGGGAGAAATGCAGCAAGTATTTTATTTTTTGAATTTTTTATTCTCATATTTTCCTCCTGATTAAAAACCTAACATAATATTGAAATAGTAGCTCTTTGAAGCGGGGAAGGGCGTTACCTCAATTGAATGCCCGATTGCCCTGAAGCCAAAGTTGCTAACTTCCGGATCGTAACTGGAATATTTGGTGAAAGTTAAAATATTTCTTCCGGAAACGCCTACGCGGAATTTACTGAAGATTCCGCCGAAGAATTTCCTGACGGTTTGAGGTTTGAATGTGTAACCAAAGCTGATTTCACGTAACTTGAGGTAAGAGCCGTCTTCAACAAATTGATGTGTCGTTTTGCCGAAAGCGGCGGCGCGTGCTTTTCCTTCGGGCGTGTCCAAATCCGGCGAGGTGCCGAATAAGTCAGTTAACAGTTTTGTAAGATTGATTACATCCCCGCCTTGTTTCCAATCCCAGAGGAAGTTCAAATCGAATTGATGCCATTTGAAATTATTAATGAAAGACATTTGGAAATCGGGTGTCTCGTCGCCAATTTGTTTCAGCACTCCGTTTTCAAGTCCGACTATTTGTGTTGCGGATTTACCTTCTTCGACGCGGAAGCGACCGAGAACATCGGCAAAGCCGATTGTATTGAACGCAGGTACGTCCAACTGCGTAATTGTGGAGTGGGTTTTGTAGAAGTTAACCCTTGTAGTCCACCTGAAATCTTTGGTGTTGAAAACCGCCCAACCGAGCGAAGCTTCGAAGCCGTAGGTGTTCATTTTTCCGCCGTTGATTACTTCCTGCGCGTAACCGGTTGACGGCGGTAAATTCCTGAACAGAATCAGGTCGGAAATGTTTTTGTTGTAGTAAGAAAATTCGAAAGTACCTTTGTCGCCAAAGAAATCGGCATCGAAACCGACTTCGATTTCGGTGGTCTTTTCCGGTTCGATGTTTGGATTACCTTTACGAGTGGCAACCACCAAGCCTCCTTTGCCGTCAACATTTGCGGGCACAAAAGAAGAATATTTAGCTCCCGGAATGGGGGAGTTCCCCGTTTTTCCGTAAGCAGCGCGTACCTTAAAGCCCGAAACGTAAGGACGGATTGGATTCCAAAAATCAAATTTGGAAAGACGTACCGAAGCCGAAGCTTTCGGGAATAAGAAATATTTGTGAACGTTACCGTTAGAACTGCTCGCGTCTCCGCGAATGCCTGCGGTGAAGAAATAAATGTCTTTTACGTTTACTTCTTCCTGAGCAAAGAATCCGCGGTCCCTTTGGATTATTCTGTTTTGGTCAACGGTAACGCTTGCTGCCTGGTCAATGTTTTCCTGACCGATGATCACGTCTTCGCCGACGGAAAGAGTGTGGTTCAAATTTTTGTTCTCGTACTGAAGACCAAGTGCCGTACGGAAACTTACGTCCGATGAAATGAAATAATTGTGAATTAAGTTAAGGTAAAGATTATCATTGTGAGAAACCGTTTCCCCCAAAATAACCGTGCCCGGTTGCGAGCTGTATTTTTCGAACTGAAGTTCTCTCGGGAATACGGCTTTGTTTATTTGAGTGTAACCGTCAACTCCACCTACGGCGGTAAAGTCGAGCAATTGTTTTTCGGTTCTGATCAGATTAACTCTTACTTTGCCGCTGACTATTGTTCTGTGAACCGTTTCGTTGTTTGTCATTAAAGCGGCAGTTTGAAGCGGGTTAGAAGCCACAAAAGGATTTTCCGGGTAAACGCCGTTTACCGGCTGAAGATTGAGGAAGCTCGGTGTTCCGGCAAGTGCCATTCCGAACGATGTTCCGCTGTTGTCGTTGTTTGTCAAACCCCTGTCGGAACTTGAGCGAATGTAATTGGCGAATACTTTAACATTAACCCGCTCGCTTAATTTGTGCGAAAGATTGATTCGTACGGATTGCTTGTCGTAGCCGGTGTTTTGAATAATGCCTTGATCGTTTCGTGTAAACATTGAAATGTAATATTGCGAAGTTTGATTGCCTCCGCCAAGTCCTACCGAGCTTTGGTTTACAAAGCCCTTACGACCGTAAAGTTCTTCTTCGTGGTCGTAAGTTTTTCCTTTTTGAAATTCTTTTAACCCCACGTCGCCGAAATATTCTTTTGCCGTTTCAGCAGTAAATTTCCTTGACCCCAATTTTTTTGCCAGAACATTTACGCCGAATTGCTGGCGAAAGGTGAATGAAGATTTTCCGGCAGAACCTTGCTTTGTTGTAATAATAACAACGCCGTTGGAGGCTTTAGCGCCGTAAATTGCCGCAGCGCTGGGACCTTTAAGAACTTCGATTGATTTGATGTCGTCGGGCACGAGGTCTGCAATCCTGTTTACGGGATTGTCCTGATAGTTTGTGCTTCCTCCTCCGGTTGCCTTTGTAACGGCATTAACG
>JALWGH010000198.1 GCA_027013735.1 Melioribacteraceae bacterium
TTATTTAAGTTAATAAGATAAATTTTAATTTTCTTTAATTAAATTTTTTGGTTTTTGTTCCCGAATTCCTGATTTAAAAACTTTTTAAGGTTTTTCAAATGACAAAAAAAATTTCTTTCTTATTGCTTTTTTTAATTTTAACAGGACAATCATTTTCACAGAGTAATAAAAAAACGGTTATGCAAGAATCTTTTCAAAAAGAGCTGGACTCACTTAAGAGCGTTTATGCTCCCGATACGAGAACCGTGATCTTTGATTACGGAACGGTTAAAACAAAAGAAGGTAATTTATTTAAATTTAAAACCAATTCACCCGATGCTTACAAAGCGGTGAAGGAAACAATAGCAAAATTAAAAGTGAAAGATGCAAAATGTGAATTGCTCCCTTCGGAAAATTTGAAGGGCAAAAATTTTGCGGTTGCAACTCTTTCGGTTATTAATATGCGCACAAAGCCAAGGCACTCGGCGGAAATGGCTTCGCAGGCTTTGCTTGGCACTCCGCTTAAAGTTTACGAAAAGAAAAACGGTTGGTATCGCATTCAAACGCCGGACAATTACATTGCTTGGACGGACGCAGACGCAATTGCTTTGTTTACCGAAAAGGAAATGCAAGAATGGACTAAAGCTCCCAAAGTTATTTTTACTACTACTTACGGGTTTGCTTTTGCGGATTCTTCTCTCGGTTCCCCAAGGGTTTCCGACTTAACGGCAGGGGATATTCTAAAATTAACGGGCGAAAAGAAAGCGTTCTACGCAATCGAATTCCCTGACGGCAGAACCGGTTTCGTCCGCAAAAAGGATGCGAAAAAGTGGGACGAATGGTTAAACTCAAGAACATTAAGCGCGGGGGATATTATTTCCACGGCATTTCAATTTATGGGCGTTCCTTATTTGTGGGGTGGAACTTCCCCGAAAGGTTTGGATTGCAGCGGGTTTGCCAAAACAGTTTATTACCTTAATGGAATTATTCTGCCAAGGGATGCTTCGCAACAAGTTCTTACTGGGCAGGTTGTCCCGACAGACTCCGGTTACAAAAAATTCCAGCCGGGCGATTTATTGTTTTTCGGGAAAGCGGCAACCGATTCCACAAAAGAAAGAGTTACCCACGTAGCAATTTACATTGGCGGCGGTGAATTTATTCACGCTTCCGGCAGGGTAAAGGTAAACAGTCTTGAGCCTAAAAGCCCGATTTTCAGCGCATACCGTTACAGAACATTTTTACACGCAAGAAGAATATTATCTTCAATAAATAAAAACGGAATTTTCAAAGTTCAAAACAACAAATTTTACAGAGGAGTTTTCAAATGAAACAGAATCGCAGAGAATTTCTTAAAAGGAGTCTTATTGCAGGAACGGCTCTTTCGGTTGCAAACCCGCTAAAAATTTTTTCAGAAGAAGGAAAGGGAAAAATGTCAAACGGTAAACTTAATTTTAGCTTCAAACCTTACACTTTGCATTTGAAGCATGTTTTTACAATTGCTACTAATTCCAGAACCACAACTCCCGTGATGTTAACGAAAATAGAATACGAAGGCGTTGTCGGTTACGGCGAGGCTTCGATGCCTCCTTATTTGGGCGAATCCCACAAAACCGCTACCGAATTTTTAAGCAAAGTGGATTTGTCCCAATTTAAAGATCCGTTCCAAACGGAAGATATTCTTGAATACGTCGATTCGATTGCCCCGGGAAATCCCGCCGCCAAAGCAAGCGTTGATATTGCTCTTTACGATTTGGTTGGAAAATTATTGGGCAAACCGTGGTACAAGATTTGGGGCTACGATAAATCAAAAACTCCTTACACTTCCTACACAATAGGTATTGACACTCCCGAAGTTGTTCGTCAAAAAGTTAAAGAAGCCGCGCCGTACAAAATCCTTAAAGTTAAGCTCGGACGAGGCACGGACAAACAGATGATTGAAACAATCCGCTCGGTAACCGACAAACCGATTTGCGTTGACGTAAACCAAGGGTGGAAAGACAAGCATTTTGCTTTGGATATGATTTATTGGCTGAAAGAGAAAAACGTTGAATTTGTTGAACAACCGATGCCGAAAACTCAAATTGACGATATGGCTTGGCTTACCGAGCACAGCCCGCTCCCTACAATGGGTGACGAAGCAGTGCAAAGAATTCCCGATGTCGTAAAAGCTCACGGTGTTTATTCAGGTATTAATATTAAGCTAATGAAATGTACCGGAATGCGGGAAGCTCACAAAATGCTTAACCTTGCGCGCTCGCTCGGAATGAAAGTAATGATTGGATGTATGACGGAAACTTCTTGCGCTATTTCCGCCGCCGCACAACTTTCTCCCGAGGTGGACTGGGCGGATTTGGACGGAAACCTCTTGATTAGCAACGACCCGTTCGAAGGCGTTAAAGTAGTTGACGGCAAAATAACGCTCAACGAATATCCCGGCATCGGACTGAAACCTAAGAATTACAAAATTTAAAGTCCGGCAAGGTTTAAATGCCCCGTGTTTTTGAACCTTGATTTTGCATTTGGATTACATTTGCTGACCCCGAGTTTCGGCTCGGGAAGTTAATTAGAAAAAGTGTTTTATTGACAACTCACCCCCATTCCCCCTCCCTTACTAAGGGAGGGGGATAAAAGTTGCGTCAGAATTTTCAAGTTGGCTTGAAGAGGGGGAGAGTTCGAAGTAAAATGTAGAGCGACTTTGACAAAAAGAGTAAGTATTTTTGTTGCCGGATTTAAACTTTTAGCGTTTGTTAGTAAAAAATCAAAATTATTTTGGCGCGATTCTTGAGCGAAATTGTAAAAGATGAATAAAAATCGTTAAAAAACGTTGGAGGAATGAGATAAAGTGAAAAGGATTAAAACTGCCGTTTTGCTTTTAATGGTTTTAAGCTCTGCTTCCGTTTGGGGAAGGCAAAAGGTTTTTATTCGCGCCAATCAACAAGGTTATTTACCAAATGATATTAAAACATTTCTCGTTATTTCCGTTAATAAATTAACTTCTCAAAAATTTAATGTCCTGAATTTTTACGGCGAC
The DNA here is from genome assembly GCA_027013735.1 of Melioribacteraceae bacterium. Taxonomy (GTDB): domain Bacteria; phylum Bacteroidota; class Ignavibacteria; order Ignavibacteriales; family Melioribacteraceae; genus WFQV01. The sequence goes on from JALWGH010000198.1 coordinate 3,011, forward strand.
AATGTTGTTTACAGCGGAAAACTAAAGTTAACGGGCAAAAAGAGCGGTAATTTTAATTTTATTTACGAAGGAGATTTTTCTTCGTTAAAAAAGGAAGGAACTTTTTACATTTCCGCCGGCAAAACACATTCCTATTCATTTAAGATAGGCGAAAAAATTTTCAACCCCGTTGTTGATTCCCTAATGCAATTCTTCAGAGTGCAGCGCTGCGGTTACACGCATCCTTATTTTCACAAAACTTGCCACATTGCGGATGCTACAAGTTTAATAATTAATGGAAAAAAAATAAACAAAAAGTTCGATGTTACAGGCGGCTGGCACGACGCAGGGGACTACGTGAAGTTCTTAAACACTACCGCTTTCACAACTTATTTGATGTTATTTGCTTACGATTTTGATCCCATTAAATTCGGTTTTGACGACGACAAAGACGGCGTGCCGGATATTCTTGCGGAAGCAAAAATCGGCTTGGATTGGTTACAGCGTGCAGTTTACAAAAAATACAAACTCGTTACTCAGGTTCAGGATTTGCGTGACCACGATGTAGGCTGGAGAATGCCGGAGAATGACCCTCTTGCCTTCGACAGACCCGCATTTATTGGAATAGGTAAGAACTTAGTGGGGATTTACACTGCCACTATGGCGCTTGCTTCCAGAATTTGGAGATTGAGATTTAATTACGACGAATATGCCGATAAGTGTTTGACTGATGCCGAAAACATTTTTTCCGTAAGGAATAACGTCCCCGATGTGGACAGCAGCGGAACGGGAATGTACATTGATAGTAAGTACAAAGCTAAACTTGCTTTGGGCGCCGTGGAGCTTTATTTAACCAATAGAAAACCGGAACTTTTGGACGAAGCAAAAAAATTAGCCCGCGAAGCCGGCTCGGATTATTGGTGGAGCTGGGGAGATATTAATGTTTTAGCCGATTATCGTTTGGCAAGAATCGATACTTCGTTTAGGCAATACATTCGTCAAAATTTGGAGCGTTTTGTTAAAACTAGCAAAACCCACGCCTTTGGCGAAGGAACGGATTACACGTGGGGAACAAATAACACTTTGCTTGGCGTTTCTCTTCAGGCAATTTTGTGGAAGAATTTAACGGGAGATTCCTCGTACGACACGCTTTCTTGCATTCAAAGGGATTACGTGTTAGGACGGAATCCCTGGGGAATCAGCTTTATTTCAAAAATAGGAAAGGATTACACGGAGAATTTCCATCATCAGGTAGCTTATTTCCGGCACGGTTATTTGCCCGGTGGATTTGCAGCCGGACCGATTAAGAAGAAAATCTACGAAAAATACAAAATACATTTTACCACTACTGACAGATTTGCTTTCTTCCAACCGGATTCGGTAATTTACAGAGACGACAGGAACGATTACCTCACGAACGAACCTACAATTGTGGGCAATGCAACGGCAGTGTTCGTTTTCGGTTACTATTCGAACAGGTGAGAGTGTTTCGTTCTGAACTCTAATCTCATTTTGACGCAATTGAAGAATAATCGGATTGAAAATTTTATTAAAAACTAAAGATTTCTTGGCACGATAGTTGAGCTTAATGAAGCTGGGAATAGAATGAGGAAAAAATAAAAATGTCTGGAATTTTAAAATTAATACAGTCGGGCTTTCCGCTGATAGACCAAAATTGGGGCGGTATTTACCGAGGCGGAAGTTACGTCCTGATAGGACCGAGAAAGTCCGGCAGAACACTGATTGGCTTGCAGTTTGCAATGGAATCTGCAAAATCGAACGAAGTTTGTCTTTATTTTACGAATATGAGACCCAAGGATTTAATGATACAAGCTTCTTCGATAAACTTTGATATTCAATCTTATATGAATCAAAATTTGATTATTGTTGTCCGTGTGGCTTCGCCGGACGAAATTTATCAAACGCACGACCCCGACAGGTATTTGGTTGAATATCTTAACGACATTGTAACCGTAGTAAATCATTACAATCCTGCACGAATAGTTTTCGACGAATTAACACCCTACATTGGTTTTAACAACTTGATGCTGTTGAGGGAATCTTTTGTGCACACGCTTGAATCCATTGAGGACAGGGACATCACAAGCTTTTTCATCTTAGGCGAACCTGCCACGCAAAGGGCACAGGAAATTGTGGACACAATAACCAACGAAGTTACGGGAATTATTTTCTTAAAGAAAAGTGTTAATCTTCTTGACGGGAAATTCCACGGTGGAATTGCTACGATTATTCCCAATGTGGGGCACACTGAAGGACAATTTTCCGCAGAATACGTTATTGAACCTTTTAAAGGAGTTACCATTCGCGTGCCGGAACCTAAGCCGATGCCCAAAGAAGAAACAATGAACGGCTATAGCCCGATGAAAGAAGCCGAGAAAAGAATCGAAGAAGTAAATAGAACAAATTCCGAAACGAAATCCGAAATTTTGGGCGAGGCGATTTCTTACAATAAAAATGATTTTATGTTGATTTTGAACAATCAAATTGCTTTGTACAAAAGTACGGGTAAAAAATTTCAAGTGATTGCATTCAGAGTTGACCCCGTTGCCGAAGTTACGGGTTTGTTGACTAAGGACGATTTGCTGGCGGCTATTAAAAAGGCAACTACTAAAAAAGAAAAGATGTGTGAAGTTGGTAATAAGATTCTTGTCCTTCAATTACGTGGCTCTGCCGATAGTATCATTGAATTGATGAATAATGTTGCCAAAAGTTTGCCTGTAAACGACCCGAATAAATTAAAGCAAATGTTAGATGCTATTACGGTACATTTTAAAGAAGTTAACGAAGGTATTGACAAAGCGGAAGACATAATGGAAGAACTTCTTTTGGAAGGTGGAGAAGAAAGTTCGTTTTATCTTCCTTTAAGTAAATATTTGGGGTAATGAAAAATGTACTTTACATAGCGTTACTGTTTTTGTTTGTTTTTACTAATTTACCTGCTCAGCGTAAATTAGAGGGTATTAAGCGCGAAGCTCTGCTCCACATGCAAAACGGACGATACGGCGATGCAATTGACCTGCTGAATAAATATGTTTCGGGCGATCCGCGTAATCCGGAAGGTTATTATCTTCGAGGACTTTGTTGGGAAAAGAGAAAACAGTATTTCAATGCCGTAATAGATTACCGTCGTGCGTTAAAATTAAACCCTAATTACACAGAAGCAAGAAAAGCTCACGAAAGAGTCATTAAAGTCTGGTACGATATTCTGCTTAGGGAAATTGAAGGCTACAAAAGGGAAATAGCAATAAATCCCGATAATCCTTACAATTATTTGGAAATCGGAAAACGTTACCGCTGGATGGAAGAATGGGAAATGGCGGAAAGGTGGTACGACAAATATTTGGCGCGCGATAAGAATGCCTCTCCCGATGAAATAATCCGTTACACAATTATTTTGACGAAAACAAGGCACATTAAAAAAGGGGAGAGAATCCTAAAAATTTATGTTAAACGCTATCCCGAAGACTGGAGACTGTGGAGCCGTTACGGCTATTTTACGCTTTGGCTGGGGAAGAATAAAATTGCCGAAAAAGCATTTTTAAAAGCTCTAAGTTTCAAACCTTTCTTTCAAGAAGCGCTTGACGGACTTGACTTGGCAAGAAGAAACGGATATGTTACTCTTTACCAACAAAATTACGACAGGGTAAAACGTGAATATCCGATTGACAGGGATTACAGAATTCTTAAGAAAAATCCCAACGATGATGCGACACGTTTTAGATTAGTAGAAGAATTAGCTGCTGCCAAAAGGTACGAGGAGGCTTATCAGCAATTATTGATTTTAAAAGACAAACACGAAAACGAGCAGTATTTCCAATCCCTTTGGGATGATGTTACAAAAAAACGAAGTGATTATTACGAAAATAAAATTGCCGAAGCACTTTCGATTTTGCAACAGGATTCTTTAAATAGCAAAGCAATTAGAAATGTTGCCCAATATTACTCAAACCTCGAGGCTTATCCAGAAGCGGAAGAAATACTTGAAAAATATGTGAAATCAAATCCTACCGATTACGAAACCCGTTATTTGTACGCAAAGGTTTTGTCATTGGATGGCAAATTCGAAGAGGCTCTGAATCAAATAGACACTGTGCTTATTTACAATGATATCGAGCCAAAATATAATTTGCTTGCAGGACAGCTGAACGTTTGGTCGAACCACGATTTGAACGCCGCGGGGAAATATTTACAAAAAGTTTTGGATGACCAGCCGAATAATATTTACGCCCTTATTGCAATGGGTACCCTTGCCTTTCAGAAAGACAGCCTTGCCAAAGCGGAAGAATTTGCTAAACGTGCCGAAGCAATTCAACCGGATAATAAAGAATTGCAAGAGTTGAAATCAATGATTGATCTCGAAAAGGTAAGACAAAAAGAACAAGAATATGTAAAAGAATTAAATCAGGGGAGAGAATTAGCTAAAAAAGGCGATTGCGTGGATGCAATCCCTTATTATGAAAATTATCTGAATAAATATCCCGATAACGATAATGTTGAATTGGAACTTGCTGACGTTTATTTGTGTGCAAAACAGTTTAATGACGCCCTCGATATTTACAACAAAATTTTAGAGAGGGAATACGACATATCTGTTGAAAAAAGAAAGGCAAAAGCACTTTTCTGGATGGGAGATACTACTCAATCCTTAGCTTTATTGGAAAAATTACATTTGCAAGATCCCAACGATATGGAAATCGAGCTTTATTTAGGTGATGCTTACGCTCGTGTTCACAATTACAGGATGGCTCGCGATATTTATTACGATTTGAAAGACAAAGCGCCCAAATCATATATTATTGAACAAAGAATAAATTGGCTTCCGCCGGAATATCGTCGTATCGGATTTTTAGGCTCGGTGTGGTCAACACTGACAAATTATTTGTTCTCTTACATGGTAATTTCTCCAATGGCGAGCTATTTTAACGATAACTTGGGCTTTGAGTATTATTACGGCGGAACGGGATTGGAAATTGGTGTCGCAAAACTTTTTAGCGTTGGAGGAACTTGGTACAGGGGTGCTATTGCAAATCAATACGATAGAGTGAATTTTACAACCGTTAAAGGAGATTTGTTTTTCCGCCCGATGAAATCAATGTTAGTTACATTGGGCTATGGTAGAATGTACGCTCCGTACAGAATAGACCAGCCTATTTACGAAGGCAGCATTCGTTACAATCCGTTGAAAGATTTGGCTGTTTCATTGAATTATCTGCATTCGGATGCGTCGGTTATTCTTTACTCACCGAGTTTGGTAAATGTAAGAATTCCTGCAAATGATTTGATTTTTAAGGCAAAATACCAAATAAGACAAAAGTTACAATTTAGAATAAATTACACATTTATTTGGACTGACAATAATAATTTTGAGCCCCGCAATTTCGGTAATCTTTTTTCTTTTAGAATCGGGCGGGCATTTCGCCCCGATTTTGTTGCGGGCTATGAATATTACTTCGGAGATTTTTACTGGAATAGCGGATATTATTACACTCCGCAGTCATTTGTTTCCCATTCGCTTTGGGGCGAGTGGGAAGTTTACAGAACTTCACTCTGGTTGTTCAGGCTCGAAGGGAAAATCGGATATGTGATTCGTAGTGATTACATCGTAAGAGAAATACAAGCGGAAGCACGTTACAATATTTTGAAAAATCTTTACGTGGCTGCTACGGCATTTTTGGGCAGCACAATTAGGGAAAATGTCTCTTACAGCTCGGGTTCTTTTTTCATAAATTTGTTTTGGTCGTTGTATTAAGAAACATTGTTTTAGCAATTACTTTAGATGTATTTAGTAACTCTTTTTATTGCAACGATTTAAATAAAATGTTATATTACAGATAGATTATTAGGATTTATTAAAATAACGGGATTAAATTTGGAACAGCAAGGAAACATACAGCGCTCTACAATCCTTTTGGACAACAGGGAAATTGATCCGCCGAAAAGGAACGAGAAAAGAGAAAAAATTAGAACAATCATTGTTTCCGGTTTGTTGTCTTTGTTCTTGATTATTGTGATTCTCATTACTTTGCCTCAAACGGTTTTGTCCTTTAACGGATTGTTCGTTTACGCTTCTACAGTCGCATTGGTTATTTTCCTTTTCATTTTGCTGTTCAGATATTTTTCGATTATTGTGCTTGCTTACCTTGGTAACACGAAATATACCGTTAAAGAGTTTCCCGCATATTATCCTTTTGTTTCCATTATTGTGCCTGTTTACAACGAAGAAAAGGTTGTGGAACAATCCGTAAAATCCTTAATGGAGCTCGATTACCCGAACTACGAAGTAATTATTGTTAACGACGGTTCAACGGACAACACGGCTGAAGTGGCAAGCAAACTTGTGGGTTACCACAAAGGTAAATCGAGTATGGTAAAAGTTTCTTTAATAAATAAACCGAACGGCGGAAAGTCCAAAGCGCTGAACGCGGGAATTCAATTTTCCGATGCGGAATTCACGGTTAGCGTTGACGGAGATTCGAAACTTTCTCCCGATGCTTTGAAGATGGGAATCCGGCATTTTATTGACCCGAGTGTTGGAGCTGTTGCTGGGAACGTTAAGGTACTTAACAGAGGTAAAATGGTTACGGATTTGCAAGCTCTTGAATATATTGAAGGTTTGAACTTGGCTCGTTTTGCTCAGGGATTTGTAAAAATGGTTAACATTATTCCCGGTCCTATTGGTATTTTTAGGAAAAGTGCTCTCAGAAGTGCAGGGTTTTATTCGAGCGATACTTTTGCCGAGGATGCGGATTTGACGCTTAAAATTTTAGCTGCCGGTTGGCGTGTGGAATATGAGCCGCGTGCAATTTCTTACACGGAAGCGCCGGAAAAATTTATGCAATTGTTAAAGCAAAGATACAGATGGACACGTGGGATTCTTCAGGCTATTCGTAAACACAAAAAGCACATTTACAATCCCACGTTAAATTTTAATAATACTTTAATTTTGTGGTCGATGTTCTACGAGGCTCTGGTTTGGCCTGCAATGAATATTTTTGCAAATTTGTTCTTTATGGTTGTCGGTATTTTTTACCACATGTCTGCGCTTGTCGTCTTTTGGTGGATTGGAATCATGGCGCTCGATATGATGGCGGCGGTCTATTGCCTTGCCGTTGAAAGGGAAGAATTCCGGCTTGTGTTTTACGCATTTATTTACCGCTTGATTTTTATTTTAATGATTGATGTTACAAAAGCAATGGCAACCGTTGAAGAATTTTTGGGAATACAAATGACCTGGGGAAAATTAGAAAGAACCGGTCTCGAAAAAGGCGAGGCTCAGGAAAGTGCCCCGGCTTAAATAAAAATTTAATATTAATATGAGGTAGTTATGGAATTAATTCCAATACTTTCTTTCATTATTTTAGTTGCAACGGTCTCTACGTTTATCTTGGCTGTTGGAGCTTACGTACTTTACAAAATTCGCGAAAGGAAAGGGTTCAAGAAAGCTGCCGAACCGGCTGCAATTCCCGCGGAACTGGTGGCACCTACGCCTTTACCCACGGAAGCGGGTGTGCCGACCCAAACGGGAACAAGAAGGACGCTTTTCGAAGAACAGCCCGCACGCACTACCGGGTACGAAAGAGAAAGGAAACCTTCGTTTTATTCGACGGCGGAATCTCAAGAACTCAGACCCTCTTTTACTCCGGTTACTCCGCCGCCTACGTTTGCTGAAACGAGTCGTTACGAACGCCCGGCACCTGCAAAGCGTACCTCGACGGGACCTAAATTTATGCGTTACACAAGCGAAGGTTACGTAGAGCCGAATACCGAAGAAAAAGAAACTAAAAAGAAAAAACAGGAAACGCTTAAATGGCGGTAGATGAGAACAAACTCTTTGGATTTAGAGTTAATTATTTTATTATTTTTCTTACCGGGTTAGTTCTGCTAACCGTCGGCGTTCTCATCTTTTTAGTAATTATTCAGAATGTTTACGGAAGGTACGAGGTTAGTGAAATCCTACCGACAAAAAAGAATCTTGAGTTAATAAATCAAAAAAACAAAGTCGGCTTGCTTTACTCCAAATATACGGAGAATATGCTTCCCGAGGGGAGTACGTGGCTTTCGGACAACATCGACACGTGGGAAGTATTCTTGAAAAACGCCAAGATTAATTACGACGTAATTAGCGATCAAACAATTGAACTTGGGAAGCATTACAAATACAAAGCTATTATTCTGCCTTCGGCAAAGTCGATGAGCGACAAGGAGTTAATTGAACTTAAAAAATATTTGGAAAAAGGCGGAAGCGTTTTTGCCACAATGGGTCCTGGTACATTCTCCGACGAAGGCAAATGGCGTGGTTGGTCGTTCTTTACCGAAGCTTTCGGAATGAAATTTAACAGGGAAATTAAACCGGAGGAAACTTATAAAGTTCACACTTTAAGGGGAAATTTAATTCTTACTGCCGGAATACCGACAGGCTATACGTTAAAAATTGCTACTTGGGACAGACCCATCTACGCAGAAATTTTGGAACCGAGAGTTACTCAAGTTAGCTTTTGGTACGACTTCCGCCGCGAGGCAGGTTTGGTTAGGGAAGAAATTAGTAAAAGCGCCGGCATTGCCAACGGCACTTACGGCAAGGGTAGATTTGTTTGGTACGGATTCGAACTTAATTCCGTTATTGGTAAACAGGAAGATTACATTAACTTCGAAAAATTGTTTAGAAATAGTGTTGCCTGGCTTTTGCACGAACCGGTTGCCTTTGTGAAAGATTGGCCTGCTCCTTACAATGCCGCTGCTGTTTTTATCCCCGAAATTTCGGAGCAGCCGCAAAATATTTACAATTTATTAAAAGTTCTGAAAAACAAACATTATCCGGCAACATTTTTCATTGACCCTTACACTGCAATTAAAAATCCGAAACTAATAAAGGACGTTGCCAAGTACGGCGATTTGGGCGTTGTTGTTGACATTGGCTACAAAGAGTCCGCCGAGGATACGGTTAACCAACTTGACGATAAACTTGTTCAGCTTGCAAGTATGCGTTTTGCCAAAGATACAGTGGAAGCTCTTTCGGGCGGAAGGGTAAGAAGTTTAATGCCTCTCTACGGCTTTTACGATGAGAATACATTGCAAGCGGTGGCAAAAACCGGAATGGAATTCATTGTTACGGATTCTTTGACAGACCGTTCCGTCCCGAAACAAATAATAAGATTTAACAAACCGTTGTTGTTAATTACCAAAACGGCAAGGGATGATTACGAGATAATAAGAAGATACGGACTTACGGAAACCGATTTTCAGGAGTACACTTACGAGGAAGATGTTGACAGAGTTTTGTTCGAAGGCGGACTGTACGTACTTAAAGTTCACACGGGATTCCAATTGCAACCTCAGTACATTGGGGTGATTGACCATTTAATAAATTACATCCGTCAAAAAAATTATTGGGTTACCTCTTTTGACGAATTGCAAAAATGGTGGCTGCGAAAGCACGGCGTTGAACTCCGTTACAAAACCAGAAGCAAAAGAAGAATTGCAGTCGAGGTTACCAATCCTACGGACGAAACGGTTTACAACTTTACCGTCCAATTAAATATTAACAAAAGAATTAAAAACATTGAGGTTTCATCGGACATCATAAACACGAAAATTCCGAAATATGAATTCGATAGTTCTACGAACAGGCTTTATCTGTATCTCGAAAAAATGGAGCCTCACGAATCCCGTTCTTTCTTAGTGGATTTCGACAATGTGCCGGACTCCGATCAGGTACAGCCTGTTGAAACAGCGGAAAGAGTAATTCAGCGTTAGCCAAGTCAGGGCTTAAAAAGCCCGGTGCAATAATCCAGCCAATTTATCCGCTATTTGCAGAACGGAGTTTTGAAAAAAGTATTCTAATTATGGAGAAAAAATTTAAGATGAAAGGGGAAAAAATCATAAAAAGGTTTTTGGGAATTTCAGTAGTATTCCTGCTTGGAATGGGATTGATTGTTTCCTGTGTCCAAACAATAACAAACCCGAATATGGGATTGCCGAAGATTTCAATTCACAGACCTGTTACGGGAGATTCTGTCGGTGTAGGTAAAAACGAAATTTCTTACGAAGCCGACCCGGGCGATGGCAGCGCGGGAATAGACAGGTACGAAATTTTTATTAATGGGAAGTCCGTACAAATTGTTCCGCAAAAAGGAACTTCTTTTCCTCCTCTTTATTTGGAAATAGACTCAACCCTTTTGGGCGAAAAGATTAGCTACCACGTTTCGGTTTACAATAAGGAAGGGAAAGGCAAGGCGAGTAAAGAGCAAACGGATATTACGGTTGTAAGATACATTAAGCCTCCGCGCGCACCTGAGAATTTAATGTTGCAAAGAATTTCCGCAACGGAAGTTTTGCTTGTGTGGGACGACAGTTCCACTACCGAAGAAAATTTCGAGGTTTGGAGAAAAGACGGCGGAGATGGTACGTACAGGGTGATTCGCACTTTGCCGAAAAATTCAACGAACTACCGGGATGTGGGACTTTCACAATTTGTTACTTACTATTACAAAGTTTGCGCCGTAAACAAACGCGGACGTTCCCCTTTTAGCAACGAGGTTAACTCCGGTGGAGCTGGAGGCAGTCCGCCAACGAATCTTACTGCACAGGCTCTTGGCGCTACAATTGTGCAATTGGATTGGACGGATAATTCTTCAGCCGAAAACGGATTTAAAGTTCAAAGGCGTGTTCTGGACACTGACCCGTGGACTACGGTTGCTATTTTACCGCCGAACACGGAGGAATACATTGACCAAGGCTTAACACAATTGACTACCTACCATTATCGTGTGGGTGCGTTTACGAGTAATTCCGAGGCTTATTCTTCGGAAGTGGTAGTTACTACCAAAAGTGTCGATATCCCCGGGCCCACTAATTTGGTGGCTACTTTCGACAAATCACAGAATGCGGTTAAAATAGTTTGGTCGGACAATACCAATCTTGAAAACGGAACGATCATCGAGCGTAAAACCGGCGTTACCGGTAATTACCAACAGATTGGCGTTACAGGCGCAGACGCAACCGAGTATTTGGACAAGGATATTTCTCAAAATACTCTTTACTACTACCGTGCAAGATATTCGACAACGGAAGGATTTTTTACTCCTTATTCCAACGAGGATTCGGCTTATGTGCCTTTGATTCCTTTAGCCGCACCAAGCGACCTTGAGATTGTTGAGTTTGTGCCGAATCAGGTGTACGGACTTTTCTGGACAAACAACGCTTCAACCGAAGACGGAATCGAGCTTTGGAAAAGAGTGGAAGGGGATACTTATCATTCCGTTTACAAAATATTCCCGCCGCGTACGCACGCTTACAACGATACTATTACCGACCCGTCGAAAGTATATTACTACAAAGTCAGAGCGTTTTTGAACGGGCAGTATTCCGACTTTTCCAACGAGGTTAACACCTCGGGCAGCAATGCCGGATTGTTCCGTCCCACAAATCTTGTTGCAACGGCTGTGCCTAATCAGTTAGCTGTTGACCTTACGTGGAACGATAATTCGAGCAACGAACTCGGTTTTGAAATAGAGCGGAGAATGGTTGGCGGCAATGATTTTAAGAGGATTGCCATTGTTGGACCAAACACTCAATTTTACCGTGACGAAACCGACGGGCTTTACCGCGGTTCGTCGTATGATTACAGGGTAAGGGCTTACAATGCTCAAGGTTTTTCGCAATATTCGAATATTTACACTGTTACAATTCCGTATTAGCCGAAGGTGAAAAGCGCAATTGAAAATATTGAAGTTTTACTTAATACGAATATTTCCGTGCCGGCGGTTTTAATCGACAGGGACGGAAAGATTTTAAAAACGAACAATTTTTTTAGGGACGTTTTCGGTGGAGATGTCGATTCGTTGGAAGATTTAATTCCTTCCGGCGAAGCGGAATCTTTAATGATAAAAATCAGAGAAACATTTGACGCGGGCAACTCGGCTGAAATTGAAACGGAGCTTTTGTCGAGCAAAGGGCGTGAGGAGTGTACCCATAAAATATCCGCAGTCAATTTTGGCGAGGAAAAATATTTGATTGTTTCCTTTGCCGGCGGCGAAAGCAAGAACGCAACTTCGAATAAATTTACTTATCTTGTTGAAGACATCGAAGAAATTATTAAAGACGAACAAATTCTGGGAATAATCAATAAGATTAAATCAAATTTCCCTTTCACAATAATCGGCAAAAATATTGTTCAGAACGAAATCAATAAATTACAAGGCTATTTTTGGATTAAGGATGTAACAAGGAAATATATTCTTGTGAATAAGGCTTACGCAAAGTATCTCGGCGCTAAGCCTGCTACGGTTGAAGGAAAATTCGAAAACGAACTTTTGCCTGCGTACATCGAAAAGATTTTTGCCAACACGGATTCTTACATTATTGAAACCGGTAACAGTGTGCTTGTTGAAGGAGTTGGCGAGCATTTTTTTGCACCCGGCAAAAGTAAGCAGAAAATTCTTGAATTCCCTTTGCTCGATATTGACAATCAAGTGATTGCGATTGTAGGATTATCTTACGGCGAAACGCCTGAAAGCGAGGAAGAGGATTTTGGTAGCGGATTGGATTTCCCTTTTAAAAATGAGTTAAAGAAAACAATAGATGAGAGTAATAAAATGTACGACGAAATTTTGAAGCAATTTCCCGAACCTATTTTTATTTACGACGTTGAAAATTTGAAGTTCCTTGACGTTAATCCTGCTGCGCTTGAGCTTTACGGTTACACGAGGGAAGAATTCCTTGAAATGGATTTAACCGACCTTTATGCGCCGGAGGATATTCAGTCCTTAATTGAAGCAAGCGGAAAAGAGAAGGGAAATAAGTACGGTGGTCCTTGGCGTCAAAAACGCAAGGACGGTACGTCGATAATCGTTGAAATAGGAAAGGTCAATATTGAATACGAAGGCAAACTGGCTCACATGTCGGTAATTCACGACCTTACCTACAAAATGGAAATGCAGAAAAAACTTCAGTTGTACAAGGCTTCGTTCGATAATGCGAGCGATGCAATTCTTATTACCGATACCCACGGCTTTATTAAATATTCCAACGATAATTTTACTAAGTATTTCGGATACGCAAAGTCGGATATTGATCAAAGTTCTTTTTTGAGTCTCGTTGCCGACGACGACAGGGGGAAAATCAACAAAAACGTTTTTCAGTCTGTTGTCCCCGATGTCAAAAATGTTGAGATTCGGATTAAAAAATCCAACGGCGAAACGGTTGAGACCAAAATTATTGCTTCTCCCATTTTTGACTTTGAGGACAAAGTTGAAAGGTACGTGTTAATTGTTAAAACCGAGGCGGAATTAGCGGGCGAAGTAAGGGAAATGAAGGGGCGCGGAATTGACAGCGAATTCCTTTCCAATTTATTCCACGAATTGCTTACCCCGTTGAACGTGATAATCGGTTTTGTACAGGAGCTTGCCGAAAGCATTGAACATCCTACGGAAGACCAGAACGAGGCAATCCAAATAATTAAAGAAAACCAGAAGGTGTTGTTGCAAACGATGGACACGGCGGTTGAATATTCACATTTGGAGCAAAACATTATTCAGCTTTCACCGTCGGAAATTTCCTTCGTTGATTTGTTGGAGCAGTTGGAAAATTCCACGCACAAAATTTCCGAGTCGAACGAAGTTACTCTGCAATACGGCAAGATTTCTTCTTCTCTTAAATTTACTACCGACAGTCAAAAGTTTCTGACTTTTATTGTGCAGATTCTCCACTTTGCAATAATAATGACAAAGGAAAGCACTATTTACTTGTCGGCAAATTACACGGACGACGGGAAATTTTACGTCGGAATTAAAGACGCCAAGAATAGAATCACAAGCGATTTGCTTAACAATTTGACCTTGGTTTTTACGGACGACGAGAATAACATTCGCCGTAATTTCGGGCTTTCGAGATTTACCGTGCGGCTTGTTAAAAAGTTGTTGGAAATTCTTCAGGCGGAATACAAACCTTACCCTTCGGAATCTTCGCCCGTGGAATTTGCGTTGATTTTCCCGCTTGAGTTGAAAATGGAAGAAACCGAGACTCAAGAGGAAGAGCCAAAGGAAGAAGAAGTAAAGCCGGAAACCCCACCCGTGGTTGTGCAGGAGGAGAAACCTGTTGTAGAAGAACCGGTGAAAGCACACCCCATGGTAAACAAGAAAATAGATTTGTCGCAACTTTCCTGCCTTTATGTGGAAGACCAAATCGATTCGCAAATTCTTTTCCGTGTGCAGATGAAAGAGCTTCGCTCCATCGAATTTGCCACAAGTTTGGAAAAAGCCCTGCCTCTCCTTAAGAGCAAGCGCTTCGATTTTATTCTAATGGACATTAATCTTCAGGGTGAATACAATGGTCTTGACGCTCTTAAAATAATTAAGAAAATGCCCGGTTACGAGAATGTTCCCATAATTGCCGTTACCGCCTATGTGGTTCCCGGTGCGGCTGAGAAGTTTATTCAAGCGGGCTTTAGCGAATTTATTACCAAACCCTTGCTTAGGGAAAAAATTGTGGAAACCCTCGAAAAAATATTTTCCTGAAATATTTGCCTTTGAAGAAAGGAGCTTCCGAAGCTCCTTTTTTCGCAAGCCTTTGTGAAGGCACAGGTTTAAAATCGGTGGCAAAATATTATCATTGTATTCTTATTTCGAATATTTTGCTCTTAAAACTTGAACCCTTTCAGGGTTCTTCTTTAATTTTGATTCTTTTTGCTATCTACATTGAATCCCTTCGGGATTCTTTCGGAAACAGTATTAAAAAGCATCCTGCTCTTTCTCGTAAGAAAAAATAAGTTGTCTATCTGCGAAATGGTTTTTGTAACATAGATTATTGGCAATCCGCATTATAGATTATTGGCAACTATACGACCCCAAGGGGGTCGAATGTAAATAGAAGAAAATAGAGGAAAGATAAACCGATGCCGAAGGTATCGAAGAAATTAAATTTCAATTATTTACGGTTAGTGTTTAGGCTCTTGCGTCTTGCATTTAACCATTTCTTATTTCTGGTTTCTTATTTCTTCTATTTTTTGCCACCAAATTTAAACTTGTACCTTTGTGAAATTTCTTTCTTCCGAAAATAATCCCTCTTGACAAAAATAATTTGGCATTGTATTTTTACCATACAAATGTATGGTATTTAGTTTTGTTACCCCAAATGTGATTTACGTGCCGTAGGTGTGCCTGCCGGAAAGAATAATCAAAAGAAAGGGAAATAAAATGTCGAAGGAGTTAACTATTACACAGCAAAAAATTCTTGATTTTATTATTGAAAAAAGAGCGACCGGAAAAATTCCCACCTTGGCGGAAATTGCCGGACATTTCGGCTATCGTAACCGTTCCACCGTGCGCCAGCATTTGCAAGCTCTGGAGCGAAAAGGTTACATTAAGCGTAATCCGAATGTTTCGCGCGGAATCGAACTGCTTACGGAGGACAAGTTTTTTGTTCCCCGTCCCGTGTTGGGTGAAGTTGCTGCGGGTAATCCCCTCACTATTTATCCCGACGCAATCGACACAATAGAACTGCCCACAATTGCCCGTATGCCGAAGGATTCGTTTCTCCTGAAGGTGAAAGGAGACAGTTTAAAGGATGCGTACATTTTTACGGGGGACGTGGTAATCGTTAATCCCAACACACAACCGCGTAACGGGCAAATTGTTGTTGCCGTTCTCGATGATGCCGCCGTAGTTAAGCGGTTTTACAAAAAACGCAATCGTATTGAATTGCATTCGGAAAATCCAGAGTACGAACCGATTGTAATTGAGAAAAATTATTCCGGTTTCAAATTGGTAGGTGTTGTTATTGGTGTTTACAGAAGTATGGAAAGGAAGGTAGGATAAAGGTCCCACGCAGAGCCCGCAAAGAAAATAGCTTAAATTTGTAAAGTTGAATTTCAATAAAATAAGAAACAGAGGAGGAAATTATTGTGGCAAAAGTAAAATACGATTTGGAAGTTTACACCTATCAGATTGACATCGTCCATCATCTCAGCAACATCGTTTATATTGAATGGATGGAAATAGGGAGGATTAAACTTCTTGAGGCAATGGGACTGCCGATTGAAGAATTGGAAAAACGTGGGATTCTGCCCGTGCTTACGGAGACGCAAATCCGTTACAGAAAACCGATTTATTTTGGCGATAAGGTTCACGGTGAAATTTGGATTGGGGAATTAAGCGCCGCTTCGGCAATTCTGAATTTTAGTTTTTACAAAAACGGTAACATACTTGCCGCCGAGGGCTGGCAGAAAGGGTTGTTCATTAATGTGGAAACGAAAAAGCCCCACCGCCTTACAAACGAAGAACGGGAACGGTTCGAAAAATTTTTACAAAGAAATTAAGGAAGTTAAAAATGGCTAAGAAGAAATCCTGGAAAGAAAAACTTCTCGACACTAAAGATTTGCCGAAAGTTGTTCCTTTGAGCGGTAAGTTAGCTGAAAAATGGGGCGAGGGAACGCTGGCTATTCCTTCCCCGCTTGAAGTGAATGAAATAATGCGCAGTGTGCCCAGAGGGAAGTTAATCACAATAAACCAAATTAGGGAAAAGATTGCGGTCAAACACGGTGCTACTGTGGGCTGCCCTATTACCACCGGTATATTTGCCTGGGTTGCTGTTCATGCTGCCGAGGAAGAACGGGCGGAAGGGAAAAAACGGATTACCCCTTGGTGGAGAACGCTGAAGGAAGGCGGCGTGCTTAACCCAAAGTATCCCGGCGGCATACAAAGACAAATGGAGCTGCTCGAAGCCGAAGGGCACACGGTTGTTCCCAAGGGTAAAAAGAATTTTAGAGTTGTTGATTTCGACAAGAAATTGGTAAAGTAAAATGGAAAAGATTTTTACCGGCTATTACAGTTCGCCGATAGGCACAATTGAAATTGTTAGCGATGGAGAAAATTTGCTTGAGCTGAAATTCCTTGACGAAAAGAAACAGGGCGGAAGCAGAAACAAAATTATTCTTGAAACAAAAAAGCAATTGCAGGAATATTTTGCGGGGAAAAGGAAGAAGTTTGATTTGCCTCTGAAGTTGGAAGGAACGGAATTTCAAAAATCGGTTTGGAAAGCATTGCAAAGTATTCCTTACGGCGTTGTAGTTACTTATTCCGACGTTGCGAAAATGATTGGCAATCCGAAAGCCGTGCGGGCTGTGGGACAGGCAAACAACAAAAATAAATTGCCGGTTGTTGTCCCTTGTCATCGTGTAGTTGGCAAAAACGGCAAACTCGTTGGTTACGCGGCAGGCTTGTGGCGAAAGGAATTCCTGATTGAGCTTGAGGCGAGCAATTCCTAATTACAAGATGAGTGGGTTTGGAAAATTGCGGAGTCTGTTTTTGGAAAGGCTGGTTCTTAAAATCTTTTTGGAAAAATGCCTCGCTTGCGCTCGGCTATTAATCAAATAGTTGTCCTTCTAAGGAAGGATAAAATAGCATTTATTTATCCTTGTTAAAACGGAAAAAATAGGTAAGAAACATTTTACAGGAGCATTCAAATGTATTATCAAAAAGAAATAACCTTACGTCCTTACCCGAGAGGCTTTCACATAATTACGAATGAGATTGAGGAAGCTGTCCCGGAGATTAAGAAAATAAAGATTGGGCTGGCGCATATTTTTATTAAGCACACTTCGGCTTCGCTGACAATTAACGAGAATGTTTCGCCGGATGTGCGCTCGGACTTACAAAAGTTTTTCGGCAGACTCGTGCCGGACGACACGCCGTATTTCGAGCACACATTGGAAGGCGCGGACGATATGTCGGCTCACGTGAAATCTTCTTTGCTTGGTCAGTCGCTTACAATTCCCATAACGGACGGGCGCTTGAATTTAGGCACGTGGCAAGGGATTTACCTCGGCGAGCACAGGCGCCACGGCGGGGCACGTAAAATTGTGGTAACGTTAGTAGGGGAATAAAATCACTTGAATTTCATTTTGGTGAGCGTTGCATTTATTTCTTCTTTCAAAAGGTTGAATCTGTTTTCGGAATAAAATGCTCTGTCACTTTCGTCAAGTACGGAGCCGAGCGTAACTTTGAAATCTCTCGTTTTAAAACCATCGAGAATTTGTAATATTTTTGTGAGGGTTGAAGCGTCGGCTTTTAATTCTACTCCACGCATAATTAAAAATTGTAAGTCGAAAGCGTCACGAATTATTTTGTGCGAAAGTAACGCTTCGATTTTGTTTCTCAGCATTTGCTCAAGTGTTAAAGCTTGTACCTTTACTTGCAGGTTGGTGAATCTTGAAAATGCAATTTTTCTCTCCCACTCAAAGTTACTTTGCCCTTTGCGGATTTCTATTTTAAGACTTCTTCTTATGCCTTCTTTCCTGAATTGGAACAATATGGTATTTCTCTTGTTGGCAGAATCGGTAATTTTGTACCGCTGAGAAAGAGAAAGTTTTAACTTTTTGAAAATAGCTTTTGAGTCGATGTTTTCTTTTAACCAAAAATCAAGGTCTGTTGAATAGCGGTTTAAATTGTGGCAAAGTCTTAACATTGTTTCACCGCCGAAGTAAAGATGATCCAGAATTTTAATTGAATTTAAGAAATCCAATGTTTCAATTTCAAATATTTCTAAATTTTGTAGCTCTTGCATAATTTACCCCAAAATTCTTTTGTCCTTTTATTTGTTTTTTCAAGGTAAGCTTCAACGGTTTTTATGTTGACCTTTTTGAAATCAACGGCAGCAAAATCGCAATTGTATTTGCCCAAAGCGGAAAGGTAAACGGCATCTGCCAATGCTTTTTCCGGAGTGGCTATAAAGAAATTCCCCTTTGGCTCAAAACCAAAATAAAATTCTTTTTTAACCAGTGTAAAAGTAAAAACAATGTTGCTGATTACGAACTCTTTTGTCCGTTTAAGTGCTATTGATTCAATAAAATTTTGCTGTTGCTGTGTAGTAATTTCATAATAGCTGAGAGCGGTAGTAAGCGAAACGTACGAAGGAGTCTGTAGCAAATTTGCAATCTGAAATAATTTGTCTTCGGAAAGTGATTTAAACCTCGAAGGAGCGATGAAAAGTCCCCTTTTTAGTCTGATGAGAGAACCGCGTTTTGAATAACGCGATGCCTCAACGATAGCGGAAGCTTTTGTTACGGAAAGTAACTTGGCAATGTCGTCAACTTCAAGTAAAAATTTGTCGGTTTTATTTAGTAATTCAATATTCATTTAGTAAATATAGATAATTAACAATATTGTTAATTTAATATATTAGGCTAAAATAGCAAAAATATATTTAAAACTTTGCTATTTTACCTTCCGTAGTTTGGCAGACTTTTTGCAAGAGTTGTAAGTAAGAAAAAATTTTATTCTCATGATTATTTCAGCAAGCAGGCGGACAGATATTCCGGCATATTATTCGAAGTGGTTCTTTAACAGAATTAAAGCCGGTTACTGCGAGGTGCGAAATCCGTTTAATCCTAAGCAAATCTCTCGTGTTGACCTGCGCCCGGAAAGTGTTGATGCTATTGTCTTTTGGACGCGCAACCCCCGCCCGATGCTGAAATACTTGGACGAGCTCGACGAGCGTGGCTACAAATATTATTTTCAATACACGCTTAACAACTACCCAAGGATTTACGAACCAAACTGCCCGTCGTTGGATTCCGCAATTCAAACTTTCCGCGCGCTTTCAGAACGGATTGGAAATAGAAAAGTAATTTGGCGTTACGACCCTATTTTGTTTACGGACGATCTTACTTTGGATTTCCACATCGCAAATTTTAGCGAAATAGCTAAAAGCCTCGCGGGCTTTACGCAAAGGGTTGTAGTTAGCGTTATTGACGATTACAAAAAAACTTTGCGGAGATTGAACAAATTAAATGTCGGTTATTTTCCCAATCAAGAAAATAGTTCAAAAATTGAATTGTTACTGAAACAGATAGTTCAAATAGCGAACAAATACAGAATGGAAGTGAGAAGTTGTGCGGAACCGAAAGATTACAGTTATCTCGGCGTATTGCCGGGCAGGTGCATTGACGACGAATTGATTAGAAACGAACTTGGCGTGAACATTGAGTACAAAAAGGACAAAGGACAAAGAGCCGCATGCCGTTGTACCGTAAGCAAGGACATCGGCGCGGTAAATACTTGTCTGATGGGCTGTGTCTATTGCTATGCCACACAAAGCCAACAAACAGCGATGAAAAACTGGAAGAAAAACAAAAGTTTACATATCTTGACGTGAGCGGAATAGGATAAAGAGAAATGGGAAGAATAAAAAAACGTGTGCCATGTGATTAACGTCTAACCTCTTACCTCTCGCATCTTACGTCTCGCTTGTCGCGCCGAAGCCCGAACTAAGTGAGGGCGGAGACGGACGTCTCGCGTCTAGCGTCTAACTTTTCTTATTTCTCGTTTCTTCTTTCTTATTTTATAACCTTTCAAATCAAAGGAGCAAAAAGTTAATGAATGTAATTCCCAAACTTTACGTAGGCACGGCGGGCTGGAGCTACGATGACTGGGTAGGAAATTTTTACCCGTTCTCGCAATCGAAAGAATTTAGCTGGCTGAAATATTATTCCCGTTTCTTTAATGTGGTTGAGGTGAATTCGTCCTATTATTCTTACCTTTCGCCGCGCATAGTGGAAAGTTGGCTTAGACAATTGGGTGAGACGGAGGATTTCCTTTTTACTGTTAAACTGCACATGGATTTTACGCACAGGCGGAATTACAACAACGAGAAAATTGATGCCGTGAGGCAAAATCTCGATTTGCTTAAAGAAAACGGCAGACTCGGAGGCTTGCTAATGCAGTTTCCTTATTCCTTTGCGTGCAATGATGCCTCGATTGATTATCTTCGTAATTTGATTGAAGCCTTCGAAGAGTACGACAAATTTGTTGAAGTGCGCCATCGCTCATGGCAGGGCAAAAGGGCTAAAACAATTACCATTTGTTCAATCGATCAGCCGGCTATTGGTGAATCGGTAAGGTTTGAACCTGTAGTCGGTAGGGGAATGGTTTATGCACGGTTTCACGGGCGAAACAAAAAAGCATGGCTCGAATCAATTAAGAACTTCGGGCAAAAGCAAACCTACGAAGAACGCAGCGCCCGTTACGATTACCTTTACACTCCTGGCGAACTGGTTGAAATTGCGGACAAAATAAAAGAAACTTACGACAAAGCGGAAAAAATTTTTGTTGTAATGAACAACCACCCGCAAGGCAAAGCGGTGGCAAATGCGTTTGAACTTTTGCATTATTTGAAAGACGGCGCTAAAATTAAAATGCCCGGCACAATTTTGAACGCTTACCCGAGATTAAAAGAATTTGCCGTGGAGAATTAAGAACTTGAAATTAAATTTTCAATTTCATAATTTTATTTTCAAAAATATGAGGGACGCTATTTTCCGTGCGGTAATTTTTCCTTTTGCAGGGCGTAAATGTGAACAGGGAAAAAGTCCCGAGTTAACTTATTTATTCACATTTAAAAGGAGGATATTATGCGGATAGTAAGAATGAATCCCTACAACGGGGAATCCAAAACCAGAGCTTTCTTCGACGTTGAGACTACCGAAGGTATTATTATTAAAGGGCTCACGCTGGTTGAAGGCAACAACGGCTTGTTTGTCGGCGTGCCGAGCGAGAAAGGTAAAGACGGCAAATACTACGACAAAGTAATTTTTCCGAAAGAATTGAAAGACGAGCTTAGCGAGCTTGCGCTTAAAAAATACGAAGAAGTAAAAGCCGGTGTACAATAATAACCTTTAATTATTAACCTGTCCCGCAACAGGCACATGTGCTGCGGGGCAAACCGATATGTCTTTCTTATCATGTATGGGAGGTGACTACTATAAGATTATGTAATGTTTTCAAAGTAATACTTGATTATTAAGTAGGAATATTTTATTTTGTACTACAAAAACTATGAGGTATAACATGATATCTTCAGTAACTACTAAAGGACAAGTAGTAATTCCTTCCAGACTAAGAAGAAAGTACGGAATAAAAATAGGAACTAAAATTTATTTTGAAGAAGATAAAGACGGAATTAAGTTGTATCCTGTTACTGAAAACATAATAGAAAAGAATATGGGTATGCTGGGTACACAAGGGAAACTTCTTAAAAAACTGTTAGAGGAAAAGAAAACAGAGAAAGAATTATGAAAAGAATTAAGCGATATGTCTTGGATTCGTACGCCGTATTAGCTTATTTGGAGGGAGAACGGGGGGGCGAAAAAGTTTCCTCTATTTTGAAGGAGGCGCTAAGTGGAAAGGTTGAAATTTATATGAGCGTCATTAACTGGGGGGAGGTTTATTATATTGTCTTGAGGGAACAAGGATCTGCTATCGCTAATTTGTATTTACAAACAATGGAAAAATATCCAATTGAAATTGTTGGAGTTGAAAGAGAATTAACTTTGGGAGCAGCCCAGATTAAAGCTTTTAATAGGTTGTCTTATGCCGATGCTTTTGCAGCAGCGCTTGCGCAAATGAAAAAAGCTTATCTTGTAACGGGCGACAAAGAATTTGACGTATTAAAGCGTACAGTAAATATTTTTTGGCTATAAAGAAAAAAGATCAAACCGAGAAAATTCAATGGATACTAAAGTTAAAAATGAGATTTTAAATTCTCCTTTTTTTGCAGGGAAATTTCATAGACAAGAAATTAATTTACCACCCCCTTTAAAAAAAATAGCATTGACACAACTGAATTTTAGTGTCCGTTTTATGAATGTTTTGATGAAAACTTCTATCTCTGATTTGGAAGAACTTATTAATACAAATTATGAACAAATAAAAAGTTTGCGGAATTGTGGAATAAAAAGCATTCAAGACGCCCAGAAAAAAGTTTTAGATTTTCTTCAAGAGTATTTTCCCGAGAATGAAGTTCAACAGAAAAAGAGCCAACTAAGAGTTAGTAAACCTATAGAAATTAGAAAAAAAGTTTTGAGGTCTCCTTTTTTTGCTGGGGAATTTTATGGATATAAAATTAATTTGCCAGCTTCTTTGAAAGGGATATTATTAGAACAATTGAACTTTAGTGTTCGTTTTATGAATATTTTAAGAATAGCCAGTATTTGTGATTTAGAAGAATTGCTTAATACAAGTTATGAACAAATAAGAAAACTACGAAATTGTGGGGCAAAAAGCATTGAAGATGCTCGAATAAAAATTTTGGATTTTATACAAGAATATTCTTCCAAGAACAGAAATGCTCTATATAAAGATTTTCAAAGAGAAAAAGATTATGGCAAGAAGAGGATTGTTACAAAATCTTCTCATCTTAATAATCCAAAATATATAATAGAAAATATTGAAAAACAGCTAAATACAATTAACCAAAGAAATCAGCGTATATTTGAGTTAAGGTTCGGGAAAAGCAAATCTTTAGAAGAAATTGGTGCCGAATTTGGAATTACTCGTGAAAGAGTAAGGCAGATTATTGAAAAAGAGATCAGTAGAATAAGTAATTTTATAGCTCCTAATAGGAGAGCACATCAAGAATATTTCTTAAAGGAGATACTTAATACGGGCAAACCAATAAGCTGTGAGCAATTAGAAGTTTCTCCTTTAATAAAAATAACATATTCGCAAAAGATGTTATATCTGGGGCTTTTAGCCACTTTATTTCCTAATGTCCCTTTTGAAGGTTATTTATCTTTGAATATAAATAAGGTTGTTAAAAAGAATAAACAACAAAAAGAGACGGATTTTTATAAAATATATGCTACATTACTTAAAATGAATGTTCCATTTAATACTATTAGCTGGAATGTATTGTTTAGATTATTGAAAACATCAAAAATTGAGGAGAAACTGTTTGTCCTAAAAATGATTTTTAATATGGAACAATTTGATGTAGTTTCCATAAATGGAAATTTTACTCTTATAAAAAAGGGTCCACTTCAAGAAATAGCTTTATCGATATTGGAGTCTAGTAGAATTCCTTTGCATGTAAAAGAAATTCTCAGAATTGGCAAAAAATATTATGGAGTCGTGGGGAAATACAATTCTATTAGCTCTGTAATAGGAAACTTAAAAAATAATCAGAACCTATATGAGGTTGACAAGTATGTTTTTGGACTAAAGAAACATTTTAGTTATTCTTCTCAAGCATGGGGAGAAATAAATAAGAAAGCTAAACAAATAATCAAAAGTATTGGGCGTCAAGCATATGTTGCAGAAATTTATGAACCATTAAAAAAATATTTTCCTAAACTTCGTTCTAAATATGAATTAGTTCATATTCTTAGGAGAGATGAGGAAATAGAGGATCTGGGTTTCTTTTATTTTTCTTTAAAAACTATGGGATTAACTAAAAGGATAAAAGTAAAAGATGCAATATTGAAATTATTTTTAGAGAGAGGACACCCATTACACTTTAGTGAAGTTTATAAAGAAATATATCAAAAAAGATATATAAGAATTGAGGGACTAAACCTTATATTAAAAAAACTTCGGTTCTTGAAATATTATGGAGGGGGTTTTTATGGGCTAATAAAAGAAGAACAGGTAAATATAAATTACTTAGCAAACAATGAATTGTATTTATCCAAAATAATAAGTCTTGAATTTTATCCTAACACATCATTTATGAGGTTGCTAACAATATTTGGTAACGACGAAATAAGACCTTTTGTAATGAATACAATTACCAGTAGTGATAAATTATTCTTATATGAGTATCCAGAGGTAGAGCCGTTTGTAGTGCTGAAGGATTGGGCAATTGTTAGAATCGTTAAGTGCATTTTATATAATGTAAAACGCCAAGTTTACCTTGAAGAACTAAAATGGATGTTGAGTGATATTGGTATTTTGATTGATGAAAGTAGTTATTATAAAATTAAGAACGATAATCACATTAAGATAGATAATAATAAACTTTCCTATTTGAATATTAATGTGAAGGAAAAAGATATTGAAGAAATTCTTGATATCTGTTATGAATTGTTAAGAGAGTTAAAAACTCCAAAATTAATAGATGAAATTTGTGAGTATATTAATAATGAATACATTGAAATATCTAAAGATGAATTACTTTATTTATTAAAATCCGATGATAGATTTGTAATAATAAATAAACAAATGGTCATAGTAGTAAGATGAAAAAGATTTCGAAAAAAGATAAGATTTTATATTCTATTTTTATTAAAGGAATGGGAAAGAAGAAAGTATTTTTATTCGAAGATATAGTTGTTTTTGTTCATAAATTCTTTCCAGGTGATTTCTCATTAAGCGGATATCCCGAATATCCAGATTCTGATATTTTTCGAAGGGCAATTTATTTTGAACTAAAACCGCAAGGCTTATTAAGAATTAAAAATAAACAGTGTGTACTAACGGACTTGGGAATAGAACGAGCGACAGAAATTGGAAAATATTTAGCTATTTCAGATAGTTCGCTTGTCAATCCTCAAAGGATTAATATTAATTACGAAATACAAAGGATGACAAGTTTAAAAGGGTTTGAGCTGTTTATTAACGGGAGAAAAAAAGAATTAATTGATCAGGACTTTTATGATTTTTTTAAGGTTTCCGTAAGAACGAAGCCTCTAGAACTAAGTGGTAATATTACCCAGATAAATTCGATTATAAAAAAAATAGAAAATGTTAATAAAAAAATTTCATTGGAATTAGCAAAATACTCGAAGTATTTAGAAGAAAATTACTTGGAATTGTTAGGGGGAGGTAATAATGAAAATTAAAGCCGAGAAACCAATTATTGATGAAGCTGTGTTAGATTTAATGGGCAAAGAATTTAAATTTGATCATGCTAAAGGTATTGCTGAGTGGTTTAAAAATTCTGTGGATGCCTATAATCTTGAAGAAACACCTGATGATGAACAAATAATTTATTTGTTTTTATCTGTTTCTAAAAATACTCATATCAAAGCTATTAGTGTTATAGATTTTGTCGGGATGTCTAAAGAAAAAATAGATGTAGCTTTTAAAAGATGGTTTGATCCACAAGCAGCCCGTAAAATGGATAAGTCTCAAAAAAAGAACATTAAAACTCTGGGAGGACATGGTAACGGGGGTAAGTTTTATATGCGTGAAATGTTTAAAACTTCTAGTCTTATTACTTACAGGGATAATAGATTAAACGGTTTTGGTTTTGACGAACATAAGCAGTATGGCTTTTATTCGGAACTGGACAATATAATGATAGATATTAATAATGCTATTGAGCGAGTAGGCTTTTATATTTACCATCCTCTACCTGATGAAGTTAGAAAACAAATTCTAAGGAGACAAAGGTTTACTATTGTAACTGGTTTTATTCCAAAGTCAGCTCATAAAACTAATTATGTGGGAGAATTGCTCAATAAACTTATTATACATCCACAAGCCAGAAGAATAATACAACATAAAAAAGTTTACCTTATATCGGGGAATAATATGCCTTCCAAAAAATTAATAATTCCACAACTGGTTCCTAAAAAAGGATTTAACGTGCCTTATGAATTTATATGCCCACAGTTTTTGCATTTTGAAAATAGGAAGATAAAGATGTATGACAGTTCTCCAATTAGATTAGTTCTATTTACCTCGGAAGAACCTCTTAAGGGAAGCAAATATAAAGGAATGAATAGTATTGATTTTTTAGGAGATGTTGGGGTTATTGCTAATTATGAAATGAATGAAATTGGGCATTTTAGAAGTTATGTCTATAGTGAATTTATTTATGGTGAATGCTATGCCCAAGTTATGGAAGATGAAGGGTATGTTACAAATGACAGGGAAAAATTCATTAAGAGCGATAAATCACAAGCATTGTTAAATTGGGTCAAAGAAAGTGTTGAATCTTTATGTGAAAACATGGAGCGAATCGCCAAAAAGGAAGCGAAAAAACAAAATTTACAAAAGACTTCAGAACTAAATGAATTATTAAATATATGGAAAAATAGATTCTTACAGAAGGTTGTTCGTGAGAGATTAGCTGGAATTGGTGAGAAGTTTGGGATGGAAGGTGATAAAGAAGAAAAATGGAGTGTTACTCCTGAAACTACACGTAAGAAAAAAAGTAATTCGCCTAAAAAATCAGGAAATTATGGAGGCGATAAAAAGAAACGAGGTGCTTTTTTCCCTGAAGTAAGAATTTCCGGTATGGATCCCGATCCCTTTTCAAACTCAAATGAGCCTTTTTATTGCGACCCACGGCAGCCTGCAGTATATCAAAGACCAATTGATTTTCAATATGGCATATATTGGATTAATACTTCTAAAAAATTTGCTGAGTTAATTCTTGAAAAGTATGGGCCTGATTCAATAAGATGGAGGGAATACCTTTTTCAAAGATATGTAGACATAATTGTAAGAGAAGCATTATATGCTTTGAGTAAAACTAATGTTGATTTAACAAGTGATTCTGTCTTAAATGAGATTGACAGAATAACTTCGGAAGTGCTTGATTTAGCAGCTGAGGATTTAGAATCATTTCTATTTGATAGGAATTTTAAATCTTAGAGTACTATACTCAGAAATGGTTTTTACATAATATTTAGTTTAAAACATTTTGATTTATTTAACCTATGTCTCTAATCCTTTATCTCGATTTGGATTCCTTTTTCGTCTCGGTTGAGCGGATACTTGACCCTTCGCTAAGGGGCAAGCCGGTTATTGTAGGTGCCGACCCCGAGCAGGGACGCGGTGTAGTAGCCGCTTGTTCCTACGAGGCGCGTGAATACGGCTTGCATTCCGCAATGCCGATCAAGGAAGCTTACAGACTTTGCCCGCATGGGATTTATTTGCACGGACATCACAAGGAATACGAGCTATTTTCCCGTGCCGTTAAACGTCTGTTAGAAAAATACACTCCGCAAATTGAGCAAGCATCGGTGGACGAATTTTACATGGATTTTAGCGGATTGAAAAAACGTTACGGCTCAATGTTCGAGCTTGCCAAAAAGATGCAGCGGGAAGTTTGGCAAAAACTTTCTCTGCCCGCTTCCGTTGGAATAGGAAGCAACAAAACCATTGCAAAGATTGGTTCCGATTACGCAAAGCCGAACGGAATTACTTACGTCTTGCCCGGAATGGAAAAAGAGTTCCTTGCACCATTGCCGATTGAAACGCTGCCCGGCGTCGGGAAAGTAATGCAGCAAAAACTTAATGAAAAAGGATTTCGCATTATTGCCGATATTGCCCGGATGACGGCGGATTATTTTGCCACTGCGTTTGGCAAGGCGGGACTCAACCTGTGGGAAAAAGCCAACGGCAGAGGTTCGGAAATTTTAATTCCTCGCGGAGTTCAAAAAAGTATTTCCAAAGCGCACACTTACGAAAAAGACGTAATTGATTTTACCAAAATGGAAAGCACTTTGTTTGAACTTACCGCAAAGGTGTGTCAATCACTTCGTAATCTTAATTTGCAAACTACGGTTGTAAGCGTAAAGCTCCGTTACTCCGATTTTATTACTGTTACGCGTGACAAAAAAGTTAAACCTACCGATGACGACGGCGAAATTTTTGAGACCGTAAGGAGACTCTTAAAACAAGCGTATTCCCGGCGCGTTAGTGTCCGGTTGGTTGGCGTTAAACTCTCGCGCTTCGTGGAATATTCCGAACAGTTGACGTTGTTCGACGAAAAAGCTGCCGCGCGAAAAAGATTGTTTAGAACGATTACTAAAATACGCGATAAATACGGTTATTCATCAATTGGATTTTACGGATTTTGAATTATCTTATTTCCGAATTATTCTGTTTCCGAACTAAATTCTTATTTGGGTACAAGTTTAATTTTAGTAGCAAAAGATTCTTGCAGGTTTTTATTTTAAAAGTTTTGTCACGATTTCTGAAAGTCTTAAGTGACAAGTCTTAAGTAACGAGTGTTGTTCACTGTTAACTGATTTTCCACTTTCCATTTTCAACTCTCAATTAAATAAGTCTTAAGTGACGCGTGACGAGTCTTAAGTCTCTGTTCACTGCTAACTGTTCTCTGAATAGGGCGTCTTGCCTCTTGCGTCTAGCGAAAAACACCTGTCGCGGCGTAGCCCGAGCAAAGCGAGGGCGAAGACGGACCTGTCGCGCCGTAGTCAAGCAAAGCGCAGACGGAGGCGGATTTCTTATTTCTTGTTTCTTCTTTCTTATTTTGTAACCGATTTTAAATTTGTACCCTTATTTACCTATGTTTACCCTTCACGCACATTCGAATTATTCATTTTTGGAAGGAATAATTGAAATTCCCGAACTGGTTTCCTTTGCCCGTCGTTGTTCTGCTCCTTACGTTGCTTTAACGGACAAAAACGGAATGTACGGTTTAACCCGGTTTGCAAAGGAGGCTGAAGAAGCGGGAATTAAACCTGTGTTGGGCAGTTACATTGACGACCCAGCGAATAATTCCGAGTATGTTCTGCTTTTGGCTAAGAACAACGATGGTTATTCGGAATTGTGTAAGATTATTACGTCAAGAAAGTTAAATG
>JALWGH010000199.1 GCA_027013735.1 Melioribacteraceae bacterium
ATGCTCCGATGATTGAGAAGTTCTACAATCCGAATGTTTCCGGTGTGCGTAAGGAAGTAGCAGGCTTGGTTACAAATTACGCTTTGGAACAAAACTATCCCAATCCGTTTAACCCGACAACCACAATCGGATTTGCAATTAAGAAAACGGGATTTGTTTCCTTGCGTGTTTACGATATGTTAGGACGCGAAGTAAGCGTGCTTGTAAATAAAACGTTAACGCCCGGGAATTACTCTGCAGTATTTAATGCGGCTAATCTCGCATCCGGCACGTACATTTACAAATTGAACGTTAACAACTTTACGCAAACGAAGAAGATGTTACTTCTGAAATAAAGGTTGAAAAAGGAGCGCTTCGGCGCTCCTTTTTTATTCTAAGTTAAAACAAACCACTTTCTTTTCGGTCATCTCTTCAAGAGCAAAACGCACGCCCTCTCTTCCTATTCCGCTTTTCTTTACTCCGCCGAAAGGCATTGAATCGATGCGGTAATCGGTGGAATCGTTTACCATTACTCCGCCGACGTGCAGATTTTTTACTGCAAAGAATGCCGTGTTCAAATCGTTCGTAAAAATTGCTGCGTGTAATCCGTATTCAACATCATTTGCTTTTTTGATTGCATCCTCTAATTCGTCGAATTTGTAGAGGGAGACAACCGGTCCGAAAATTTCCTGTTTGTCAATTTTTGCTTCGGGATGAATGTTTTCCAAAACGGTGGGCTCAACAAGAGCACCGTTTCTTTTGCCTCCGGTTAGAATTTTCCCGCCTTTTTTTTCGGCTTCGGAAATCCACTCGATTACCCGTTCGGCTTCTTTCTCGTTAATCATCGGGCCCATATCAGTGGCTTCGTCCATTTTGCATCTGGTTTTGTAAGCGCTTGTGCGGGCAACAAATTTTTCTTTGAAAGAATCGTAAACTTCACTTTGAATTAAAATCCTTTGCACGCCTATGCAATTTTGACCGGCAGCCCAGAATGCACCGGAAACGCACGATTCCACGGCTTTGTCGATGTCGGCATCATTCATTACAATCACGGGGGAGTTGGAGCCCAATTCCATTCCGATTTTTTTCAATCCCGCAACTTTTGCAATTTCCTTACCCGTTTCCACTCCGCCCGTAAAGGAAATCATTCCGATTCGTTCGTCCTTTGCAAGTGCCGAGCCTATTTTGTTTCCGTAGCCCGTAACTATTGAAATTATTTCGGGAGGAAGCCCCGCGTCCAAGAATATCTTGCCGAGCAATAAAGCCGAAAGCGGAGTTTCGGTTGCGGGTTTAAGCACAATAGCGTTCCCGCCCGCAATAGCAGGCCCAAGTTTGTGAGCGACTAAATTTAAGGGGTCGTTAAACGGTGTGATTGCGCCGATTATTCCGACCGGAAAGCGGTAATAGTAACCTGTTCGTTTTTCCGAGCCGGACATTGAATCGAACGGAATTGTTTCGCCGGTAATTCTGCTTGCCTCTTCTGCCGAAAGCGAAATTGTATTTATTGCGCGCGTAACTTCTTTCCTTGCCTCGCGTATTGTTTTTGAGCTTTCGAGCGTAATGGTTTTAACCAATTCTTCGAAACGTTCTTCCATTAGCGAGGCGGTTTTTTTAAGAATGCTTACCCTTTCGTAAACGGGAAGATTGCGATTTATTTCCGCTCCTTTTTCGGCAATCGTAATTGCACTCAGAATATCTTCCTCGCTGCCCGAGGGTACGTAATCAATTACATCCCCGTTGTAAGGATTTTTAACCAGAATCTTTTCCGCTTTGTCAATAAACTTACCGCCGATAATCATTTCCATTTTAGCTCTCCGGAAATTTATTCTTGGTTAATTTGTTAATTCGAAGTATGTCGGAAAGAATGGCAAAGCCGGTTTCTTTTTTACCTGCGCCCGGACCGAATATTGTTACCTCTCCGAGCAAGTCCGTTTGAAAGACAATCGCGTTCATTGCGCCGTTTGTGCTGCCCAAAGGTGAGTCGGCGTCAATTTCTTGTGGGGAAACGGACGCAACAACTTCGCCGTCATTGTTAGTTATTTCCCCGATCAGTTTCCAGCGTTTGTTTTTCTTTAACGCATTTGTCAAATGTTGCGGGGTAAGATGAGTAATTCCCCGCCTCGGAATTTTTAACGGATTTAAACTTTTATTCATTAAAATGTTTGCAAGAATCGCAACCTTTGCGGCAACGTCAAAACCTTCCACGTCGGCAGTTGGGTCGGCTTCGGCATAGCCGAGCTTTTGAGCTTCCGGCAGAGCTTCGTCGTAGGACTTTCCCTTTTCCATTTCACAAAGAATGAAATTAGTTGTGCCGTTAAAAATTCCTTTTACGGATTTAATTTCATTGCCCGCAAGTTCTTCCTTCACGAAGTTAATCACGGGCGTGCCGGAAAGCACCGTTCCTTCAATCAGATATTGAACGCCGTGTTCCCGCGCAAGTTGTTGTAATTCGTTGTAGTGCAGTGCCGCCGGACCTTTGTTGGAAGAAACAACGTGTTTGTCCAAAGAAAGCGCAAGCCTTACGAACGACGTAGCTGGCTCTGCCGTTTCAATATTAGTGTAAGTGGTTTCCACCACAATGTCGGCATTACTGCGGCGAATCGTCTCTTCGGGAGTTAGCCCCTTAATTCCGTTTCCCGTGTAATTTTCCAAAGGAACCGAATTGTCTGTCAGGCTCAACAATTCTTGTGCATTCAGTCCTTCGTTGCAAAGCACCGAGCCTTTTTCGAAATCCGAGACGGCAACAAGAGACCATTCGAAATTTTCTGTTTGTTTCAGGAACTCCTTTTTGGAAAGGAGTATTTCAACGAGTCCCTGTCCAACGGTGCCAAAGCCGATAATGGCAATTTTAAATTTCATTTGAATTCTCCGGATCGAAATTTTCATTAATGAATTCCGGCGCAAACAAAGAGGAGTAACGTTTCTCTTCTGCAGCGTTGGCGGCTGCAAAATCGAGAGCCTTTTTTGAACCGATTAGAATAAGCAGTTCCCTTGTTCGCGTAACGGCGGTGTAAATTAATTTTCTTTTAAGCATTATTCTGTGGTAAAACGTCAAAGGCATTACCACGCAAGGGTATTCGCTGCCTTGGCTTTTGTGAACGGTAATTGCGTAAGCCAAAGTAAGGTCGTCAAGTTCTTCAAATTTGTAAGCTACTTTTTTAAGGTCAAAGCGGACAATTACTTTTTTTTCGTTCGGAAGAATTTTTTCCACGTAGCCGATGTCTCCGTTGAAAACGTTCTTCTCGTAGTCGTTACGTAATTGCATTACTTTGTCGCCGGTTTTGAACTTTGTGATTTTTTCCGAAGGCGCGTTTTTGTTCAAAGCGTTTTGAAGACTCCTGTTTAGCTCGTCCACGCCCGCTTTGCTTTTGTACATCGGTGAAAGAACCTGAATGTCTTCAAACGGGTCGTAATCAAATTTGTTTGGAATCCTGTTTGCAACAAGCTCGGTAATTAAAGGCGTTAACACGTCGGGGTTTTCTTTTTCAATGAACACAACGTCCGGGAATGTTTCTTCCTTAAAATTAATTGTGCTCCCGTTTTTAATTGCGTGTGCGAGTTTTACTATCCCGCTTGACTCCGCTTGGCGAAATATTTGAGTAAACTCAACTACCGGAACAATTTTGCTTCGGATTAAATCGTGCAAAATGTTCCCGGGACCGACGGAGGGCAGTTGGTTGCTGTCTCCCACAAGAACGACGGATGTGTTCTTACCTATTGCTGCAAACAAATGGTACATTAAGAATGTGTCGATCATCGAGACTTCGTCAACTACGATCAAATCCGCTTTGAGTTTGTTTTGCTCGTTGTAGAAAAAAGAAAAGTCGAACGGGGAGAATTCCAAAAGTCTGTGAATGGTTTTTGCTTCCATTCCGATTAATTCGTTCATCCTCTTGGCAGCGCGTCCCGTTGGGGCTGCAAGCAAAACGGTTTTGCCGTTGTCCTTGTAAATGTCTATTATTCCTCTAACGGTTGTGGTTTTGCCTGTCCCCGGTCCGCCGGTAATTATTGTAACTTTGTTGGTGAGAGCGGATTTGATTCCTTCGAATTGTTCTTCAGAAAACAAATTGCTTAGTCGCCGGGAAACATCATTGCCAAGGTTAATAAAACCTTTCCCCGTTTTGATTAAAGCAAGAATAAATCTCTCAATTCCTCTTTCCGCATAGTAAAGGTCGGAGAGGTAAAGCCTGTCTTCGAATTCAATAATTTCCTTTTTCCCCACAAGCGCGGAAATTATTGCAGGTGAGTCCTCAAGTGAGTAGTTCAATGTTCTTAACGCTTCTTCAAAGAGCAATTTTTTGGGTACAAAAACGTTTCCTTGAGAAGCAAATTCTCTTAAAAAATAAATTACCCAAGCGCTTATTCTGAACGGATGATGCTCGTCGAATCCAAGACTCAGCGCAAGAGAGTCGGCAATTTTAAATCCTATTCCCTCAACGTCGTAAATCAAGCGGTAAGGATTTTCGGTTAGCAATGCAACGGTGTTTTCGCCGTAGAGTTCGTAAATCTTGAGTGCGCGAACATTGCCGATCCCGTGTTCGGTAAGAAACAAAAGGCTTTCGTGCACTGCCTCGCTTGCCTTCCAGCTTGTTATTATGCTTTCGAGTTTTTTGTGCCCTATTCCCTCGACTTGCAAAAGGCGGGAAGGGTTTTCCTTAATAATATCAAGGGTTTTGTCGCCAAAGATTTTCACGATTCTTTTTGCCAGCTTTACGTTAACCCCTTTCAGAGTGTGGCTGAGGTATTTTACAATTCCTTCCGTGGTTGTAGGCTGAATTTTTTGCACCCGCTCGGCTTTGAACTGAACGCCGTAAAACTTGTGTGTTACCCACGAACCGAAAAACTCAACCGTGTCGCCTTTATTTAACGGGGGTAAGTTTCCGATTATGGTTTCGCCTTCTTCGAGTTTAATAACGCTGTAGCCGTTTGACTCGTTGTAAAAAACGTATCGTTGAATTGTCCCTTTCAGGCTTTCCATTGGCGGCAAACAAATTCTCTAAATTTTTATTTACAAAATGCTAAATTTAAATCGAAGAAAAAAATTATTGGGAAAACGAAAGTTGAAAAAAGAACAGCTAAACAAAATAAAAACCGTTCTGGAAGGAGAAGAAAGACTAATAGGTGTTGACGGTTATTTGCAAGCAGGAGTTTTGATTCCCTTGTTTGAGAAAGACGGCGAAATGCGCATCTTGTTCGAGAAAAGAGCCGCCGATATCAGGCAGGGAGGAGAAATAAGCTTCCCCGGCGGAGAAATTGACAAGCTGGACGGTAACCCGATGCAAACGGCTTTGCGTGAAACTACCGAGGAATTAGGACTACCTGTTGAAAAAATTAACGTGCTTTCCAAGTTGGGCGTTCTTGTCAGTCCTCGCGGGGTTATTGTGCACACGTACATCGGCGAATTGAAAATTAAAGATGAAAAAGAAATAAATTTTTCCGAGAATGAAGTCGAGAAAGTTTTCAATGTTCCGGTTTCTTTTTTTGAACACAACAAACCAGATTTGTACGAGTTGAAATTTGAGATTCATCCCTACTACATTGACGATGAAGGAAAGAAGGTAGAGCTTTTACCTGTAAAGGAATTGAACTTGCCGATTAAATATTCCAAACCTTGGACGGGCAAAGGGCACAAAGTTTTGGTTTACAAAACGGAGGACGA
Source organism: Melioribacteraceae bacterium (assembly GCA_027013735.1). Taxonomy (GTDB): domain Bacteria; phylum Bacteroidota; class Ignavibacteria; order Ignavibacteriales; family Melioribacteraceae; genus WFQV01. The sequence continues at coordinate 5,639 of JALWGH010000199.1, forward strand.
AGTTATTTGGGGACTCACAGCGCAAATAATAAACGAGTTTCTTCAGAGAATTAAAAGTTGAACCGACCGTTTTCATAAATAATACTTTTGTTGTTAGATTTATTTACCGCAAATTCTGCGGTAAATATGGGTGTTATTCACCGCAAGTATTTGATTGTTTTATTCGCCTGTCCCAAGTGTTTTTTGTAAAGTGTTTGGTTAGCAAGACTCCTGTGGAGAAATGAGGGGAATACCGCTTTTTGTTAAACTCATATTTGTTCTAAAATTTGTTTTATTTCTTTTTGTAATTTGGGGATGTCTTTCTTTATTATTCCCCAAACAATTTCTTCGTCAATTCCAAAATATTCGTGAACTAATAAATTTCTTAAACCGATAATTGAACGCCAATCAATTTCCTTGTAACTATTTTGAAAATTCTCAGTGATTTTATTAGCTGCTTCTCCTATTATTTCTAATTGCTTTACCGAAGCAAATAATATCATCGAATTTGATTGGAATTCATTAAACGAAATATCTTTGGTATAAGATACAATCTCTAAAATTGCATCCTGAATATGTTGGAGTCTTACCCTATCGCTAAGACTACTTTTCATAAATTAAATATTTGTCGTTTTCAATAAATGGATAAATGTATTTGGAAATTGCTTTTGTAGAAAGGAGATTAACTTTGTGTTGAAGTAAATCTTGGAGGTCTAATTGCATTTGAACAAATTCAAGTCCAATTTGTTTTGAATAATCTAACTCTACAAGAATGTCAATATCGCTATCTTCGTCAGCATCACCTCGAGAATAAGAGCCAAATAAATATGCTCTTAAAACCGGTTTGTTGACAAAGTATTTTTTAATTCTGTCAATATGTTCCTGTTGTAATTTCATATCTGTAATATAATATTTTTTTTGTTTCTGTTGCAAATTAAAATGCGAAAGGGATGTAACGGAATAACCTTGGTACAAGTTTAAAATAGGTGACAAAAATAATAATAAGAAAGAAGAAACGGATTCTACGCTAGACGTAAGAAGCAAGACGCGAGACGTTTTCAGAGAACAGTTAACAGTGAACAGAGAAAAATGATTGTGTCCCAATAATTGTGTTAACTCCATCCATTCATCCAGTCATCCAATCCTCCAAAAGCACTAGTGCACTCTCTCAAATGCGACTCTTGGATAATTGGAGGAATGCATTATTGGATACAAGGCTTATTTAGTGGAAGTTAGTCGCTTAGATACCTTCGGCATTATTTTTTACTCTTTATTATTTCGCTCTAAAAACATTCAACCCCCTCAGGGTCGCTTGCAAATAATATTTGTAAGTAAACCAACTCATTGCCCTAAAAGATTTGATTAAAAAAATTTCCAACAGACTACAGTACTTTTCTAAACAGGGGCCGACCTCGCCTCATTGCATTCGGCGGGGCAGGCGAGACAAATCCCTTGCCCGATTACTAACAAAAAAAGCCTCACAGCAAGCTGTAAGGCTTTTTTTATTATGCGGGGCCGACGAGACTTCCCGACGTACGTCGGGACGACCTTCGGCGTGAAGAAAATCGATGAGTTTTACTTGTTAATCAACCACTCAATATATTTTCTACTTTTCTTTCTCTTAATTTCCGATTCACGCTTAATTGCTTCTGCAAAAGTTTCGGAGTAAACAAGTTTCCAAGGAGCACCTCTCTTAGAGTATTTACCCCAACCCGAATTGTGTCGTTGGACTCGGAGTTCGAGGTTGTGAGTGTAACCAACGTAGTATTTGTCAATAGATTCGGAATAAAGAATGTAAGTAAACCAACTCATTGCCCTAAAAGATTTGGTTAAAAAAAATTCCAACAGACTACAGTACTTTTCTAAACAGGGGCCGACCCCGCCTCATTACATTCGGCGGGGCAGGCGAGACAAATCCCTTGCCCGATTACTAACAAAAAAAGCCTCACAGCAAGCTGTAAGGCTTTTTTTATTATGCGGGGCCGACGAGACTCGAACTCGCGACCTTCGGCGTGACAGGCCGACGTTCTAACCAAACTGAACTACGACCCCGTTGAAAAGTTTCACAAAATTTTTAAGAGCGTTTGCAAATCTAAATTTTTTTTGTTTACAATGCAAGACTTATTTTAAAATTCAACACCAAAGCTAATGCCGACGGCAAGAGCAGCTTGAACGCCTTGATTATCTGCAGTTACGAGTTTTTGTTTGGCAATGGCGTCTTCTATTTTAACGCTTGTAATTTCCGAGCCCTTCAGGGCAGCCATTCTGCCAAATCTTTTCTTAAGTGCAAGATGAATTGCGTAAGTTCCGAATTTTGTGGAAAGAATTCTGTCGTAAGGGGTAGGGCTTCCACCGCGTTGCAAGTGTCCCAAAATTGTGTAGCGCGTTTCGAGTCCGGTGTTCTCTGTGATTTTCTTTGCTACCAATTCACCGATTCCGCCGAGTTGAATGGGGTCGGTGCGTTTTTTGTCTTTGGCGCGAACAACCAAGTCTCCGCCTTTGGGTTTAGCGCCTTCGGCAACACAAACAATGCTGAACCGTTTTCCCATCATATGACGCTGCATTACTTTTTCGTAAACTTTGTCCCACTCAAATGGGAATTCGGGGAGCAGTAAAATATCGGCGCCTCCCGCCAAACCGCCATGCAAAGCAATCCAACCTGCGTAGCGTCCCATTGTTTCAATTACCATTACCCGGTGATGCGACGACGCCGTTGTGTGAAGTCTGTCTATTGCCTCGGTTACGACAAACACGGCAGAATCGTGACCGAAAGTAACGTCGGTAGCTTGCAAGTCGTTGTCAATTGTTTTCGGTACTCCCACAACGTTCATTCCCATCTGCGAAAGTTTGTGTGCAATGTGCATTGTGCCGTCTCCGCCGATGGCAATTAATGCATCCAATCCCCAAGCCTCGTAGTTGCGGAGAGCTTGTTCGGAGCGGTCAACTATTTTGATTTTACCCTCCACATTTTCGGGCCAATGGAACGGGTCACCTTTGTTGGACGAACCGAGAATAGTTCCTCCTTGTGCGAGGATTCCCGAAACGTCTTTGTTGTAAAGCTCTTTACCGCGCGCTTCTACAAGTCCTTCAAAGCCGTCAAGGATTCCGAGAACGCTTAGTCCGTTGTCGTGAGCGGGCTTAGTAACCCCGCGTATTACGGCGTTTAATCCAGGACAGTCTCCTCCGCCCGTGAGGATACCGATTCTTTTAACTCTTTTGCCTTTAGCCATTCTCGCCTCTTCTTAGTTTGAAAATTTTTTAATACTCTTAAAATGCAATTTAATATAATTTGTTAATTTTTTCTTATCGGTATTTTTCAAAAGTTCTTTTAAGAACCTTTCCGCTTCAAGAGAAGCGCCTTTGGGAATATTTTTCCCGTTAATTTTGTTTTTTTCGAACCATTCCTCCATTCGTGCTCTTGCCAATATTGAAGCAGCGGCAACTGCCGTGTATCGTTCGCCTTTTGAATATTTCAAAAATTGAACATTTCTAAAATTGAAATTTCCTTCAATTTCCAAATCCTGGGGTCCGAATTTGTCAATAATTACGGTGTTGCAATTTACTTTTTGTAGTAAATGCTCAATTGTCTCCGAATGCACGTAGCCTAACAATTTATTTAAGTTCCCGAACTCTTCGTAAAGCTTATTGTATTTGTCGGGCAATAATTCCGTAATAATAAAATTATTATCGATTATTTTTTCGATTTTTTTAGCAAGAGTTAAAATTTCGTTACGCGAAAGCATTTTGGAATCTTTGACGCCAATTCTTTTTAATTCGCTTTTAGTTCTCTCATTCACGTAAACGGCGGCAACTACAAGCGGTCCGAAAATATCGCCTTTACCGCTTTCATCCGTACCGATGTACTCGTCAGGTTCGTCAACTGGAGTTTCCGTAGGGAAAAGGTTTAATGTTTCTTCGACAATACGGCGAATGTTTTCGTATCCGGGATTGTCCTTGTTGCCTTGGACGATTTTCTTTATTCCCTTTTTGCCGAAGTAAACCAGCACTTTAAATTTTGAGTTTTCTTTCAGTACGTCAAATTCGTAATTGTATTGCTTGGCGGAAATTTCCGTTGCCGAGTAACCCTTGTTTGTAAGGATGTTCTTAAGATTCTCTGCTTCTTTCAAAGCCTTTTCTTGTAATTGTGCCATAAAATCAAATTTTGTAAATTATTAAGTATTGGATATTTTTAACTTCATTTTTTGGGAATTTAATTTTGAAATATATTAAAACAAAACTAATACTTTTTTCAATATTATTAACTTTGTTTGTAATCTCCTGCTCTTCCGACGACCCCGTTGTAGCCACGGTTGGGGAACACGAAATCCACCTTTCACAATTTCAAAAGCGTTACGAGAACTTTTTACTTTCAACGGGCATTCAAGATAATTTGCGTACCCGCCTTGGCGTTTTGGACAATATG
>JALWGH010000200.1 GCA_027013735.1 Melioribacteraceae bacterium
TACCAATGTTTCTCAGCCTTTGCTGGAAATCCGCTGCTTATTTCCCCGGAAGAATTAATTAAGGAAAATCTTCTTTCCGAAAATCAAGTGGAAAATTACGAGGACGAAAATCCCCAAAAAGTTGATTTCGGGAAAGTAATAAATTACAAATACTCACTTTTGAATAAAGCATTTAAAAATTTCAAAGCGGGCGGGAAAAAAATAAGTGCGGAATTTGAAGATTTTTGTAATGAAAATTCATTCTGGTTAGAGGATTATGCTCTTTTTATGGCTGTAAAAGAACATCACGGCGGAAATTTGTGGATTAAATGGAGCGAGGACATTGCATTTCGTCAAGAAGGGGCAGTTGAAAAATGGAAGCAAAAACTTTCCGACAGAGTTGAGTTTCAAAAATTCATTCAATTTATTTTCTTTAAGCAATGGGCAAAACTCAAGCAATATGCAAATGCTAACGGAATTGAGATTATTGGAGACATTCCTATTTTTATTGCTTACGACAGCGCAGACTTGTGGGCAAACAAAGAATTTTTTACGGTTGACGAACACGGCAAGTTGGAAACCGTTGCGGGAGTTCCGCCGGATTATTTTTCCCCAACCGGGCAGCTTTGGGGAAATCCTCTTTACCGCTGGGAAAAAATGAAGGAAAACAACTACGATTGGTGGAAAAAAAGAATCAAAAAAACATTAGAGCTTGTCGATTATGTGCGTATTGATCATTTCCGGGGCTTCGAGGCTTATTGGGAAATCCCCGGGGATGCGCCGACGGCTGAAACCGGCAGGTGGGTAAAAGCTCCCGGGTTCGATTTCTTTTCGGAAATTAAAAAAGAATTCGGGCAACTGCCGATTATTGCCGAGGATTTGGGCGTGATTACTGATGAGGTCAGAAAACTACGCGACGAGTTCGGTTTTCCCGGAATGAAAATATTACAATTCGCTTTCGGTAAGGACGGCGATAAAAACTTTCTCCCTCACAACTACGTTCGTAATTGCGTGGTTTACACAGGTACGCATGATAACGACACAACAAGGGGTTTTTGTGAAGCGGAAAAAGCAAAAGGATCCGACGTGTGTGACTGGGCGCAAACCTACTTGAATTACAAAGGCGATGATGTTAGATTTGCATTTATTATTTCGGCTTATTCCTCTGTTGCAAATACTGTTGTTATTCCGATGCAGGACGTTTTGAATTTGGGTAGTGAAGCGAGAATGAATTTTCCGGGTAAAGCCGGAGGTAACTGGACGTGGCGATTTACGTGGGAACAAATTTCGCCGGATATTCCGAAACAATACAAGATGTTGACTGAGATGTACGAAAGACCGCCTGTTGAGAGCAAGAAATGAAAAATTTTAATAATAAAATGAAGGCTAACAATGCTTAAAAAAATTAAAGGGATGTTCAGCAAAAAAGATAAGAAAGCTGATTACGATTGGTTGAGGGAAGTTGATGCGCGAAAACGCTTGGAAATTGCTACTTGCGCGCTTTTCATTGAAATGGCTAACGCTGACGAAAAATTCCTTAAAGTTGAAAAGGAGAAGGTTATTCAAATAATGAAAGACCTTTTTAACCTCGACGACGAATATGTTGAGGAGTTACTCGAACTATCCGAACGGCAGGTGGAAGAAAGTCTTTCGCTTTTTGAGTTTACTACGGAAATCAACGCAACAAGCACAAACGATGAAAAGTTTGAAATAGTAAAAAATCTTTGGCGATTGATTTTGGTTGATGACGAACTCCACCCATTTGAGGATTACTTGATTAAAAAAATCAGCAACAATCTTAATCTTTCACACAAAGATATGATTGCCGCTAAAATGGAGGTAAAAGAGGAGATGAATAAAGAGTAAAAGATTCATTCTCCTTATTTTGAATTACTCCTGCTTTTTCCCTAAAGGGGGAAAATTAAATTTTCCAAAACGGTTTAAATTAACCGCTCCATTCAATAATTTTGATTTCCAATTTAGTGGAAATTTTATGCTTAATAAAAATCAATTAGGAAATATTCTTAGTGTAAGTACTGTTCTGGTCGCAAGCGCACTTTTCGTGCTGAAATACAGCGAAATTTATCTGGGCGCTCCCGCCGTAATCACAATATTTTACTTAATTTTTGCAATAGCTGTTTTGTTTGTTGTTGACAAAAAGGAAATCATTGTTCCCGGCAAAGTAATAAATGCTGTAATGATTTTGATCGGAGTCTTAGCCTTTGCTTACGTTTTAACTATTCCGAGAATAGGGGAGGTAAACAGACTTACGGCGATACAAGATTGGTGGAGTCTTTACGAAAGGGGAGAGTTCCCTTACAATTCGGGATTAACGCCGTCGTCCTTTCCAGGATTGTTTTTCATTGCTTACCCGTTTTTTAAATTAAATTTACTCGGATTGTTGGAACCATTGGGAATAATAATTTTATTTTTTCTCGTTCGAAAATTCAATCGGGGAGAGAAAGAAAGTTTGTTTGCCTTGATTCTTATTTTAATTACGCCGTTTGTTTATTATTCCTTGGTAGTTAGATGCGAGCTGCTTTTTAACACTGTCCTGATTCTGCTTGTTTTTTATTTGTTGTTGAAGTACGACGTCTCGGAAAAATTTGATTCAAAATTCTTTTTGCTCTCGGCTGTTACGGGATTTGCGGCTTCCACACGCTCGGTTTTTATTATTCCGCTGATTGTTTTCTCTCTATTTTATTTTCGAAATGATCTGAAGAAATTAGTAATTTTTGCTGTTTTTGCGGGAGCTGTGTTCGTCCTCCTTTTAGCGCCGTTTTACTTTTGGGATACTGCCGCTTTTTTAAATAACGGTCCTTTTGCAATTCAATCGAAGCTTTCGGCATTGCCGTTCGGTTACGTTTTGTTTTTTATTTTAGTGGCTGTTTACGCCGGCTGGGTTGTGAGCAACATTAAAGAAGTTTTTCTTGTCTCGGGAGTGATTTTATTTCTGCTTCCTCTGATTTCTTACATCTACAAAATTTTCGAATTCGGATTCACCACAGCATTTTTCCACGACAAGATTGATTTGTCTTATTTGGCTTTCTCATTTCCGTTTTTGCTACTTTCAATAGAGGGAAGGAAAGTGAAAAAATATTTTGCTTGAAATTGTATTGAAGACCAAAAGCAATTGGGAAAACATCGTAATCTTTACTCAAGATGTTGTATTTGCTTGCGGAGTACCAGGTGAGAGTGTCAATTGAGATTTTCGAATATTTTTTTACATTTAAAAAATAGGGCTCGATTATTTTTAAATAACTTGCCGAAACTGTTAATTTAATATTGGATGCCAAATCGGTTTTGGTAGCAATCTAAAACTCTTTATTTTCAATCAATTCAAATAAAGCCTTTGTGATTTTTGGGTGAAGTATTTTTCCCTTATGAAATGGCAAAACAAATCGTAATTTATTCTTTTTGTATATTCTATGACTGCCTTTGCTTCTAATATGCTGAAAACCGGATTTAAGAAGTAACTTTTCAGCTTCTTCGGCAGTTAAACGAGGGAGTTTAGGCAACGTTTACCTCTAATGAGGTTGTTAAGATTTCTTTGCTTAAATAATCTTTAACTTCTTGAGGAGAGAGAGTTTCAAAGTAAAGTTCTACTGCCTCTTTAATGTTTTTCATTACTTCGTCGAAAGAATCACCTTGGCTGTGACATCCTTTTAATTCGGGACAAAAAGCGAAATAACCGTGACTATCCTTTTCAATTATTATATTTACTTTCATAGTTGTTAACTCCAAGTAAAACTTTTTTACATCTTTCTTAAAATTATTAAGAAAGAATAAGAAAATCAAACGAAGAAAATGGTTGAACTTTTTTGTTTGCGCTTTCTCGAACTAATTAAAAAATACAGAATTTCAACTATTTACAAAAGAAATTCGAGCTGAGCAATATTAACTTCGGCTTTGTTTTTAGTGGCATTTAAAATTTCATTGGTGAGATTTTCCGCTTTGTCAGCTTGAATTTTAGCCGTAATTACGGCTCTGTTGTGTTCGTAACCGTTTCGGAGCTCTTTGGATTCAAACTGATTTAAGATATGGTGAACTTTACCGGAATCTTCGTAATTAAATTTGATTGTAACTTCTTTGTGTCTTGACAATTCTATTTCCTCAGTATTTTCAAGGCATTGAACGGCTGCCGTGTAATAAGCTTTGCCTAAAGGTCCCACACCTAATTTTACTCCGCCGAAATATCTTACAACGACAACCAAAACATTTGTGATTTCAAAATGAGAGATTGCGTTCAATATCCGGATTCCCGCCGTGCCGGTTGGTTCGCCATCGTCGGAGTATTTTTCAACATTGTCAATTAATTTGTAGGCAAAGCAATGGTGTGTCGCGTCGTAATATTTTTTTCTAATCTCGGAGAGTAATTGTTCCGCTTCTTCAGCATTTGAAATAGGGAAACAAAGTCCAATGAACACAGAGCCTTTTTCTTTGTATTTGCTTTCGTTTTTAGTCTTTAAAGTAACAATCTTTTCCATTCGGAATTTTTCTAAAAATTTATTAAATAATGAAATTGTGAAAAATCACTTGCAAAATAATAATAGGAACAACCGTAAACAACAAAACTAAAAAATCAGATAATAGAGAATAGATAGCAGTGAACAGAGAAAATCAAGAGCGAGAGATTGCAACAAGGTGATTTGTCATTTGCCCTCCCCTTCGGAGAGGCAGGTCCGCTTCTGTTTCCGCCGCTGGCGGGTCAGGCGGAGCGTCATTCATTGTGGTAGAAGAGATTGGAGTTGCAAAAGCAATATTGACCCGTAGCGCAGATTGCTTGCAATCTGCGGAGGAGGCACCGGAACTGTCATTGCGACCCAGCGGTGGCGGGGGAAGCAATCTGCCTTCTTAAAAAGCAAAAGCTGAATAAACAACAGATTGCTTCAGTTGCTACGCTTCTTCGCAATGACGAGAAACCAGTCATTGCGAGCAATCCCGACTTGTCAGGAGAGCGTGGCAATCTGTCCGCATAAAAATCAAATGCCAAATATTCAACAGATTGCTTCGTCAGTCTTCCGACTACCGTCGGAATCCTTCCTCGCAATGACGTTTGTTTTTGTGCCGTTCTTACGGAACTCGGATTAACTTTTTTAATTTTTGCTACAAAGATGTTGTCCCTGCGGGACTGTTCCTCAGAAGAACGACATTTCTTTAGAAGTCAAAATAATAATAACACGAATAAAGCTTTTGCCGAGCTGAAATTCCCCTTAACCCACGGCTTTGCCTAATCCGTTTGTTAATGAAATATTTCTATTGAAACAAAATAGTATTTCTCTAATAACTGGTTTAACCTGTAGGTGGTTTGAACTTGTATTTAACTTAAGACTCGTTACTCGAGAGGTACAAGTTTAAAACTGGTGGCAAAAGATTCCTAATGGTTTTCAATTTAATTAAACGTTTTGTCACGATTTTTGCTGCCCCGCCAACGGCGGTGGACAACACAAACGAGCCGGCCAAAAATCGCGCCAAAACAATGCTATTATTTTTTGTTTGCTAAACCCACGGGTTGAAACCCGTGGTTACCAAGATGCCGTCCCGCTGGGACTTAATTTGTGAAGATTTTAATCCTTTTTGACTTACTGATTGCCATTCCAAACTTTTCTACCACAATGAATGACGTCCAGCCGGCGGCGGGACTTGTCTCACCAAAGGTTGGGCAAATGACAAATTACCTTGAAGCAAATTCTTAATCTTAATTTCCTCTGTTAACGGTTATCTGTTCTGTGGACGGTATTAACTTCTTGCGTCTTGCGTCTCGCCTCTTGCGATACCATTTCTTATTTCTTGTTTCTTATCTCTTCTATTTTTGCCACTAAATTTAAACTTGTACCCTGATTACGTCTAACGTTTTGTCTCCGGCGAAAATGTATTTTACAAGTAAGTTTTATTAATTATTATTATTTTTGCGGGTTCAAATTTGAAGTTAATTAACAGGAGACGAAGTGCAAAAAGACGTAAACAGTTTGACTGAGTTCAAAGAGTTTATTGAAAACAATAAAGGTGCCGTTACTTATTTCAGTACACCGGAATGTAACGTTTGCAAAGTGTTAAAACCGAAATTAATAGATTTCCTCAAGGATGAATTTCCGCAGATGAAATTCGCTTACATTGATGTTTCAAAATCAAAAGAATTGGCGGGACAAAATTCAATATTCGCAGTACCTACAATCATTTTTCATTTGGAAGGGAAAGAATTCATTCGTACTTCCCGGAACGTCAATCTCAACGAATTGCGCGAGCAACTTGGCAGAGTGTATCCGCTGGTGTTCGAAAATTGAGAGTAAGTAAGAAAAAATATTTCAAACTTTTCGGGAAAGAGAAACCGGTTATTGGGATGGTACACATTGCTCCAACACCCGGGGCGCCTCTTTCCGACGGGAATGTTAAGAAAATAATTGCCCGTGCCTTGGAAGATGCCAAAATACTTATTGATGCAGGTGTTGATTCGCTAATGATAGAAAACATGCACGACGTTCCTTATTTAAATCGTTCCGTGGGTCCCGAAGTAACCGCCATAATGAGCGTTGTGGCTTTGGAATTGCGAAAATTAACATCCCTTCCGTTAGGCATTCAAATTCTTGCCGGCGCTAACAAAGAAGCTCTCGCGGTTGCAAAGGCTGCAGAGTTTAATTTCATTCGGGCGGAGGGCTTTGTGTTTTCCCACGTTGCCGACGAAGGATTAATGAACTCCGATGCGGGAGAATTATTAAGATACCGCAAACAAATTGCCGCCGAAGATGTTTTAATTTTTACTGACGTTAAGAAAAAACACTCTGCGCATTCAATTACGGCAGATGTTAATCTTGAAGAAACAATTAAAGCCGCCGAATTCTTTTTGAGTGACGGCGTAATAATAACAGGCAAGGCAACGGGCGAACAGGCAGAATTTACGGATGTCAAACTTGCTTATTCGAAAAGTAAAATTCCCGTGCTCATCGGCTCGGGGCTGACCCCCGAAAACATTCAAGAATATTTACCCTTTGCCGATGGATTTATTGTCGGCTCTTATTTCAAGAAAGACGGGAAATGGTTTAACTCGCCGGACAAAAAGCGCGTTACCGAATTCCTGAAAGCAATGGGCAAATAGAGTGCTGGTTTAATCGGCGATAAAATAAGAAAGAAGAAACGAGAAATAAGAAATGGTTAAACGCTAGAGGCGAGACGCAAGAAGTTAGTCCTATTTAGAGAACAGATAACAGTTAACAGAGGGAATAAAGAATTAAGAATTTAACACAAGGTAATTTGTCATTTGCCCCACCGCTCCGCTTGCGGGACGTCATTCATTGTGGTAGAAAAGTTTGGAGTACCAATCAATACAAATTTTTTCAGTACCATTTCAATAAATCAAAAAAGTTCAAGATTTGAGTCCCAGCGGGACGACATCTTTGTAGAATACAAAATGAAAATCTAAAAATGAGCTCCAGCGGAGCGGCACTATCACTTCTCAAGACAATCGTTGTATTGTGAAAATACTGCGCCGCCTGACCCGCCATCGGCGGGTCAGGCGGCGGAGACAGAATGCGGGCCTGCCTCTCCAAAAGGGAGGACAAATGACAAAAACGACAAAAAGTCAGGTGGGGAAATAAGTAAAAGATCTTTTGCCACTAAGTTTAAACTAATACGTTAAAACAATTGGGAAATAAAAATAATTTCCTCAAAGCAATAGAAATAATCCTTTTAATTCCGTTTTCCTCTGTTTAAATTTGAGTATGCAAAAGATATTCTTTTACATCATTCTTGCTTTGCTGACGATCGCTTGCGGTTCTTCGCCAAGATTTACTTCCGTCCGGCAAGAAAACGAAGCCGGAAGCGCAGTTCCACAAACAAAAAAGGAAAGATTTACTTCCACTACCGATTCCAAAAGCATTCAAGATTCGGCTATTGTACTGGCAGACCCGGGCAATCCCCAAGTACTTGCAACCGAAACGGGAATTGCTTCTTATTACGCAGAGCCTTTCCACGGAAGGAAAACAGCCAACGGCGAAATTTACAATATGTACGAACTGACCGCCGCTCACCCAACTTACCCGCTTGGAACTATTGCCAAAGTAACAAATCTCAAAAACGGGAAAACGGCAATTGTAAAAATCAACGACAGAATGCCCAAACGCCCGGACAGAATAATCGACCTCTCTTACGGTACGGCTGTAATACTTGGAATGGTGAAGGACGGGATCACAAAAGTAAAAATCGAAGTGTTAAAATGGGGCGATAATAAATATCACTCCAGCCCTTAGTTGTTGCTCAAACAAACCTCGAAAGAAAAAACAAAATCAAAAACAACATTAAAAATATTCCAACCCATTTTTGTGCGTTTGTCATTTTAGACTCCTTTGTTTACCTGTCTTCTTTAACCGTTTTTGTGTAATATTGAATGTATTTTTTGATTGCAAGGTAAATGGCTTTTGCAATGGCTTCTTGCCCTTTCCTGCTGTTCAAGTAAGCTTCGTCCTTGTAGTTGGAAAGGAAACCTGTTTCCACCAACACTCCCGGCATCGAAGCGCCGACGAGGACGTAGAAACCTGCCTGCTTAACTCCGCGGGATTTGATCCTCGTGTATTTGGAATAAGTTTGATTTAATATTTCCGAAAATTTTTCGGAGTAGCGCATAAAAGCGGAGTGTGCCATACTTACCAAAATAAAATTTTCAGCAGTCAATTTTTTGTAACGCTGCGGGTCGTCTTCGTATTTAATTACACTGTTTTCGAATTCTGCAATACGAATTGCTTCCTTTGTTCTTCCCGGGCGCAAAAGGTAAATTTCAAATCCGTTAGTAACGCTTGGTTTTTTCTTCAGCGAATTACAATGGATTGAAATAAAAAGATTCCCGTGATGTTTGTTTGCAATTTGTCCGCGTTTGTAAAGCTCAACAAATTTGTCTGTCTTTCGTGTAAATACTACTTTAATGTTTTTCAAATTTCTTTTAATCAATCGTCCCAGCTTAAGCGCAATGGCAAGATTAACATTTTTTTCTTTAACGCCTGTAACCCCCGTAGCGCCGTTGTCCCTTCCGCCGTGGCCGGGGTCAATTACAACCGTGTTAAATTTCCATTTGTTAACCAATCTTTCAATGTCGCTAAAATTCTTACTAAACATTTTATTGTGAATTGCAATCAGCAAATCCCCGTTGTCGGAATCCAGAAACGATTCTTGGCTCTCGTAACCTTTCTTTAATTTGAACTCAAGCTGAATGTTGCCGCCAATTTTTTTGATTTGAGCTGTCCTTACCAGTCCCGCAGGTTTGAAATTTTTCAGCAAATTCGGATTAACACTTACGCCGGAGAGGAACAGGAAAAGTTTTCCTTCGTTAATCGAAGAGCTGAATCTTTTAATTTCCCTGCTTGTACTTAACCGGATTAATGTCCCGTTGGTCTTCTCGCTGACGCTGATCCCGAAAATGTCGTATTTGGAAGCGGGTTTAACAATTGTTTTTTGTGCCGGAAGTTCTTTCTTGCCCGGTTTGTTAGCTTTAGTAACTTCCTTCTTCCCGGTTAGCAACTCTTTGGTAACCGTTAAATTTCTTTCGCCGGAATTAAAAATAATTTTCTTTCCGTAGATTCGCTCAAAATATTTTAATCCGTAAGTCAAAGGCACAAAAATATCTTTCTTAATCAGCATCGTTGAAATGGGCATCTGAAAAATTTCTGCTGCGTCGGTTTCTTTGTTTTTTAGAATCACGTATTGATTGCGCGCCGTGAATTTCAATCTTAGGTTGCTGTTTTTAACTTCAAGCTTGTCAGCTTTTCTATTGTAGTAATAATTTAACCCAAGCGCTTGCGAAAGTTCTTTCCCCGATGCAAACACCAATCCTCTTTTGGTAACGTACGAAACGTACTTTTCCCCACCGTTAATTTGAACCGTTAATTTAAGCAATCTTTGGGGCAAAATAATTTGACTTAGTAAAATTAGAATTAGCGCAGAAAGTTTGATTTTCATTTACGGAACATTTTAATTGAAATAATAGAAAATTTAATTTACTAAATATAGTTTCTTCCTTCTATTAAGAAAAATGTGTGCGGGTT
>JALWGH010000201.1 GCA_027013735.1 Melioribacteraceae bacterium
TACAATCACGTGCATTGTTTTGCTGATTGCCGCGTCCCAGCCTCCAATCCAAAAAGAGAACCAATCGATAAGAAATACTGGTACTAAGTAAGAAATGCGGGTAATTAATTTTTCGTCAAAAAAGGCGTCGTCATATTTTGTCTTTGTTCGTTTGGTAAATTCCTTAATGGTTTTAAGAAGCAATTTTTTTGTAATCTTAAAAAGGATGTAAGAAACAAGGAAAAGGACGGTAAGCTTAATAATGTTTAACACAAACGGGTATTGCCCGAGCCAACCGGAAACATTCGTCAACAACTCTTTCATCTTTATTCATCTCCTCCTGCTAATTTTTTCAAAGCCTCTCCGGTCAAGCGGAATGTCGTCCAGTCCTCCAAAGGTTTTGCACCGAGATTTTTGTAAAACTTAATTGCCGGTTCGTTCCAATCCAGCACGCTCCATTCGAATCTGCCGCAATCCTGCTCAACCGCAATTTTGGCAAGGCGTTTCAGCATTGCCGTTCCGTAACCCTTGCTGCGTTCCTCGGGAAGGACGAAAAGATCTTCCAAGTAAAGTCCGTACTTGGCAAGAAAGGTCGAGTAGTTGTAAAAATAAATTGCAAAGGCAACGGGCTTTCCGTCGGCAAAGCCCAGCAGGCATTCGGCTTTTGGATTTTCCGCAAATAATGTTTTTCGTAACTGCTCTTCGGTTGCCGTAACTTCGGAAGACAACTTTTCGTATTCCGCCAATCCTTTAATAAAATTCAATACCGTAGATGCATCTTCGGCTGTTGCTTTTCTGATTTCCAATTTACTCATTCCAAACTCCCGTTTTTTGCTTTCGCAAAATTAACTAAATTTACGGAGA
Organism: Melioribacteraceae bacterium; assembly: GCA_027013735.1. Classification (GTDB taxonomy): domain Bacteria; phylum Bacteroidota; class Ignavibacteria; order Ignavibacteriales; family Melioribacteraceae; genus WFQV01. Next base: position 844 of record JALWGH010000201.1, read on the forward strand.
GAAAAATTGTAGAAGGAAAACGCCATGCAATCAAGAATAATTATTTCGGCGGGTCGAGTTTGGAAAATTTCTTTTTGTAACTTAAAAATGAAATTGTGTAAAGCACAATTATTCCAATACCTAACACTATTCCAAGGACATCAAACAGCTTAAATGTGGTAGCGCCGATTGTAACAGTAGTTTCTTCAGCCTTAACAAAGAAAAATATCGTATTTAAAATTATTATTATCAGGCGCAGTTCTGTAGGACCAAATGCCGAGTAAGTAATAACGAACTCGTCATTCAGGTAAGCGTTGATGTAAGTAAAAATAGCGAGCATAAAATAAGCCGAGACAACAAACATAGCTACATAAAACGAGATGAAAGGAGAAAGCCCCGCTCCTATTGCAATAAGCATTGCTGTAATTGCATCTGTATTGTGGTCGATGAAATAACCGTAAATAGGTCTTTGCTTGTGCCTTACGCGCGCAAGCGTTCCGTCAAGGCTGTCTCCGAACCAATTGATTACAAACCCCAAAGATGCCAGCCAAAGGTAAGCTCTCGAATAGTTGGTTAAAAAATAGCCCAAAGCCGCCGTTAAAGAACCGAACAAACCGAACAAGGTTAAATAATCGGAGGTTACTTTCTCCGGCAGGTGTTTGGAAATGGAAATTAAAAACTTTTTTTCAATTGGATTTAAAAGAGAATTCTGAACTCTGACGGTTTTGAAAAAATCTATTTTTCTTCGCGGGGACATTAGTAATCACATCCATTTATTAAAATATTTTGCTTTCTCTAAATTAAAACAACTATTTTAAAATAAAAAAACAGGCGGGTTTAAAGGTACAAAGGCGCAAAGGCATAGAGGGTAAGCATCTCTGTTTTAATTTTTCAATGATTTATCCGGTTACTTCTTGCTTTAAAATTTAATAATTTTTATTTTGTTTAGTACATCTGACAATTATAGCACATAATTTAGAGATAGGGGGAGTTAACAGTAATTGAACAATGCTGCAGGCAATAGCAGTAAGAATAAAATGTTTCTAACTTTGACGGTGAATTAATGCAAGTAAAATAATGAGTAATACGAAAATATCAATACGTTTTTTTAACGACAGAGAGGTCCGTGCTGTCTGGGACGCAAAAAACGCCAAGTGGTGGTTCTCGGTCTTGGATATTGTGGCAGTACTTACAGACCAAGACGACTACACAAAAACACGAAACTATTGGAAATATCTTAATCTTAATAAATTGAGGAGAAATCAGGAAAAACTTAAATGGCAAATAAGAAAGCCAAAGAATTTTACCATCGTTTTTTAGATGAAGCAGGTGATACAACTTTTTTCGGTAAAGGAAAAATCCCTATTGTTGGAAGCGAAGGGGTTTCTAAAGCATTTATTATCGGTATGGTTAAGTTTAAAGAACCGTTACAACCATTGAGAGAGAAAATTATTAATTTACAAAATGAAGTGATTAACGATCCTTATTTCAAAGATATTCCGAGTATTCAAAAAAAGGTTAATAGCAAAGGTTATTATTTCCATGCAACAGACGACATTCCTGAAGTAAGAAAAATCTTTTTTGAATTTATAAACTCCGTAAACCTAAGTTTCGAAGCAGTTGTAGGTAGAAAAATTTATGAGATTTTTTATAAGAAACACAATTCCAGAGAAGTTGAATTTTATGCCGACTTATTATCACACCTACTCAAAAATAAATTGCAAATTGGCGGAAAGCTGATTCTCAATATTTCCGAAAGAGGAAAAAGTACCAAGAATAAAAATCTTTTATTGGCATTAAGAAAAGCCAAAGACCGTTTTAATAAAAAGAACCCAGATAAAGAAACCGTTACGCAAGTTGTTTTTAATATTCAATCCCAAACTAAGGAACCATTATTAAACATTGCCGATTATCTCTGTTGGTCGGTTCAAAGGGTTTTTGAAAGAGGTGAAGTAAGATATTACAATTATATTAGAGAAAAAATTTCGCTGGTAATAGACCTTTACGATTCAAGTAAATATGAAGGCAACAAACACTATTACAAAGGGAAAAACATTTTAACCTCTCAAAATAAAATAAGCCCGCCTTAAAACTATTCCGAATACTCGGAAAACGCCATGAAGGCGACTTTCGTAATAAAGCAGGCTTATTTGTTTTCTAAGATAAACATATGAATTTTAATTGTCAAGAAAATTCATAAAACGGGATATATGTCTTTTCCCGCAACACGGTACAAGGGTACAAGTTTAAAATCAGTGGCAAAAGTTTGAAGACAGGAAAAATCACAATAAATAATTTAAGGAGAATTAAAGAAATTCAGTGGGA
>JALWGH010000202.1 GCA_027013735.1 Melioribacteraceae bacterium
GGTGCGTCTCGCTTCTTGCTTGTCACGGCGCAGCCCGAACATAGCGAGGGCGAAGACGGGCGTCTTGCGAAATCAGTTTTAAATTTCTCGTTTTTTAACTTAACGAATTGAGTAGTCAGAGGAAATGTGTTCATTTGAATTAAGATTTAGTAAGCATCTTTTCTAAAATCAATTGATAAAATGAATATTATTTTTTCAACTTCATCAATCACATAAAAGAGTCTGTATTTGCCAATACGGTATCTCCAAGTTTCAGGATTATAGCCGATAAGTTTTTTAATATTATTACCGTAATGAGGCTCTTCTTTTAGTTGGGGATAAACGAATTGAGAAAGTTTTTTCTCGATAAATTCTTTGTCACGTTTTGACGTTTTGGCTAATCGTTTAAGGAATTCTTTGGTTTCAAAAATTTTGTAATTATTCGACAAAGCGTCCTCTTCTTACTTTCATATCGGCTAAACCTTTCTTAAGGCTTTTGTTTAATTCGGAATTATTTCTAATTTCTTCCATCTCGAATTCATCCACTAAAATATTTTGCTCAATGAACCTGTTAACTGCCGTTTCAATGAAATTCGAAATCGGTCTGTTGTCTCTTTCAGCTAAGCTTTTGAATTTTTTGTAATTTTCTTCGCTTAAACGAAGTGTAATGGTTTTAGACATAATGAACTCCAATGAATAACATTTACATAATTGTATTCTAATGTATTCACAAATAAATTAAAAATCAATATTAGCTTTCGATGCTCCTTTTGAATTACCAAATCATTCAAAATTCAACATTAAACATTCAACATTCAAAGCACAAATATTTCCCCCTTCGCAAATTTTCCCCAACTTTTCGTTTTATTATTTCCGTGATTCTTGATAACCTTTTAATCTTTATATATATTTGAATTTCAATTGATTAAAATATGAAAAGTACTGTCTTGGACAATTGTCAGATAACGAAACTAAATAACGGACTTACGGTTGTTTCCGAAACTATTCCTTATGTCCAATCTTTTGCGCTGGGATTCTGGGTAAAAACAGGCTCCCGCGACGAGACACCTGCCACTAATGGAATTTCCCATTTTATTGAACACATGCTTTTCAAAGGGACGAAAAACCGTTCCTCCAAGAACATTGCAGACGAAATCGAATCCCTTGGCGGTTATTTGAACGCTTTTACAACCAAGGAATACACCTGTTATTACGGGCGCGGACTTTCCGAAAACGTTGAAAAAACATTTGTTGTTCTTGCGGATATGATTCAAAATTCGCTTTTCAAAGAAAGCGACATTAAAAACGAAGCCCGCGTAATTATTGACGAACTAAAGGACATTGAAGATTCGCCGGAAGAATTAATTTTTGACAAACTGGAATCTTTCCTTTTTGAAGGCAATTCACTCGGAATGCCGATTATCGGCACAAAGGAAAATATTGAAAAGTTTACTCACAAAGATTTTGTAAATTATTTTAATAAACATTACGGTTCAAATAATCTTTTTATTGTTGCTTCGGGCAATGTTAAACACGAAGATTTGCTGAAGTTTACCGCCAAATACTTTACGAAGGACATCGGCAAAGCTAAGAACAAAAGGGAAGAGGTTAAACCTGCCAAATCTTCCGAATATTTTGTTTACAAGGAAATTCAACAATCACATTTTATTATTGCCAAACCTACCGTGGGACTTACTCATAAGGACAGAAAAAAAATAAATCTTATTTCCCACATTTTAGGGGAAGGAAGCTCGAGCAGATTGTTTCAAGAATTGCGTGAGGAAAACGGCATTGCCTATCAGGTCAATACGTTCCTGAATTCTTTCGAAGAGATTTCAACTTTCGGCGTTTATTTTTCCACAACGGAAGAGAATTGGGAAAAAGCCCGGGAGCTGATTTTCCGAGAATTTGAAAAATTAAAAAACGGCGAGCTCAAAGCCGAAGAATTACAACGTGCAAAGGAATATTTGAAAGGCAATTATTTAATGAGCCTTGAAAGCCTCACAAACAGAATGCAAAGGCTGGCAAACTCTTTAATTTATTTTGATCGCTTGAAACCTTTGGAAGAAAGCATTCGTGAAATTGACGATATTACGCTCGAAGATGTTGTTGAGGTTTCCAAAGGATTGCTTGAAAAAGAAAGTTTCTCAACGGTAATATTAAGTTCGAAAAATTTGCTAATTTATTCAGCAGCTTAAAATTTAAAGGTAAGAATTATGCCTAAATTAACGCTTGACGGTAAAGAAGTAGAATTCAAAGAAGGACAAACGCTAATACAGGTTGCAAGGGAAAACGGAATTGACATTCCGCACTTTTGCTGGCATCCCGAACTCTCGGTTTCCGGTAATTGCCGGATGTGTTTGGTGGACGTTGAGCAAATTCCCAAACTTGTGATTTCCTGTTCCACAATTGCTACGGAAGGAATGGTTGTGGAAACAAATTCCGAAAAAGCCGTGGATGCCCGTAAGGCTGTTTTGGAATTCATTTTAATAAACCACCCCTTGGATTGCCCCATTTGCGACGAAGCGGGCGAATGCCAATTGCAGGAATACGCTTACGCTTACAGTGTGGGCGAAAGCAGAATGACCGAACTCAAAAACCACAAACCTAAGCGCGTTGAGTTAGGTCCTAATGTAATTTACGATGCGGAGCGTTGTATTTCCTGCTCGCGGTGTATTCGATTCTCGCGCGAGATTGCACAAGAGCCGCAGCTTACGTTTGTGCAGAGGGGTGACCGCGTAATGGTTGCTACCTTCCCGGGCGACAGTTTCGACAATCCTTATTCGATGAATGCAATAGATATTTGTCCCGTTGGCGCATTAACCAGCGCGGATTTCAGATTCAAATCACGCGTGTGGGAAATGTCCAAAACCGAATCTATTTGCACCGGTTGTTCGCGTGGCTGTAACATTGAAGTTTGGGTCAGGGACAATCAAATTCAAAGACTTAAACCACGCTTTAACAACGATGTTAACAGCTATTGGATGTGCGACAACGGTAGATTGAACACATTTAAATTCGTTAACGCCGATAACCGCGTTGACGGTGCGCATATTAAAAACGGGGAAGGGTTTGAGAAAGTAGATTGGGAAAAAGCTCTTGAATTTACCGCAGAAAACCTGAAGAAGTACAAACCCGAGGAAATTGCTTTTATCGGTTCGGCTTTTGCTACGGTGGAAGACAATTTTGTTTTTAATAAAATGGCGAAAGCTCTCGGCGTTAAAAATATTGCTTACTTCGATTACGTTGTTTCAGGTAGCGGTGACAATATTTTAATTACCGAAGACAAAGCTCCTAATGCTTTGGGCGCTGAGTTGGTAGGAATTAAAAACTCGAACGGCGAGATTGAAAGAATTTTTGACGATGTGAAAAATAAAAAAATCAAAGCGGTTTACATCCTTGAACAGTCGCATGATTTCGACAACGGTTTGCTGGAAGCGCTTGCCGATGCCGAGTTTGTTGCCGTTCACGCAACTAATTTCGGAAAATTAACCGAAAATGCAAACGTAGTTTTCCCGGCGGCAACTTACGCCGAAAAGAACGGCACGTTTGTTAATTTCCAAGGCAGAGTGCAGAGAATTAAACCTGCCGTTGCAACAGCGGAATTGGACAGAAGTCTTGACGGACTTTCGCAAAGCAGGTGGGACAAATTCGGCACCGAGTTCGACCGCTGGAATCAAGGCAAACGTTACGATGCAAAATCGAGCTGGAAAATTCTGACAATGCTTTCGGCTTACGTCGGCGAAAAATTACGCTACAATATGGCTGAAGACGTGTTCGAGGAATTGGCTTCCAAAAACGAACATTTTAAAAACATTGACTACGACGAAATCGGCGATGCCGGAATACTGTTGAAAAATTTGAATGTCGAAGAAACAGTTTAGCTTGGAGTTAAAATAGAATGAACATCTGGCAAATAGTTCTGATTAGTTTAATTAAGATTGTAATTGTTGTTACAATCCTTTTTATGACGGTTGCGTATCTTGTTCTGTTCGAAAGGAAAATTAGCGCTTGGACGCAAAACAGGTACGGACCTAACAGGGTTGGCTTTTGGGGCTTGTTGCAGCCTTTTGCCGACGTGTTAAAACTTTTGCTGAAGGAAGATATTATTCCCGAGCAGTCTAACAAAATTCTCCACGCACTTGCCCCTGCTATTGCGTTGTTTGTAGCTTTTTCCACTTACGCGGTAATTCCTTTCGGACCTCAGGTTACAATTTTTGGCGAGCCTATTAAGCTTGTTGTTGCCGATGTTAACATCGGAATACTTTACGTGCTCGCTTTAACTTCCCTTGGCGTTTACGGACTTACGCTTGCCGGCTGGTCTTCAGGCAGTAAATACTCATTGCTCGGCGGTGTGCGTTCTTCGGCACAGATGATTTCTTACGAAGTTTCAATGGGCTTTTCGATTGCGGGAGTTTTGCTCGTGTCTCAATCCCTGAGACCGATAGACATTGTAAATGCGCAATACGGCTGGATGTGGAATGCAATTCTTCAGCCGATTGGATTTATTACTTTTTTGGTTGCTGCCTTTGCGGAAACGAACAGAATTCCGTTCGACCTGCCAGAAGCCGAGCCGGAATTGGTCGGCGGTTACCACACGGAATATTCCTCGATGAAGTTTGCGGGATTTTTCCTTGCCGAGTACGCAAATATGATTATCGCAAGCGCGATGATTGTTACGCTTTACCTCGGCGGGTGGCAAATTCCTTACATCGATAAATTAGGCTTGAGCGTAGGCTTAACTACAGTTCTTCAAGTGTTAGCATTTATTTTGAAAGTGGCATTTTTGTTATTCTTCTTCATTTGGGTTAGGTGGACAATACCGCGCTTCCGTTACGATCAGCTAATGAATCTCGGCTGGAAAGTAATGTTCCCGCTTTCATTACTTAATTTGATTTGGGTGGCAATTTTAATAATGGTTTTTAAGATTTAAGGATTAAGTCATGGTTCCTAAAAGAAGATACAAGGACTTGTCTCTCTGGGAAAAAAGTTACATTCCCGAAATTTTAAAAGGTTTGGCGCTAACGTTGAAATACATGTTCAAACCCCGCGCAACAATGCAGTATCCCGAAGAAAAATTTGTTCCGCCGGCTTCTTACCGCGGGCGTCCGGTTCTGGTGCAGGAAGATGACGGCGGTGAAAGATGCGTTGCTTGCGGGCTTTGTGCCAGAGTTTGTCCTGCTCTTGCCATTGAAGTGCGTGCCGCCGAAACCGAGGCGGAAAAAGAACGCTACCCCGAAAAGTTTGAAATAAATATGCTGCGTTGCATCTTTTGCGGCTTTTGCGAGGAAGTTTGTCCCGAAGAGGCAATAGTGATGAGCAAGGATTACGAGCTTGCTTTTACTAACAGGGACGACGGAATTTTCGGTAAAGAGAAATTACTTATTCCGGTCGAGCAATTAGAAGACAGGCTTGAATTTATCAGGAAGTTTAAGTAATTTAAAATAAAAATTTGTAAATTGCATCGATGAAAACGATGCTTACCGTAATATTGACCTTAATTTTTACGGGTGTCTCCTCCTCGCAAATAAACGATGTTTACACAAAGTTTATCGCTCCCGAATATGTTCCGCAAAACTCGGACTTCCAAATTGTTTCGCTTGTTAAAAAAGCAGTGCCGGATGTTGATTCCCTTGAGTTGAGATTGAATATTGACAGCGGAATTAAACTCGATTCCGTTTTGCTTTTGGGTGACAGCACTTTGTCTAAACTGCCAACAAAGATAATTCCTTCGGTCGATTTTAATAAAATCGGTTATGTTAATTACATTGACTTTGAGGATAGTTCCATTTCTTCGCAGAATTTTTTACGCGTGGTTTACTATCTTAATGCCGATTCCAAGGAAAAAATAGCTTACCGCTTCGATTACCGTTACAAATTACAAACGGATTCCACAGCGCTTTCCTCCTTCTTTTTTACGAACAACAAGGAGGAAGAAATTAAATCTTACAAAACCTCTGACGCCAAAGGTTTTGCCGATTTAATAAAGGAAGGAGAATCGCTTGAAATTTTTTCCGCTACCGAAGAATTAAACAATAAAATTTTTTCTTTCTGGATGAAGTTAACCCGAGCCGGTGAATCGGAAATTTCTTTTTACGATAAGGTAAGCGGGGATTCCCTTTGCTCCGTCTCCATTGGTCACGACGGGCTTTTGCAATATTGCCTCGGAGAAGATTTAACCGTTTTTGATGACTTTGCTTTTTCTCCAAATGCTTGGTACAACGTTGAATGTTTTTTTGAACGGGAGAACGAGAGCGTTTTACTCTTTGTTAACAATAATCTGTTGGCGGAGAAAAAATTGTTTTCCTCGCAGATTCCTTCTACCGCCACAATAAAAGTGAATGCCAAAACTTCCGAGGTGATGGTTGACGACATTAAAGTATTGGAATACTTGGGCAGTTACGAGCAGTTTATGAACGAGCGGCACGAGTTGGGGGAATTGCCGGATTCTTTAACCGTTGCTTTTACCGAAAATTTTGACGGCGAGATTCAACCATCTGAAAATAGTAAATCGGGAATTAGATTGGACGAAATTAATGTTGTTCATTCCGATGCGCCGGTACTTTTACCAATGCCGGAACTTAATTTAAACGTTTACTCAACTTACTATTTACTGGAGTGGAAAGCGGTTGAAAATGTAAAACTCAAAGAATTTATTCTACAGAAGTCAGTTGACGGAATTAACTATTCCGAAGTATTCAGGCAAGAGTTTTCCGGCGGGGAAGGAGACAAAACATTTTCTTTCACTGACGCAAGAACGTTTAGCGACGATGTGGTTTACTACCGTGTGCTTCAAATAAATGAAGACGGCAGCGAGGTTTATTCAAATCAGGTAAAAGTTGGGCAGGGCGAGATTGAGGAGTTTGCTGTCGAACAAAACTATCCGAACCCGTTTAATCCCGTTACAAATTTCAAGGTGGAAGTGTTTGTACCGGGCGAATACCGTATCTCGGTTTTTGACCTTGTGGGCAAACACGTTCAAACTCTTTACAAGGGAGAGCTCTCAGCGGGGGTTCACAGTTTTGCTTTCGACGGCACGGAACTACCTTCGGGAATTTATTTTTACGAAATCATTTCGCCCCACTCTTCTAAAGTAATGAAGATGATTTTGGCAAAATAAATTTATTTTTAAAATGATTTCAAAAGTCTATTCAAGCGCAACGCAGGGCATTGATGCTTACATTGTTGAAGTCGAAACCAATCTCGAAAATCAAATTCCGGGCTTTACAATTGTGGGCTTGCCGGACAATGCGGTTAAGGAAAGCAGGGAAAGGGTAAACGCCGCAATCAAAAACAGCGGGTTTCATTTCCGCCCTAAAAAAATTACTGTTAACCTTGCACCGGCAGACGTAAAAAAAGAAGGCAGTGCATTCGATTTACCCATTGCACTGGGAATTTTGGCAGGCGAAAAATTTTTTCCGCCGGAAAATCTTGACAAGGTGATTGCCTTGGGCGAGCTTTCCCTCGACGGGAAACTACGACGAATCCGCGGTGCTCTGCCAATAGCGGTGGAAGCCGTGAAAAGAGGATTCAAGAAAATTCTATTGCCCGTGGATTCCACGCGAGAGGCTTCCATTGTTGAAGGAATTCAAGTAATTGGCGTTGAAAGCCTTGAACAATCGGTGCGGTATTTGAACGGCGAGGAAGAACTGAGTCCGGTGTTTACTAACAGGGAAGAAATTTTTAACAACGTCAACAAATACCATTTGGATTTTTCCGACGTCCGCGGGCAGGAAAATGTGAAGCGTGCTTTGGAAATAGCTGCTGCAGGCGGACACAATATTTTGATGATTGGGCCTCCCGGCTCGGGTAAAACAATGTTGGCAAAAAGATTGCCGACAATCCTTCCGCCGCTAACGTTCGAAGAAGCATTGGAAACAACGAAGATTCATTCCGTTGCCGGGATTTTACCAAAAGACAAAGCTCTGATTACCGAGCGTCCTTTCCGGAGTCCGCATCACACTGTCTCCGACGCTGCGTTAATTGGCGGAGGAACAATTCCAAAACCCGGCGAAGTTTCCTACGCACACAACGGCGTATTGTTCCTCGACGAATTACCCGAGTTCAAGAAGAACGTTCTGGAAGTTTTACGTCAACCGTTGGAAGATTTCAAAGTTACAGTTAGCCGTTCGAGAATGTCGTTAGAATTTCCCGCAAATTTTATGCTTGCCGCGGCAATGAATCCTTGTCCCTGCGGCTATTTAACCGACCCTAATCACGAATGCACTTGTACGATTGGAATGATTCAACGTTACATGGCAAAAATTTCAGGACCGCTTTTGGACAGAATAGACATTCAAATTGAAGTTCCCGCTGTGGATTTCAAAGATCTTTCCTCGAAAGCAAAAGGGGAGTCTTCCGAAACAATCAGGCAAAGGGTTGTTGCGGCAAGGAAAATACAACAGCAAAGATTTGTTAATCACCCGCACTTACACGCTAATGCGGACATGGGTTCGAGGGAAGTGCGTGAATTTTGCAAATTGGACGAAGCAGGATCGAATTTGCTTAAAATGGCAATGACAAGCTTCGGGCTTTCCGCGAGGGCTTACGACAGGATTTTGAAAGTTAGCAGAACAATTGCGGATTTGGAAAACAGTGAAAATATTTTACCCCAGCATGTTAGCGAGGCTATTCAATACCGCAGTCTCGACAGGGAACTTTGGAGACGGTAGTTAACAGATAACAGTGACTTAAGAATTGTCACGTGATTTTCTTAGTGGAAAGTTGAAAATTTTACACTGCCGGATGATTGGATGAATGGATGAGTGGATAATTGGATTGTTTACCTCCACTGCATCTACAGGTTTAACTTTTCTAAGGACAGGAAAGCGCTGTTTGTTGAGGAGGTGTCCAAAAACACCTAAACTGTCATTGCGAGCGAAGTGCAACGGAGCGAAGCAATCTGTCTGCCAAAAATCAAAAGTTGAATAAACAACAGATTGCTTCACCGCTCCTGACGTCGCGCTTCGCAATGACGTTTCTCTTTTTTGCGCCGTCACGTAGGAGGCGGAGGAGTAACAAAAAAAACCGTAGCGTAGATTGCTTGCAATCTGCGATGTTTGTTGTGCCGTTCCTACGGAACTCGGATTAATTTTTTTTATTGTTTTGCTACAAAGTTGCCGTCCCTACGGGACTAAGTCCCAGCGGGACGACATCAATTTTAAAATTTCATTCTGGCGAGAATCTTGGATGATTGGATGAATGCATAATTGGATGTTTAGAATTACATTACTTCTCTTTGCTGAAGGTAACATCTTATCCATTTATCCAACCATCCATTCCTCCAAAAATCTATTTACTTAACGGATGATTAAATTTGTCTTGCAAATAGAATGAACTGACTTTAGGGGTAATTTTTAAACGCTGTCAAGTAGCATAAAACTACCGTCACGTTTCTTCTTTGAGTTGAAATTTTTTTCTGGGTAGGTGCACGTTTTTACGAGAGGGCAGGCGGAACAGTTCGGCGATTTTGCCGTGCAAATTTCACGTCCCAACCGAATAAGGTTTGTGTGAAATTGGTGAGCAATTTCAGGCGGAAAATCTTTGTTGATTTCTACGAAAGTTTTATCGGGAGAGGAGGTTTTGACAATCCCGATTCTGTTTAATGTGCGATGAACGTGTGTGTCCACAGGGCAAACGTCTCTGTCGAGGGCAAAGAGTAAAACACAGCTCGCGGTTTTAATTCCCACTCCTTTGAGCGAGGTCATTTTTTCCAGTGCGGTGTTGTTGTCCAAATCCTTTACAAAGTCGAGAGAAATATTTTTATTCTCTTTAGCTAAAAAATCGATTACGTTTTTAATCGCCCCGGCTTTTTGTTTTGCCAATCCTGCAATGCGAATTTCTTTTTCAATTTCTTTGGCGCTTACGCCCACAAGATTTTCCCAACGTGGAAATTTGCTTTTTAAATTCCGGTAAGCTTTGTAGGAATTGTTGTCGTTTGTGTTTTGCGAAAGAATTGTTGCAATAAGTAAATCC
>JALWGH010000203.1 GCA_027013735.1 Melioribacteraceae bacterium
CTACTAATTCATTTACACTTTTTGAACCGCTTGTTTCAAGCCACGTAATTCTTTCGTCCCTGCGGAACCACGTCAACTGCCTTTTTGCGTAACGCCTCGTATTGCGTTTAATTAACTCAACCGCTCCCGGCAAATCAATTTCGCCTTTAAGGTAAGAAATGATTTCCTTGTACCCGACGGTGTTCAGAGAATTCAACTCAGGCGAAAAGCCCATTGCCAAAAGTCCCTTTACTTCTTCAACCAAACCTTTCTCAATCATTTCGTCAACGCGCCTTTCAATGTTTGCGTAAAGCTCTTTCCTTTCCGGCATCAAGCCGAATTGCCTGAAATTAAAACGTTCTTTTTCCTTTTGCTCCCGGTGGAAGTCAACAATTGACTTTCCCGTTTCGGTGAAAACTTCAATAGCTCTGATTACCCTTTTCCAATTTTGCGGAAGCATTGTCTCCGCCGCTTTCGGATCAAGCCGTTTTAATTCTTCGTAAAGAGCTTCGTTGCCCTTTTCCTTTCTTAGTTCCAAGAGTTTTTCCCGAAGTTCGAAATCGGTATTGCCGGGGTCGATTATTCCGTCAATCAACGCTTTAATGTAAAGCCCCGAACCGCCAACTACAATAGGGATTTTACTTTCTCCCAAAAGTTTTTCAATTACGGAGGTAGCGTCATTCTCAAAACGCGCGGCGTTGTAATATTCGTCGGGTTCAAGAAAATCAATAAAGTAGTGTTTCACTCCGGCAAGTTCTTCCGGCGTTGGCTTAGCCGTACCGATATTTAAATAGCGAAAAATCTGCCGGCTGTCGGCGGAAATGATTTCCGTCTTCAGTCTCTCCGCAAGCTCGAGCGCAAGAGCGGTTTTGCCCGAAGCCGTGGGACCGACGATTACAATTACTATTCCTTCCAACCGTCTTTACCAATTAAAGGGACAAAAGCAAAATGCGGAATATCCTTGACGGCAAATTCTTCTTCGCTCAATTTGGTGAGTACTTTCAAGGATTGCGAATATTTATCTCCAACCGGAATGACCAGCTTTCCGCCTACCTTCAATTGCTTTTTCAATGCGGCGGGAATTTTTGGCGAGCCGGCGGTAACAATTATTCTGTCGTACGGAGCAAATTCCGCCCAACCAAGCGTTCCGTCCGAACATCTAAGCGCCGCACGTACGTGAAGCTCGTCAAAGAGTTTTTGTGTACGGTCGTAAATTTCCCTGTTCCTTTCAATCGAAAAAACCCGGCATCCCATTTCGGCAAGTAACGCCGCCTGATACCCCGAGCCTGTACCGATTTCAAGCACTTTCTCCTCGTCCTCAATTTCAAGCGCTTGAGTCATTACGGCAACGGTGTAAGGCTGAGAAATTGTCTGCCCCCAGCCAATCGGCAGTGCAACGTCGTCGTAAGCATGCTGGCGAACGCCCTCCGGCACAAATAGATGCCTCTCCACATTCATTATCGCTTCAAGAACTTTCCCGTCCGTAATTCCTTTTTTTCTGAGCTTTTCTACAAGGTCTCTTCTTTCTACTTCGTACATTTAATTCCGGTTAAATTGTAATTAAAAATATTCTTAAATCCGCAGCTAAAACTAAAAAAAATAATGCAAAATTATTGTGAAAAATTAAGAAGCGTATTATATTAGGCATTCAAATTTTGAATTACTTAGTAGTTCGTTCTTAAAGTTTTTGACGACCAAATGCGGGAATAGCTCAGTTGGTAGAGCATCACGTTGCCAACGTGAATGTCGCGGGTTCGAGTCCCGTTTCCCGCTCTGAACTGTTCATTAAAGACTGAGTCCCTGAAGCGGTGAACGATTGTAGTTGCCGGCGTGAATGTCGTCCCGACTTTCGTCGGGAAGTCCCGTTTCCCGCTCTAAAAATCCACTACGCGTGGATTTTTTTGTTTCAACAGTTGGCGGCGTAGTCCCGACATTCGTCGGGATCTAAGGCGACGGTCTGCAATCCCGCATTTTTGCGGGACGAATCCGGTCGCCGCTCAAAAACGAAGGTCTTTAAAATGGCGGCGTAGCCAAGTGGCTAAGGCGACGGTCTGCAAAACCGTTATTCACCGGTTCGAATCCGGTCGCCGCCTCTCAATTTTAATTATTTCACCTATTTCCCTCAATGAAATTTTTAATTCTTCATTTTTAATTCTTCATTAATCGCGACGGTCTGCAATCCCGCATTATTGCGGGACGAATCCCATCGCCGCCTCAACTTTTATTTAACTCCCCCTAATTTTTACTTAAACATTTTTTGTAGTTGCCGACGTGAATGTCGTCCCGACTTTCGTCGGGAAGTCCCGTTTCCCGCTCTGAAAATCCACTACGCGTGGATTTTTTTATTTCAATTAATGGCGGCGTAGTCCCGATATCTGTCGGGATCTAAGGCGAAAGTCTGCAATCCCGCATTTTTGCGGGACGAATCCGGTCGCCGCCTCTTCCTTTAACTTTTCGACTAATCCTAATTTTTAATTCTTCATTTTTAATTCTTCATTAATGGCGACGGTCTGCAATCCCGCATCCTACGGGACGAATCCGGTCGTAGCTTTTCTCCTTAATTTCTCGACTTATTTTTCTTCATTCGATTTCTAATTTTTTAATTTGGGATAAGTGGCAAAAGGGAAAATAAGAAATAAGAAACGAGAAATAAGAAATGATTAAATGCAAGATGTGATAGATCAGTAACTTATTAAACTGCTTTCTCTTTGAGCAACTTTTTAGTCATTACTGATATATACACGCATCTAAAATCGCAAGTACTTCGTCAAGAATATTTCTTGACACTTTTTCTATCAGTTTAATTCTTCGACTCCTGTAATCAATAGACTTAACCTGCTCTACCATAATGTAACCGGTTAAAGAGGAATCCTTTGGAATTTCAACATGAAAAGGAATTGAACGTTTTGTACTTGTAATTGGACAAACTATGCAAAGACCCGTAGCTTTATTAAATATTTTATTACTTACAACCAATGCAGGTCGTCTTCCTTTTTGCTCGTGCCCTGATTGGGGGTCAAATGTTACAACAACAATATCACCTTTTTCAGGAATATATCTCGGCATTTTACCAAATCTCCTTTCCTACGGGCTGTCCCCAATTTTCTTCTTTGGGTTTGTACTTTTTTGGCATTTTGCTTGCAAGTTCACTAATACTGTATCTTCCATGTATTTTATTAGTTGGCTCAATAATAATTTTACCGCCATGAACAGCAATATTAACTTCTTCACCGATTTTAATATTCGTATTTTTAAGAAGATTTTTCGGAATACGTATTCCTTGGCTATTTCCCCATTTTTGAACTTTGGTCAACATTGCTCATTCTCCTTGTTAAAAAATTCGATAATGTATATCCATATATATACATTACAATCGAAAAAAACAAATGCTTTCCTCCAATTATCCAAGAGTTCCGTCTTAGTGATTGCCACGAGTGCTTTTGGATAATTGAATAACTGGATGGGATTATCTAAAATAATGAGTCACAATCATTTCTTCTGTTCACTATTCTCTGTTATCTGTTCTCTAAAAAACTGCATCCCGCGTTTAACCATTTCTTGTTTTTCCACGCAAAGAACGCAAAGGTTTTGCGCAGAGAAAGCAGAAAATATCGCACCCTAACTTTCCACTTTCCATTTTCAACTTTCAACTAAATAAGTCTTAAGTGACGCGTGACGAGTCTTAAGTCTTTGTTCACTGCTAACAACTGTTCACTGTTCACTGAAAGGTTGCGTCTTGCCTGTCGCGCCGAAGTTAAGCGAAGCGAAAACGAAGGTGGGCATCTTGCTTGTCACGGCGAAGCCCGAGCTAAGCGAGGGCGGAGTCGGACGTCTAGCGTCTCGCGTCTTGCCTCTAGCGGTTAATCATTTTTTCTTTCTTAATTTATTAGGAGCGCAGTAAAGCAATAGCGGATGCTGCTGTTATTATTGCCGTTTCGCTGCGCAGTCTGTTTTTAGTTAATTGGAGAACTTTCGCTTGCTTGAATGTTTGCAGTTCACTTTTAGTCAGCCCGCCCTCGGGACCAAAAATAAAATAAATTTTATTTCCGTTTTCAATTTCCTTTAACTCGTCCAAGAATTTCCTTTCACTCTCCTGCTCGAAAATAATAACCGTATCCCCTTCTTCAATTGGGATTTCCTTTAACGATTTAAAATACCTGACAACCGGCAAAAAGCCGTGCAGTGATTGCTTCATTGCAGACTCGGTAATTTTTTGCCACCGTTCCAATTTACTCCCTTTTGCCACCGAGCGCTCCGCATCAAACACAATAAAATCAGTAATGCCAAGCTCTACGGATTTTTCCAACGCAAACTCAAACCTCGAGGGATTTTTTAATCTCGGAATTACAAAACAAATGTTTCCCAACTCATTTGTAAATTCTTTTACATTCAAAACTTGGCACACAACTTTGCTTTTGGATGCTTCCAAAATTTCCGCTTCAAAAATTTTTCCACGTCCGTCCGTAACAAAAAGGACATCCCCTTGTTTGTGACGCATCACTCCGGCAGCGTGTTTTGCTTCGTCGCCCGTCAATATTAGCTTTCCACCGTTCTCCCCCGAAGAAGAATAGTAAAGCTCAATATTAGAAAGCAAATCCGGTACCAATTAAAATCTCTCCTTTCCCTTTTTCATTAAGAGCATACTCTACGCGTAGAGCATTGTAAGGTAAAAACAAAATAATCATTCCCACGCCGTAACCGGATTGGAATTTTAATCTCGAAATAATGTCTCCGTTGTTAAAGGTCGAACCTGCGTCGTAAAAAATGCTGACGTTTATTCCGATTCTTGCCGAAGTTAATTTTTGAGGAATCAAGGGCAGTTTAACCGTAAAGTTCCATTCGTCAAGAATAGAATAATTAAGATCGAATGAAGTTTTAAAATAATTGTCTCCTTCGGTGTAGTCCAAACTGTGCCCGCGAATTATTTCATTGTAACCGAAGTAGGAGCGGTCGTAGAACGGAATCCTTTTGCCCCATACGTGCCTGCCGAGCAATCTGAGTTTGGCTGTAAACTTTTTTGCAACGGGCTGGTAACGCCTGTAATCCAAATCCAAAATGTTGTAAGAAATATCATTCACTCCGAAACCTTTCTGGAAATAACCCGTTTGAAAATAAGTCCCGCCGGAAGAAAATTGTTTTAAATCCCGCGTGTCGTAAAGGTAATTTAATTTCATCATCGGCATCCGGTCAATCTTGTTGCCACTTGCGGTAAAGGAAGCAAGGCTTTCAAAAGGCTGCTCGGTGTACTGAAATCCCAAAGAAATAAAAACTTCGTTAAACTGATTCAGCCTTTTTCCGAAGCCAATCATTCCCGAATAACTTTTAAATTTAAATTCACCGCCAACCAAATTTTCAAGGGATTTACTCTTGTTGAACGTGCGATTGAAACTTAATTGTCCAGCAAAGCTAATGTTTTTCAAGCCATCCACCACAGGCACAAAATAATTGACTGCGTAAACCGGGTCGTAACCGAAAGCCGCAACTAAATGAAGCGTTTCGTTTCTGCCGCGGAAATTTTTCCAAAGGAAATCAATCCCGTAAGAGATTTTATCCCACTGGCTGTTTTGAAAAGCAAGCATCGGCAATGGGTAAATGTACCAGCTCTCTTTCACCAAGATTAAAACGTAATTTTTGTTTACTCTTTTCAAGCGAAAAATTTTGACCTTGTTAAAAATGCCGAGACTGTAAACCCTTTCCTTGTTGAACTTCAAAACCGCTTCGTTAACCGTGTCCCCTTTCGTAAAAGTCAGTTCCCTCAGAATAATGTAATCCTTCGTAGTTTCATTGCCGAAAATTTGAATTGAATCGACAACGAAAAAGTCGTTCCCCTTTTCCTGAGCAAACAAATTCCCGTTAATCGGTTCGTTGCCTGACAAAATAATTGTAAAAAGAAGAGTAACCAGGAAAAACATTCGTTTATTACTAAGCATAAAATTTTCTGTCAATATTTTGTTTTCTCTTTTATCTAAAATTAAAAACAGGCGTTGTACGTAACCATAATGCAAGTGTCCTGTACGGTTTCAATTCCCGCTTCAATTACGGGGCGGACAGCTTGGTCATTGTAAATCCCCAATTGCAGCCAAAGAGTTTTGGGCTGTTTTTTAAGAACGTCAGGAATTAAGTCGGGAATAAATTCCGAACGGCGGAAAACATCCACAATGTCGATGTCAAACGGGATCTCCGTCAAACTTTTGTAAACCTCAATCTCTCCTGCCCTTTCGATTGACGGATTGACTCCTACAACTTTGTAACCTTTCCGGAGTAAAAATTCCGCAATCTGCCTGCTTGTGCGCGCAGGGTTGCCGGAAATCCCGACAACCGCAATCGTCTTGGATTCTTTAAGAATCTCACACAAATTTCTCATGCTTACGCTTCGCTCTCCAAGGGAGGACAAACCGTTTGAAGATTCCTGTCACCGTAGGCATTGTCCACACGGGCAACGGAGGGCCAGAACTTCCTTTCCTTAATCCACTCAAGCGGGAATGCCGCTTTCTCGCGCGAATACGGATGCGTCCAATCGTCCGCCGTTACTTCCAACGCCGTGTGCGGAGCATTCTTAATTACGTTGTCAACTTTGTCGGCTGTTCCGTTTTCAATTTCTTCAATCTCCTTGCGGATTGAAATCATTGCTTCGCAAAACCTGTCCAGCTCTTCTTTCGATTCACTTTCCGTAGGTTCCACCATCAAAGTTCCGTGAACAGGGAAAGAAACCGTAGGCGCGTGGAAGCCGTAATCCATTAAACGTTTGGCAACGTCTTCGCTGTCAACATTTATTGAATGCTTAAATTCGTTCAAATCGAAAATAAGTTCGTGTCCCACAAAGCCGTTTTCGTTTGTGTAAAGCACTTTGTAGTAAGGCGCTAATTTCGCCCTAATATAATTGGCATTTAGAATTGCAATTTCGGAAACCTTTTTCAAACCTTTTCCGCCGAGCATTTTAATGTAACCGTAGGAAATGGGTAAGATGCCCGCACTGCCGTAGGGCGCTGATGCCGTAGCGTAAATTCCTTTTGAGCCGCCTGTTTTAACAACCGGATGAGTTGGCAGGAAATCCACAAGATAGTCCGCAACGGCAATCGGCCCAACTCCCGGTCCGCCGCCGCCGTGAGGAATTCCGAACGTTTTGTGCAAATTCAAATGGCAAACGTCCGCGCCGATTTCCTTCGGGCGGGTCAATCCGACTTGCGCATTCATGTTTGCGCCGTCCATGTAAACGAGTCCGCCGTTAGAGTGAATAATATCGCAAATTTCCTTAATGCTTTCCTCAAAAACCCCGTGAGTGGAAGGGTAAGTAACCATTAGCGCGGAAAGGTTCTCTTTGTTTTCTTCGGCTTTTTGTTTCAAGTCGTTTACGTCAATATTGCCTTTTTCGTCGCAAGCTACAATAACGGCTTTGTTGCCGGACATTACCGCGCTGGCAGGATTCGTGCCGTGCGCAGAGGAAGGAATGAGTACCACGTTCCTGTGCCCCTCGCCGCGTGATTTGTGGTAAGCCCTGATTACACTCAAGCCCGAATACTCACCCTGTGCACCGGAGTTCGGCATGAAAGAAACTCCACCAAAGCCGGTAATTTCTTTCAAATAATCTTCCAACTCGGAAATCATTTTCTTGTAACCTTGAGCTTGTTCCTCGGGCACAAAAGGATGGACATTCGCAAACTCGGGCCAAGTAATGGGAAACATTTCCGTCGCCGCGGTTAATTTCATCGTGCAAGAACCGAGGGAAATCATTGAATGAACCAAGGAAATGTCTTTGTTCTCAAGCCTTTTAATGTAACGCATCATTTCCATTTCGGAATGGTAAGAATTGAAAACCGGATGCGTTAAGTAAGCGGACTTCCTTTGTAATTTTTCGGGAATTACTTCTTCCGGAGAATCAAACATCTTGTCAATAATATCATTGTTGTCAACCGTTTCAACACTCCCGGCGGAAAAAATTCTTACAATGTCTTTCACGTCGTCAATCGTAGTTGTTTCGTTAATTGAAATTCCAACGTCCGAATTTTCGAAATAACGGAAGTTGATTTCATTTTCCAAGGCAAAGCGTTTAATCTTATCCCTGCATGCCTGTGAACCGCAAGAGATTCTAAGTGTGTCGAAAAAGATTTTGTTCTTCTGTGCGTATCCCATTGACGTTAAAGCCTTAGCGAGCGCTGCCGTAAATTTGTGAATCCTTTCGGCAATTGTTTTAATTCCTTCGGGACCGTGATAAACAGCGTAGAAGCCTGCAATATCGGCAAGCAACGCTTGAGCCGTGCAGATGTTGCTCGTGGCTCTTTCCCGCTTGATGTGTTGCTCGCGCATTTGTAAAGCCATTCGAAGAGCAGGCTTACCGGACTTGTCAACAGACACTCCGATTATTCTTCCTGGCAGTAATCTTTTGAACTCTTCCCGCGTCGCAAAGAACGCAGCGTGCGGACCGCCATAGCCCATTGGTGTACCGAACCTTTGTGAATTACCGAAAACCGCATCGGCGCCCATTTCCCCGGGCGGAACAAGAAGAGCAAGCGAGAGCAAATCCGCTGCAACGCCGACAAAAATATTTTTCTCATTAGCTTCCGCAAACAACTCCGAATAATCGTTAACATTTCCACTGTTGTCGGGATACTGCACAAGTAAACCGAAAACATCGTCGTTTAATTCAAATTCTTTGAAAGGTAAAATTTTAAGTTCAATGTTTTGAGGTTCGGCCCGGTTTTTTAGAACCGCAATTGTCTGAGGAAATGTTTCTTCGTCCACCAAGAAAACATTGGCGTTTTTCTTTGCGCCTTTCCTCGCCGAATAAAACATGTGCATTGCTTCGGCTGCTGCCGTACCTTCGTCGAGCAAGGAAGCGTTAGCCAAAGGCAGTTTGGTTAAATCAGCTACCATTGTTTGAAAATTGAGCATTGCTTCCATTCTGCCTTGCGATATTTCAGCTTGATACGGCGTGTAGGAAGTGTACCAACCCGGATTTTCCAACACGTTGCGAATAATCACCGAGGGCGTAATTGTCGGATGATAGCCCATGCCAATGTAAGTTTTGTAAACCTTATTCATTTTCGCAAGATTTCTCATCTCCTGCAAAAATTCGTATTCCGAAATTCCTTCTCCAATTTCGAGTTCCTTTTTGAGCCTGATATTATTAGGGATTGCCCTGTCTATCATTTCGTCAATCGACTTTACGCCAATATCCGCAAGCATTATTTCAACATCTTTTTCCCTCGGGCCAATATGGCGGTTAACAAATTCTTCTTTAATTTCCATGCCTTTCATCTTCGCTCCAATATTCTCGCTAAATAATTTTTTTCAAACTTAAATATAATTAAAATCGCTGAATTTAATTTTGGGAGAATGTAAACGAAATTTAACGGCACAAGTTCAAACTTATTGTCGAAAGTTTTTTGCTGATTTCCTAAAGCAATATTTTGTCATTTGTCCCGCTCTCGCCAAGTGTCGCTCCGCCCCATTAAAGTAATTTCATTAACAAACGGATTTGACAACCATTGCCGTCGGATTTATCCGACGACAGAGAGAACACAAAAAAAAATAATGGGCTTTAGCCCCATAACTGTATGAAAAATGTGGCTAAAGCCGCTTTTTATTTTCCCCCTCTGCACTCCGTCAGTTAAAACTGACGGCAATGTTAATGCATAATTTTTTTCGTGGTGGGGAAACCGTTAAAACGGTTTTGGGCTGCAGGGGGCTTTTTGTCTTGCCAACCCACGGATAAATCCGTGGGTTAACGGCACAACATAACACAGATTGCAAGCAATCTGTGTTACGCGTTTAATCTCACTACCACGACCCCAACGGGGTCGAATGTCAGTAGAAATAATTGAGCGAAATTAATTGACGATGCCGAAGGTATCGAAGTTGAATGAATAAAACTCAAGTTAAAAAAATATTTTTTAATTAAAT
>JALWGH010000204.1 GCA_027013735.1 Melioribacteraceae bacterium
AACACAAACCGTAAATAATTGAAATTTAATTTCTTCGATACCTTCGGCATCGGTTTATCTTTCCTCTATTTTCTTCTATTTACATTCGACCCCGTTGGGGTCGTATAGTTGCCAATAATCTATTTTACAAAAACCATTTCACAGATAGACAACTTTCTTTTTCTTACGAGAAAGAGCAGGATGCTTTTTAATACTGTTTCCAAAAGAATCCCGAAGGGATTCAATGTAGATAGCAAAAAGAATCAAAATTAAAGAAGAACCCTGAAAGGGTTCAAGTTTTAAGAGCAAAATTTTCGAAATAAAAATACAATGATAATACTTTGCCACCGGTTTTAGACCTGTGCCGAAATAATTCTCAATTTATTTTGCAGGCAAGGGAAATTTCCTTAGAATTTGAAAGTGTTAAATTTATTTTGTGAAAAAGAAAATGTTGTTTATTAAAGATGTTGATTTAACTCCTAATCCGCAGGCGTTGAAGTTTATTTTAAACAAAGCATTAACGACAAGAGCGTCCCGATTTTTCGCCGAAAAGGAAGAAGCGGAGAACGACCCGCTGGCGAGTAAAATTTTTGGAATTAAAGGAGTCTCCTCTGTTTTTTACAAGAAAGATTTTTTAACCGTAGAAAAGCAACCGTCTGCTTCCTGGTTGGGAATTCAGGAAGAGTTAATAAATTTAATTGAAACGTTTGACGAAAAGATTATCCCACCCGAAAATGAATTTGAAATTTCTCGGGCACAAGAAGAAGTCTCTGAAATTCCCGAAAAAATCACTGCCATTTTGGATTCCGAAGTTCGTCCGCTTTTGGAGGGAGACGGCGGAGGATTGGAAATAATAAGTTTCGAAGACAATGTGCTTAAAATTAAATACCAAGGAGCTTGTAAAAGCTGTCCCATTGCAATAATCGGCACGCTGAAAGTTATCGAGCAATTATTGCAAAGAAAGTTTAATCCGGAAATAAAAGTTGTTGCAGAGTAGCTCTTAACTACCCTGCAAGTTTTTCTTCAATTGCTTTGTGTCTTAGTATTTTGTTCAACTCATCTTCAAAGAAAAATTTCTCTTCGCCAAAAGCCGGACGCAGTTCGTCAAGCCACGTGGCGGTTTCGTCGTACTCGGCAAAGAAAGGACGTTTAACCCAATCGGAATTTCTTCCTTGAAGGAAATTTAACACAAAGACTTTTTCTCCGTTAATTGTTGCCGTGCCTTCAATTGCAATTTTTCCGGGAGTAGAAGACATCGAAGGTCCCCGCACTGTTCTCGAGAGCCCCGAAACGTGGGAGTAAGCCTCGCGGAAAATCTCCAAAGCTTCCGCCAAAGGAACGGCAAAATAATGATGCGCACCGGTGTCTCTTTCAATAAACATGTAGTAAGGCACAACGCCGAGCTTTACTTGTTCTTTCCACATCTTTTGCCAAACATCCGCCGAGTCGTTGATGTGGCGAAGAACGGGGGATTGAGATCTGATTTCCGCGCCGGTAGAACGGATTGTGCGAATTGCCTCGCGAGCGGCTTCCGTCTCAATTTCCCGCCAATGATTAAAGTGTGCCATTATTGCCAAGTGCTTACCGCTCTTTACAATCTTCTCGAAGAGTTCGAGGATTTCCCGAGAATCGTCGTCGGTCAAGTAGCGGTAAGGCCAGTAAGAAATTGACTTTGTCCCGATTCTAATGTTTTGGATGTGCTCAAAGCCTTCCGAAAGCAGTGGCTCAAGGTAAATTTTCAACTTCTGTACTTTCATTATCATTGGGTCGCCGCCGGTAAAAAGCACATCCGTAACTTCTTTGTGCGAGCGCAAATACTCCTGAAATCTTTTCGACTCGTCCGTTGCGAATTTCAAGTCGGTCATTCCCGCAAATTGTGCCCAACGGAAACAGAAAGTGCAGTAAGAGTGGCAGGTTTGTCCGCTGGAAGGAAACACAAGCACCGTTTCGCGATATTTGTGTTGAACTCCTCGAACTATTTCGCCGTCGAGTAACGGGACGTTGTGCGTGAGCTGACCATCGGGGTGGGGATTTAAATCGTATCTGATTTCGTTAATGATTTTTTTAAGTTCTTTCGGGGGGAGTTCTTCCTCAACGCCTTGTTTCATCAAGTAATAGTGCTGCGTTTCGAGCATTTCTCCCATTGGGAATACAAGTCGAAACATCGGGTCGTCGGGAATGTTTGTCCAATCGATTAATTCTTCAAGGACGTAGTTATTCACTCGGAAAGGAAAAACTTTTGCTGCAAGTTTTAGTCCGAACAATTCTTCTTCCGGCAGTTTGGAAAGTTCGGGAATGCGGTCTAAATCTTTTAATGTAAAAAACTTGAGTTCTTTTTTCGCAATCATTGTTTTCACCTTTTTTTATTCATTAAACAATTTTTTTCTTCTTCCCGCAGCACGAACCACGCACGACGACCTAAAAGATTAATCTTTTAGTCCCCGAAAAAACTTTTTTAAAGAACGGACAAGATCCTTTTGTGCCTTCTTGTCTGAACAGTCTTCTTAAATAAGACAGAGTGTATTATTAATTTCCGCTTTTGGTGTGAGGTCTTTTTTAAGAAGACCTTTCCGTTTTTTATTTCTTTGTCGTTTTTTACCCCGTCGCTTTCAGAAGGAAAGCAAGGCAGGTTTTATTTAATTGTTGTTACTTGGTTAACGTCTTCAAGACTAACAAAGCGCTCTTGGAATTTGTAAGAACCGCTTTCGGTCTTAATAGTTTTAACGACTTTAACGTTCACAAAATTCTTTTTATTTTTGCCTTTAGCCTTGTCAGCGAATGTCTGTTGTTTTGCCATTTCATCTCTCCAATTTTTAGTTTACAAATTTAAAAAAATATTTGCTAAAATAAAAGATGTCGGATTGTTTGAAATTTTAGGATCGGGCGGTTTTGGTACTTCTTGAACAACCCCAAATTACGAATTACTCTATTGCAACTCTGTTCACTGTTTTCTGTTCTCTGAAAAATTGCGTCTCGTGTTTAACCATTTTTTATTTTTCCACGCAAAGAACGCAAAGGTTTTGCACAGATAACACCGAAAATATTTCACACTAACTTTCCACTTTCCATTTTCAACTTTCAATTGAATAAGTCTTAGGTCGCAAGCATTTTTCTCTGTTCACTGTTATCTGTT
>JALWGH010000205.1 GCA_027013735.1 Melioribacteraceae bacterium
TGTTAAAACGGGACTCTTGCATAATTGGAGAAATGGATTATTGGATGATTTTAACTTAGGTTGCTTCTCTTTGGCAGAGACAATTTTTCATTAAGCTCAAGTTTAAACTTCAGAGCAAATCCATCCAGTCATCCAGTCATCCAAAGGTACTATCCTTAAATCAACCAAAAGTCTAGTAGGAAAATCATCAAAAATCTTTTGCCAACAATTTTCCTTTTGAAGAGTTTTATTTCTCAATTTTTTATCCCAAATACTTGAGTTTAAAATAAATCCCGGACAGACTTCACTCCTCTGCCCGGGATTTTTACAAGAAAAATATTCGCTCGTTTATCTTAATAACACCATTTTCTTCGTAATAGTAAAATCCCCTGCTTTTAATCTGTAAAAATAAACTCCGCTTGGTAAATTGCCTGCATTGAATTGAACGGAATAATTACCCGGCTTTTGTGCTTTGTTTACAAGGGTTGTAACCTTGCGGCCTAAAATATCGTAAACTGTTAGCGAGACCTGAAATGCACCGTCATTGCGAGAGGAACGCAGTGAAGCGTGGCAATCTGTTGAATTGTTAGAAATATCAGAATATTCTGTAGATTGCTTCGTCGTTCCGTATTCCACGGAACTCCTCGCAATGACTGACGGGATTGAATATTTTATTGTTGTTGTAGGGTTAAAGGGGTTAGGATAATTCTGTTCCAATTTAAAATTAAGGGGTTTCAATGCTTCGTTTGTTTTTACGTCTGTGTCTATTCCCTTCTTTAAAATATGTAAACCAAAATACGAAACGTACAGCTTGTTGTTTTCAAAAATTAAACCGTGAGGACGATAGACTTTTGTATCGTAATAACCTTGAGAAACAATGGACGAATCGCCGCCCAAAGAAACGATGTCAACTCTGCCATCCGAAAGGTAAATATCCCCGTTAGCGACATCATAATCAATATCGAGCACAAAACCTCTTTTGGTCTTGTAATAAAATTCCTTTGTAATGTTTGCAGGGTTAGTAATATTAACGATCTCAAATCCTTCGGCGTGGGACAAATAAACACTTCCGCCTTTGACTTTCATCCCATAGCAATTGTAATCATTGGCGGGATAATCGTAATAGTCAACAAAAGTCGGATTACTCGGATTAGCCAAACTAAGAATCAATAATCCCTGTGTATTACCTAAAAGTAAATACGTACCGTTGAATTCCATTTTCTGCACCGTGTAACCTTCTTTCCATGCGTCCACATGGTAGCCGCCTACATCAATTGGATGTCGCGGATCGGAAATATCCACAACGCGGAGCGAATCTTCTCCGACAACCGATCTGTCAATAAAACAGAGCAAATTATTATTAACCGCTACAGCCGGGCTTTGCATGACAAATGGTACTTTGATTGCATTTAATTCTTTAGGCTGAGAAGGCACTGAAATATCAAAAATATGTACAGCACTTAATGTATCCACAACCGAAATTTGTCTTGTGTCGGTCAGGCAAAGGATGTTTCCATCAACTGCCAAATCGAAATTACCTCCGTCACCCTTCAAAAAATAATTGCTTTCTTCAACTATGCTCTGCGGGTTACTGACGTCGTAAATAGTGAAACCGTTTACGCTATCTCTCAGTGTTCTGTAAGCCATTACCAAATAGCCGTTAGCAAATTTTACTTTGCCGTCTCTCCTATATGTAAAATAATTCGAAAGCAATTTAATGTTTTGGGAATTTGTTACATCAAATATTTGGAAGCCGTTTCCGAAAGCCATGAAACATTTATTGTTTAATAATTGAACGGACAAACCGCGCTCCGATGCACCCATATTAAACGGATTGAAAAATGAATTTAATACTTTCGGGGCACTTGGATTAGAAACATCCGCAATTTTTAGCTGCGCCATTTGTCCCACATCCTGAATGTAAGCATCACCGGCAATGTAAACGAGATTCCCTTTGACTTTTACGTCCATTAAATATTCCATTGATGCAAGTGTGTCTTTCGGAAGTTTGGAAATAACAAAGGGGTTTGCAGGGTCGGAGACAGAAACTATTTCCATTTGGTCAGCTTGTTTAACTAAAAATGCCAAAGTATCTCGCACGGCACATTTTTCCGCCCAAGATGCCAAACTTCCCACACGTACAGGCTGAGCGGGATTGGAAACGTCAAAAATAACCAGCCCGCTTGATTGCGCCGCAACGTACAGCTTGTTATCTGAATAGAATACCCCGTGCGGAGCGTTTGAGACACTCATAATGCTTAATTTTTGCGGATGTGTCGGGTTGGACGCATCGTAACAATAAACGTAACCGTTAGTAGCAACGAAGACATAACTACCATTATTAGCAATAGCAAAAGCGCCTGCAGTTGACGAATAACTTTCGTAGTAATCTATTTGCGGATTGGTAATGTCGGACAAATCAACGATGTAAAAGCCTTCGGAAAATTCTCCGTAAGGAGAGTTAGTTGCAATGTAAGCGTAATTACCGTTTACTGCTATTCCGCTTACCTCCGATTCCGTGTTAATTTGTGCAATCATCACCGGATGTTCAGCATCGGAATAGTCAATTATTCTCACTCCCCTGCCGCTGCCGGCTAAAAGATACGTTGAATTAAAAGGCATTACAGCGTTGCAATATCCGTTTGGTTCCCTGCCCAAAAGCGTCATGTTACTGTCCGCAGTAAACAAATACTGCCCGAAGATTGTGTTTGAAAATAGAATAAAAATCGAAACAAATATCAGTTGAGTGATTTTTTTCACTTTAACCTCCACGATAAATTATTTTAATCAACAATATTTTTTAACCCCTGAAAGTATTTAGGTAAAACCTGTGATAATTTTAGTCGAGAAACTTAACTAAATTATTCCTTTTGTGAAAGTTTTAGTGATTTTTGTCACTGGGAATAAGAAATGGTTAAACGTAAGACGCGAGACGCGAGAGGTAAGAAGCGAGACGTAAGAGGCACTAATTAAAAATTAAGAATTAAAAATTAAAAATTTTTTGATTTGAGCCCCAGAGGGGCAGTATCTTTGTAGAATTTAAAATTAGAAAAAATGAGCTCCAGAGGAGCGACACGATACTTGTTAAAACGGGACGTTTGCATAATTGGATTAATGCATTATTGGATAC